>NC_003064.2:0-300000 GCF_000092025.1 Agrobacterium fabrum str. C58
AAAATATTAACCGTAGTTATGGCGAGGCCAAGCGCGGATAGTGGTTCATTAAGGATTCGTTAACCCTTAATGTCTGGACGTAAAGCGAGAATCATGTTGTATCTTTGGCGGGCTTTGGGCGGCAAACCGAACCTTGCCCGCCAAGGGGGCGATATGGCGATAGCGAAGCAGATTGAAGCAACGATCGGTCAAAAGGAAGATGCAGGTGGCAAGATCGCCCGCCATGCAAGCCTTTTGTCGCAGCAATTGCAGGAACTCCGCACACGCATGTACCCGCCGAAGTCGGAGAAAAGCCTGCGGCCCTTCCTGACCAACGAAGTCTCCAAGCTCACGTCGATACCTGATTCCACGCTGAAACTCATGTCGAGTGAAGGGCGTGGGCCGGTTCCTGGACGCCTGGAAAACAATCACCGCGTCTATACGCTTGCCCAGATAAACGAGTTGCGCGAATTCTTTGCCAGCCAGAAGCCTTCAGAGGCGTTGAGATTTTTGCCGCGCAGACGCGAGGGCGAGCATCTTCAGGTTGTCGCGATCGCCAACTTCAAGGGCGGTAGTGCAAAGACTACGACCTGCGTTCATCTTGCACATTACCTCGCTTTACAGGGTTATCGCGTCCTTGCACTTGACCTTGATCCGCAGGCATCGCTTTCCGCTCTCTTCGGTGCGCAGCCCGAATTCGATGTCGGTGCAAACGAGACGATTTATGCGGCCCTTCGTTATGACGACGCCGAGCGTCGCCCGATCCGCGATATTATTCGCAAAACGTATTTCGATGGTATCGACCTTATTCCGGGCAACCTCGAAGTCATGGAATACGAGCACGAAACGCCGCGCGTCCTGGCGCAGAAATCAGGCTCGGGCGCGATCTTCTTCGAGCGTCTCAAACTTGCCCTTTCCGAGGTCGAGCAGGACTATGACATCGTCATTCTCGATACGCCTCCGTCGCTCGGGTTTCTGACGCTCAGCGCAATTTATGCCGCGACCAGCATGATTATCACGGTACATCCGGCCATGCTTGATGTGGCGTCGATGAGCCAGTTCCTTTTGATGATGGGCGATTTGATCAGCGTGCTGAACGAGAGCGGAGCACAACTCGATCAGGATTTCATCCGCTATCTTGTCACCCGCCACGATCCGAACGACGCACCGCAGTCGCAGGTTGTTGCGATGATGCGCCATCTGTTCGGATCGGATGTGCTTCTACCCACGCTGATTGAAAGCACGGCGGTCGAGGCAGCGGGACTTGCCAAACGATCCATTTACGAACTTGAGATGGGCCAGATCGGCCGTGATACGCACAAGCGCGCCCGTGAGGCGGTGGATGCCGTCAACGAAGCGATATTGAAACTCATCAACACCAGTTGGGGACGCACATGACCAGTAAGTCATCGCGTAAATCCATCGTTGCAAATTTCGGACTGCTGTCGGCGGAGCTTGAAAACCGGCTGTCGACGGACAATTCTGCCACCCCGCAACAATCGACAGCACCTGCACGTGTTGGCGCCGGCGTCATTGGTGCGGCGCACCGCGCAATCGACGACATCAAATCCGAACGCGACCGCCTGAAGGCGCTTGTCGAATCGGGTGGCGGTGCGATCCGGGAACTCGATCCGTCAAAGATTGATCCCTCTCCCTTTCCTGATCGTCTTCCAGATGACAACGCATCGGATTTCGAGACTTTCAGGAACTCCATTCGGTCCGAAGGTCAGAAAGTTCCTATTCAGGTCCGCAAGTCGCCTTCCTCACCTGAACGCTATCAGGTAATCTACGGCCATCGCCGACTGCGGGCAGCCAAGGATCTCGGAATTCCGGTGAAGGCGATCGAAGTCGAGATTTCCGATGTCGAGCTTGTCATCGCGCAGGGTATCGAAAATGCCGATCGTCAGGATCTAACCTGGATCGAGCGCGCCCTGTTTGCCCGCCGCATGGACGATGCCGACGTGAAGCCTCGTGATATCAAGGCGGCGTTGTCGATCGACGATCCAGAGCTTGCCCGAATGCGGGCGGTTTATCGCTCCGTTCCCTTCGAGATCATCGAGGCGATCGGTCGGGCGACCAAGGTCGGCCGTCCAAGATGGGCAGAATTCGCAAAGGCATTCTCTGAGCAGGCTGATCTGCATGATGAACTGCGCAAGGCGCTGTCGCTCGCTTCAGAAAAGCACCTGGGGTCGGATCAGAAGTTTTTGGCAGCCCTCAATGCCCTGAAACCTGCAGCACCGTCACAGAAGGCCGGCGGGAAGAAGATTGCCGGCGCCGCGGGCGAACAGCTTGGCAGTTTCCTGCGTACGACCAAGGACATTCGCATTTCGGTGGAGACGCCGGCCGGAGCAGAATTCCTCGATTTTATCGAAGCCGAACTACCCACGCTGGTGGAGCGGTTCGCCCGCAAGGGATCAAAGACTTAAACCGAAGCTGAGTAGCAGGCTTCGAAGTGATTTTACGGAAGGAAAGTGCGCAAAAGAAAAAGGCCCCCGAAACGTTGCCGTCATGGAAGCCCTTCTCGTTGTGTGAGAACTTGAGAATCGCATTTCCATGAATCTTAGTCAAGAGTCTTTGGCATCGTTTTGGTGAGCGTGAATCTTTTGCCTTTTTGAAAGGCGAGGACATGGAAGGTGGACAAGTGACGACGCCCTTTGGGCGGCGGCCTGTGACCCTTGCGCTTGTGAAGCGGCAGATTGCCACGACCAAGATCGAGGAAGGCAAGTCGGCAGACAAATGGAGGGTCTTTCGCGATGCATCAGAGGCAAGAGAAGTGCTCGGTCTGCAGGATCGTAGCCTGGCGGTGCTCGACGCTCTCCTGAGCTTTTATCCCGAGAACGAACTGCGCCAGGACGCCCAGCTCGTCGTCTTCCCGTCGAACATCCAGCTGTCAATTCGCGCGCATGGTATCGCAGGTGCCACTTTGCGTCGGCATCTTGCCCTTCTCGTTGAGGCCGGCTTAATCATCCGCAAGGATAGTGCGAACGGCAAGCGCTACGCTCGAAAAGATGACGAGGGATCAATCGAACACGCTTTTGGATTCGACATATCCCCGCTCCTTATGCGGGCTGAGGAACTCGCATGCCTGGCCCAGCAGGTTGCCGCTGATCGAATTGCCTTCAGAAGAGCAAAGGAAAGCCTGACGATCTGCCGGCGCGATATCCGAAAGCTGATCACGGCTGGCGTTGAAGAGGGAGCTTCAGGCGATTGGAGCGGGCTTGAAGAGCGCTATCTTGCGCTCGTCGGACAAATTCCGCGCAATCCAACCTTGAATGAACTCAGCGATCTGGGTGCCAAGATGGCCAGCTTGCGAGAGGATATCCTCAAACTCCTGAATTCCGATGATTTTTCTTCAGAAATGACCACCAATGATGCTCAAATTGAGCGTCACATACAGAATTCAAATACCAATCACCTTAATGAACTTGAACCTAGCTCTGGAAACGAGCAGGGAGCGAAGCCGAGCCAGAACAAGCAGGCCGGACATGTGCCGATCAAGGCTTTTCCTATTGGCCTTGTGTTGCGAGCCTGCCCGGAGATTTCGAACTATGGGCCTGAGGGTCAAATCGGGAGTTGGCGCGAGCTCATGACCGCCGCCGTGGTTGTCAGGTCAATGCTTGGGGTTAGTCCCTCCGCATATCAGGAGGCCTGTGAGATAATGGGTCCAGAGAATGCTGCGGTAACCATCGCCTGCATTCTGGAGCGCGGTGGCCACATCAATTCGCCGGGCGGGTATCTCAGGGATTTGACAAGCAAGGCGAAGCGCGGTGAGTTTTCACTTGGTCCGGTGCTTATGGCGCTGTTGCGAGCTGGCGGTCACCAGGTGAAAGCCACGGGATAAATGATGGTTGGCTGGGAGAGGTGGTATCGTTATGAGGGCGGCGGCCTGCGACGTCGGAACCGTAGTTAAGGTGGTGAGGGGTTTGATTGATCACGTCAGGAAACCGGGCATGCCAATTATCACCACCCGCCCTGCCCTTCATTGACCCTTCCCACTCACCTCGCCGAGCTGGTGAATGGGACAAGAACAATCCACGTCCGGACGATAACTGGTGAGTACCGTGATCGCGCCCGCCTGGGAAACTGAAACGACGGTTCAGCATCGGCGTGCGGTAAAACAAGCCTGCCGTTAGGTCAGCAGGCTCGTGTTCCGGAGATCTTCGAATGAGTGTCTTAGCTTGAGAAACGCTCCGGTCGGAAGGTTGCGAGCATCTGATGCTCGGTCCCGGTGACAATCTCGAAAGCGAGCAATTCGCCCACGATCAGGCCAAGCGTTGCGCCGCTATGGCTGAAGGCCACGTAATAGCCGGGAATGGCCTTGATGGCTCCAATCACCGGCTCTCCGTCGCCCGGGATCGGCTTCCCACCAACACCGATCGAAGCGACTTCGAGTTGCGGATTGCCTTCCATCACCTTGGCAGCCTCCACAAGAAGCTCGGCAACAATGGTGTCATCGATCTCATAGGTGCCGTCCGCACGCACTGTCACACCCTCGTCGGCCGCCCAGTCGGCATCCAGCGAGAAGGAGCCACCTGGCGCGGGGCGAACAGCGACACGCGGTGTGTTGAGGACAGCGCGCAGGGGATGGGCGAGCGGTTTGGTTTGCACGAGAAGAGCGATCGGTGTCCCGTCACCGATGATTTGTCCGCTTTCCCCAACCATCTTCGGCACGGCCGGGCCTGTCGCGAGCACAACAGCATCGGCCCGATGGAGATAACCTTCTGCGGTTTCCGCACCAACAGCACGACCACCCTCGAGCATGACCCGCGCGGCACCTTGGTCCGTCACCAGAACGCCCCCGAGCGCGAAAAACTCTTCCAGAAGCACCCTGATCAATGTTGGCAGATCGACCCAGCCTTCGCCGGGATTGAAGATGGCACCCTGCGGGGTGATTGCGCCTGCGTCTATGCCCGGTGTGACGCGGGCGACGTCGCCTGCGGAAAGCCGCTGCGCGTCATAGGCAAGCGAAACCTCGTGGCGATAGGCTGCGTCGATCTCGTTGCGCTCGTCATCCGAATCCCAGGTCAGCCCACCATCGAAGCGAAGCCATTCCACGTCGGGGTTCTCCGCCGCGAGCGTACGATACCGGTCGATGCCAGCCATCCGCAACTGATGATAGGGTTCCGAGCGCATGCGCGCCGAGTTTAACCAGGAAAGCGAGCGGCCGGAGGCACCGTTGGCGGGCGGGCCGTCATTGAGGATAGTGACCTGGATGCCGCGCCGCGCAAGCTGCACGCCGGTAGAAACGCCGAAGATACCGGCACCGATGATGACGGCCGAAGAGATGGTGTTGTCGGTCATGGGGTTGGCTTTCAATCAATTGTCATACGGATGGGGTGAAGCGGTCAGGGCTCTTCCCAGCGGCCGCTGGCGGCGGAGCGGAAAAGGGCATCGATCGCCTTCGTGTTTGCGATCGCGTCGCCAAGGTCCGTCTCGAGTGGCTTTCCGGAGAGAACAGCCTCGGCAAATGCATCGGCCTGTTCGCGATACTGGTCGACCGGCCCGATCATGATCTCCTCGCGTCCACCGCCGGCCAGATCACGGCCATCGTCGAAGATGAGGACAGTCGGCTCGTCGGCGGGTGCATTGAAAGGAATGGGAATTTCCAGACGCCCACGCGTTCCCAGCACCGTCACCTTCTGCGTGAGGGACAGTTGCGTGGAACAGGTGAAGGCAAGCTGCTTTCCCTCCGGAAACGCTAGCAGCCCGCTCGTCAGCCGGTCCGTGCCGAAAACGGGATCACGCTCCATGAGCGCGATTGCCCGCAGCGGTTCCGCATCGAACAGGAAACGCGCCGTGTTGATGGCATAACAACCGACATCGAACAGACCGCCGCCGCCAATATCAACCTGGTTGCGCACATTCCCGGGGTCGTCGAGATAATAGGAAAAGATTGTCTGGATGGCCCTGACCTCACCAAGGCGCCCCTCGGTGATCAATGCATGTGCTTTCTTCCATTGCGGATGGTGGCGAACCATGAAGGCTTCGGCGACCGGCAGGCTCGCCGCCTTTTGTGCGGTCGCAAGTTCCCTCGCCTGTGCGGCATCAAGCGCGATCGGTTTTTCGCAGAGCACGGGTTTGCCCTGCTCCAGGGCCTTGATCGTCATGGGCACATGCAGATGATTGGGCAAAGGGTTGTAGATTGCATCTATTTCCGGATCGGCAAGCAAATCCTCGTAGCTCCCATAGGACCTGGCGATGCCGAAGCGGGCCGTCATCTCCTTTGCCTTGGCGGCATCACGCGAGGCAATTGCCACAACGCGCCCCAGGCGGCTGGACTGGATGGCGGGAATGACCGCTTTGGCAGCGATTCCTGCGCAACCGAGGACGCCCCATCGTATCGTTCGTGTCATCTTTTTCTCCTCCCGACGCTCAGAGCACTTCCGCAAGGAAGCGCTGGAGGCGCGGGCTTTGCGGGTTATCGAATATCGCCTCTGGCGTGCCGGCTTCCACCACGCGCCCCTCATCCATGAAGACGACCTGATCGGCGACCCGGCGGGCAAATCCCATTTCATGCGTCACGACGACCATGGTCATGCCACGCGTGCCGAGTTCGGCCATCAGGTTGAGCACGCCCTTGACCAATTCCGGATCGAGCGCACTCGTCACCTCATCGAAGAGGATAACTTCCGGCTCCATGGCAAGCGCACGGGCTATGGCGACGCGCTGTTGCTGCCCACCGGAAAGACCGCCCGGACGGTGATGCTGACGGCTCGCAAGACCAACGTCGGCAAGCCCTGCCTTGGCAATGCGCTCGGCCTCGGCTGCAGGCAGGCCCTTGATCTTCTTCAGCGACAGCATGACGTTTTCCAGCGCCGTGTGATCCGGAAAGAGATTGAAATGCTGGAAGACCATACCGACCCGGCGGCGCAGCGTTTCCGGTTTCATGGCCAGAATGCTTTCACCATCGATGAGAATATCGCCGCTCTTCGGCTCGACCAGACGGTTAAGTCCGCGCAGCAGGGTGGATTTGCCTGAACCGGACGGGCCGATGATGCAGGTGACGCTGCCCGGCTTTACCGAAAGGTCGACACCCTTCAGCACATCGAGATCGCCATACGCCATGCCGAGACGGCGCACATCGAGGCTGCCACCCTTGAAGGCGACACCGGACGCGCGGGCTGCACCGTCGAGTTCACTGACTTCCTCCAGCCCACTGGTGATGACGGATGGACGCTGCTTGCCGATCCGCAAGCGATTGTCGATCGCATTGACGACATGGGTGAGCGGTACGGTGACGATGAGATAAAATACGCCCGCGAGCAGCAGCGGCGAAAGATTGCCCGTCACCACCGCCTGGTCCTGCCCCACGCGGAAAATCTCGCGCTCGGAGGCCAGAAGCCCGAGGAAATAGACAAGGCTCGAATCCTTCACGTTGCCGATGAACTGGTTGACGAGAGCCGGCAGCACACGGCGCACACCCTGCGGCACGACGATAAGGCGCATGCCCTGACCGTAGCTCATCGAGAGCGCCCGGCAGGCCTCCATCTGGCCGCGGTCAACGCTCTGAATACCGGAGCGGAAAATCTCGCCGATATAAGCGCCAGCGATCAGGCTGAGCGCCAGAATGCCGAGCGGATAAGGCGACGGACCGAAGAGCTCGCGGCCGATGCGGGCAAAACCCTGGCCGATCAGGAGGATTGTGACGATGGCCGGCAGGCCGCGGAAAATATCGGTATAAAGGCGCGCGGGAATGCGCAGCCATGGCGAGCGGGAAATACCCATGATGGCGAGCATCATGCCGATGGCGACGCCAAGCACCGTCGAGGTCGCAGCCAGAATCAGCGTATTCTTCAGTCCGACCGTGATCATGGTCGGCAGCACTTCGGCCATGGCATTCCAGTCGAGGAAGCTGCGGCGCAGGTTTTCAAGCCAGTTCATCAGTATATCCCTTGAAAGAAAGGCCGGCCCGACCGGTGGAGGCCGGACCGGAAGGCGGCATCACTGCTTGGGAAGATATGCCGCCGGCATCGGTGTGCCGGGGAACCATTTTTCATGAAGCTTCTTCCAGGTGCCGTCCTGCATGGCCTCTTTCAGGCCCTTGTCCAGTGCGTTGCGCAATGCATCGTTCCCCTTGCGGATGACGAAGCCGGCAGGCGCATCGAAGCTTGGAATGTTGACTGCAATCTTCAGCGCCGGATAGCGGGCGGAGTAGTCTTTTGCCGCCTCGAAATCGAGGAAATGGGCGTCGACCGTGCCGTTGTTGAGCGCAGAAACGGCTGAGTTATTGTCCGGGAACTTGACGAGATCGGTGCCGGCGAAGTTCTTCTCGGCATAGATTTCCTGCAGCGTGCCCTGCACGACGCCGAGACGCTTGCCCTTGAGGCCTGCGGCATCGGTGATGCCAGCCTCCGAAGTCAGCACGCTGAGGAAGCCTGCAAGATAACCATCGGAGAAATCAACGGTCTCCTTGCGCTTGGCCGTCGTGCCAATTGCGGCAGCCGCAACATCGAAGCGGCCGTTAGCGACCGAGGGCATCAACGCCGAGAACTCCTGACCGGTGAAGACCACCTGCTCCTTCTTGAAGCCAAGACGCCCTGCGACGTTGAGGAAAAGCTCGATGTCGAAACCGGTAAAGTTGCCGTCGGCAGTGGTAAAGGCATAGGGCTTGGCGTCACCCATCGTGCCGACACTGATGGTGGTGGGATCGATGAGGCCAAGCGGATTGTCTGCAAGCGCCGGGGTCGCTGCGCCTGCAAGGACACCAAGCGTGACCGCGATGGCAGTGGCGCGGATTTTGGCAAAGGGGGAAGTGAAGGCTTCGGTAAATCGCATTGGTTTCGTCTCCTCTGGTGTCGTTGTCTGCGATGTATTCAAGGCGCACGGGTCCCATCCGGACGGCGACATGACGTCACCTGCCCGGCCCATGCAGTTCGCATGTCGGAAGTCTTTTTGTTACTGAGACCGGTCTCAATGAGAATGAGACCGGTCTCTTTGATTATTGGTAATTGTTATCTTCGCATTTGCCACCCGTCAAGTTCTCTTGTAAGGCTACCGTTCATGGACAAGAGCCTATCTAAATCTCCTTCCGTCACCGTGGCTGACGTCGCACGCAGGGCCGGCGTCTCGAAGGCAACGGCTGCACGCGTGCTGGGCGGCTACGGAACTGTCAGCGACAGGGTGCGCGAGGCTGTCACAGCTGCGGCAAGTTCCCTTGATTATCGTCCTAATGAGCTTGCCCGCAGCATGACGACGGGCCGCTCAGGCACGATCGGCGTGGTAGTGGGGGATATCGAGAACCCCTTCTTCAGCCTCGCGGTACGCGGCATCACGGATGTCGCCCGGCAGGCCGGCTTCACCGTCATTCTCATCAATTCGGGCGAGGACGCGGCGGCGGAGAAGGCGGCGATCCGCACATTGCTTGCCAAACGCGTCGATGGCCTGATTGTTTCCCCTGCCAAGGAAAATGACGTTGAGCACCTCCATGAGGTTATCCGCTCGGGGCTGCCGCTTGCTTTGCTCGACCGCGGAAGCGACACACTTGAAGTCGACACGGTTCTAGCCGACGACCGTTATACCGCCGAGAATGTCACGAGCCGGTTGATTGCGCTCGGCCACCGCCGCATCGCTTACCTCACCGCCTGCGACACGCCGGATCATCGCTTCCGTACGCCGCAGGACATTAGCACCGGTTCGGTGCGGCGCCGCATCGAAGGATATCTTGCTGTCTGCCGTGAGGCTGGCTTTATCGGTATGGAGGATTGGGTAAAGGTTGGGGCCGTTACACCTGAACGCACACACCGGATCGTTATCGAGACGCTCCAATCGGGACACCGTCCGACGGCGATCATTGCATCGGACAGTATAATCGGCCTTGAGGTGTTCAAGGCGCATCGTGAGTTGGGATTAAATATTCCGGGGGATCTGTCTCTGGTGTCATTCCACGACGCTGACTGGACATCTGTAACCACCCCCCCGGTCACCGTCGTGCGCCAACCCGTCTACGAACTGGGAGCGACGGCAGCCAGACTGCTAGTTGAGCGACTAAATGGCGAGGATCGGGCCGCCCGCAAGGTGGTTCTAAAAAACGAAGTTGTTGAACGCGCCTCCACACGAGCCATTTGACACTAACATCTGCCCTTTGCTCGTGGCGTGCACTGAACAGTGCCCTCGCCGCTTCGGTGCGACGTAGCACTTTTGGTATCGAGTAAAAAAATGTCGCCAGGCGGCCGGCCTGCAACACGGTTCGCCTTCTAGACGAGGTGCTGACGTGTATCGCAGCCGCGACCGGAGGCGACACAGTCCTTAAGGCGCGTTCCGCAAGGTTTGAGTTGACCATTCTCAACGGCGAGGCGAAACTTGTCGCAATGGCAAGGGAGGAATAGAATGGATCAACCAAACCTATGGCGTCATATGGCAAGCGCGCCGAAAGACGGTAATCGGATTCTCGTGACGATCCGCTCTTCAGAGCAAGGCCCAGCGCAGGTAGATCTCGTTTATTGGTCTAACGGCGATCGACTCGGCTCGGAAGGCTGGCGCGCTTCAGACTCTTCGCCGGGCCGAATCATCGAATACGCTGAACCGGAATTGAAGTGTTGGATGCCAATACCGTCGGCAAATGTCGACGGCCTCTCAACCCCCTCCCCTTGGCAAGGTGATGATGACCGGGAGCTGTACGGGTCAGGGATATGATGGGATGGAGTGCGAACATTCCGCGTGCCCTTAGCTCTCGTTGATCAAACACGTCTCAACCGTTTTCTGACTTGGCCGCGGCGTCTTCAGCCACCGGAGGTCTCTTGCCTTTCCGGAGTGTTTTGCGAGGGGCATGGCTCGACCCAAGCATAGACAGAGCGTTCTCAATTGCAGCTCCAGAGGCGGTGTTATCGAAGACGCACCATCCGTCAGGCGCCACGTTTTTGAAAAAGAACTCGATCTCCTCGTCACTGTAGACAGAATAGTAGATTTTTGGCTTTCCATGTAAACGAATGTATCGAGGAGGTGTGTCGAAAACTTCGACAGGCCACACGAGGGCAGGATCAGCGAGAACCCTATCGATCTCGTATGTCTTCAACAGATCGCTAGCTTCGAGCGAGGCCCAACTTTTGTGCCGAGCCTCGATGACAATCGGTCCCATGTCGGTATTGCGCATCGTTTTGAATGCAATATCGAAGGTTCGGCTCTCAAAAGCCAATGATGGCGGCAACTGGCACAGAAGCGGTCCACGTTTTTCGCCAAGTGGGGCGATATCTTCAATGAAACTGCAAAACGGCTCGGCGACATCGATCATCGCACGCGTATGTGAGATTTCTTTGGGCATTTTTACAGAAAACCGAAAGCCGTCTGGCACAAAGCCGGCCCACCGCGCGAATGTGGACGTTTTGTGCCGACGGTAAAAGGTGGAATTGATCTCGACGCCGTCAAAGACGGAGGCATACCGTTGCAGGCCACTGCCCTCTTCCGGAAAACGACTGGCAACTTTTTTTGGTATCGACCACGCTGCGGTGGCAATGATTGGCAAATCGCTTTCCTCCATTTTGGATTTGCAAGTGTGTAAAGAGCTGGCGCCCCGAAAGTTCCCGATCTGCTTGTCAGTTACCTTTGGTAGACATGGCACCGGTCGGACATCGAACGATTTCAACCTCATGGCTGGACTTTAGCCATGGGTCTGCCGCGCTTTCCAAGCGTTCTTACGTTTGTGCTGTCTTTGGATCGGGCTCTGGAAAATCGTTGCCGCTATGTAGATGCTGGTGCACGGTCAATGAGCGTAACACACCTTCTCGCAGGTAGCGGTATGCGCTGTTTGCGCGCTCGTAGCGTTGCGTGGCGCTGGATTGCTGAAGTTTGCCGTTGGTGGACGGGCGAAAATGAGCCCCATTCCTTCTGCATTTTAAATTTGGCTGACAGGTATGAGGTCGCTCGAATGGGTATATGTTATCGTCTTGTTCAGTTGGCCCTCCCCTCCCTCTTCAAATAGATAGCTTTTCTTTCCGATGTGATTGGTGGAAGACACGCGGTGTCTGTATCAACGTATCGGTCCGCGTGACGTCGCCTGCTTATAAGCGCTGTTTTCACGCAATGGTTTTCCAAACCTTGTCAGCTGACAAGGTCTTGGCCCCCAAGTTGCTAGGCCTTGATGTGTCCAGTAAGGCGGTATCTGCATATGAGGCTTCAAGGGTGTTGGCCTAGGGTTTTGAAAACCTTGTCAGCTGACAAGGTTTTCAAGCAATGCGTTACAAGTAAGCAGCCAAAATGACGCCTCCTCCCTACACCACCAATAGGTTGACCGACAGGAATGGCAGGGCGTCGCAGAACGGCTCGGGGAACTGCGGCGTTTGCCAGAAGGGCTGTGGACGAGGCCGGGCTCGACTGCCGGGCTGTCATCAACGAGTTTGAGGAGCTCGATTTCAATTCCTTCGTCTAAGGAACCGAGCGATGGTGGGATTGTTTCATCGTTTCCGGGAGGGGAATGCCGCGATCAGCTGCCTCCGTCGATCCTGGCAGCTACTAACAAGGTATTCAGCGCTTCCATTGGCCAACCAATGAGATAGACAATCTCGTCCTGTTCGCCTGTGGGCCGTTTTGGTGCGGCCGAGATGGATGGAGAACGAGGGGAGAGGAGGCGAATGGGCCGCCTACGATTTCCAGACCGGCTATCTGCGCCACCTCCTGGGCTTCATCGGGTTGACCGACGTTGAAATCGCTCGCGTGGAAGGCACGGTCTTCGGACCTGAGGCGGCCACGGCCGCCATCGCGGCGGCAGAAGCCCAGGTTCGCGCGATCCTGGAAAAGGCCGCCTGAAGGCGAGCCCGCCGGCTACTCAAGCTGTGAGCACGAGTCTGCATTTCAGCAGTTAGAGCTGGCGCTCAAAGCGATAGGACAAAAAGGAAGATGAAATGAAGATCACTCTCTTTGGAGGGGCGGGACCAGCGTGATTTTCCTGGCTGCTGGGTCCGTCCGGCGAAGGTGTTGCCCCTGATGAGGCGCTGAATCCGCAGTTAGCCGAACGACTATGGGACATGTCCATCCAGATGACCGGGATCGACCTTCGCTTGCTTCCCGTCAATCGCCCGTCGTGACTTACGGATGGAGGGTGCCGCGGTCGCCGCCAAGTGGTTCAGATCAATCCAAGACTTTTCGGCTCAACGATCAGAAGGATCACATAATGCTGAAAATCGATCTTTACACCGAGATCACCTGCCCCTGGTGCATCATCGGGCATCACCGTCTCGACAAGGTCCTGGCGGGGCGCTTCCCTGAGTTGGACGCGGATATACGTCAGCATCCAGACCTTCTGCTTCCCGACGCGCCAGCGGAGGGCCTCTACATTCCCGATCTTCTCCTCTCGCGCTACGGCGTGACGGATCCGAAGGCGCTCTTCGCCAGACCCGAGGCGGAAGCACGGGCGTCCGGCCTTGATCTCGACCTCAGTCGCCAACCCTGGACTTACAGGACGCAGGCAGCGCATGGGTTGATCTTTGCAGCGCGAGCACGAGGTACGCAGCATCAGCTCGCGGTCGCGATCACCGATGCTTACTTTCTGGAAGCCAAGAACATCTCGGACGCCGATGTGCTCGCGGATATCGCCGTGGCCTACGGGTTCGAACGCGAAGAGGCCCGTGCAATCGCGCTTGATCCCGAGCAACACAGACGCGTTGAGCAGGAGGCGGCCCGATCGATGGCAGCCGGGGTCAGGTCAGTTCCTTATTTCGTCTTCGGCGGGCGCATCGCCATCAACGGAGGACGCAGCGAAGACGAGATTGCGTCTGCCATCCGGGAAGCGATTGGCGTCGCGGCGTCTGCCTGAGAAAAGCGGTCCGCCACGTCGACAGCGAAGATGGAAATCTCTGCTGGCGGAAAGGGCGCGCGTGAATCTGGGCAATCGACAAGTTGATGCTCGCGCCCGCGATGACGAATGAAGGCCGAATCAATGTGCCTCATCCAGCAGGTGCCGAACAGAGGAGGGCTGCCATTTGCGCCCGCCGCGCGCCGGTCGCTCACCCATCTGGTCCAGCTGGGCGGCAATATCGCGCAGCGAAAGATTCGGATCAGCACTGGCAATCGCTGCAACGAGCTTCATCAGGTGATCCTTTGGGGGCACGACGGGGCGAGCGCGCCAAAAGCTCGGGGTCGGCAAGCTTCTCGCGGACCATCCGATGCACCGCGCGGCGCATTGTACAGATAGGAATGCGTGAGAAAATGACCAGTTGCAAGTGTGTTTTATGACCAGAATGCAGCCCTGTCAGACGCGAAACACGGCGTCGAACGACTCCGGCCACGACCGGCTCGAAACGCGCTCTGATGGCCGTCTACGGCGGAAATTGCTTAAAGTATGGTGTTCGGGGAGGGGATGTGTTGGCCTCACGCGGAACGAACATGCACGATGACCAAACCACGGGGCGCCAAATCAGAAATACTAGATAGCCATCAAGATGGCAGACGCCATCTTGATGGCTATTTCAATTTAAGTTACTGTGGATCCAAAGAAAGGAGCACTCAATGGTAACACCGCAACTATCTGTCCGCAGTTCCAAAGCTCGCGACCTTGCCCATAAGCTCGCCCGCCGAGAAAACCGCACGATTGCCGATATCGTCGAGCGCGCGCTCGAAACCTATGAGGCTCGTGAGGCAGGACGTGAACCCGCTGCGAAATTCTATAGTCGTCTTTCATCGCAGTCGGGTACGGATATCGATTTCGACAGTATCATCGATGAAAACAGACGCGCTCACAAAGGCGTCGAGCTTTGATTTTTCTCGACACGAATGTGATGTCGGAGACTTTCAAGAAAGCTCCCGATTCAGCGGTCATAGCATGGCTGGTTCGTCACGACGCCGAGTTGGCATTGCCGACGGTTGCCGTTGCTGAGATCGCTTTTGGTATTCAAAAGATCAGGCCGGATCAGCGCGCCGATCGCCTGGAAGAGGGACTTGTGAGCTGGCGTCGCCGGTTCTCCGACAAGATGTTTGCCTTCACGGAAGAAGCAGCATTGGCCTATGGCGATATCATGGGAGACGCTGCGCGGCAGGGGAGGGGGATGTCGGCTCCGGACGGCATGATCGCGGCGATAACGCGGATCAATGGTGGCCGGTTGGCGACGCGAAACCTCAAAGATTTCGAGACAACAGGGCTCGAATTGATCTCGCCCTGGCAATTCTGACGATGAGACCCGATCTACAACAATCGGGCCGCTCGCCCGCTTCTGCGTGTAGCACTGTTATAATAGCTGGACGCTTGCTGGACGGATCGGTGGCGTGATTGCTCCATCGCCTCGGGGAGGGGAATGCCCCGGTTGGCCGCTTCGGTCAGATAGCCCGACCGCAGACCATGCGCCGAAAACTGGCCTGCCTCCAACCCCGCCATCTCCGCCCGCTGTTTTAGAATCGCATTGACCGACTGCGGATCGAGCGCCCGCCTCGAGACCGTCCCCCAGCGCCCGATCCCCCGAAACACGCTGCCCTTGTCAATTTTTGCCGCTGCCAGCCACGCATTCAGCGCCTCAACGGGTCGACCTGTAAGGAAGACCGTATCATCTTCCTCGCCGCTTGTTGTCTTCGTTCGGCCGAGATGGATGGCGAGCGAGGGGAGGGGAGGGCCGCCTTCAGTCTCGATCGGAGCTTCGATCGTCAGTTGTTCCCGGCGAAGGCCTGCGATCTCGCTGCGCCGCCGGCCGCCGGAAGCAAAGGCCACCATCAGGATTGCCTTGTCGCGTAGATCGCGCAGGCTGTCTGACTCGCAAGTCGCAAGCAGCTTTGCCAGAACGTCGCCTGTGACCGCTTTTGCGCTCTTGCGCGCCCGGGTTCGCGGAACGGCGCGCACGGCCAGACGAATGGCTGATTTCAGGGCAGGGGAGGCGAAGGCGCCATGGAGGCCGCGCCACCTGGTCAGCGTCGACCAGTTTGCCAGCCGCCGGCGCACCGTCGATGGCGCATGCGGGCCGACGGATCTCAGAAAACCCTGGCGCCGGAGGTTTTCATCGACCGCAGCTGGCATGCCGTGGTCCGGATCTGTTGCGCGCTTTTCCGGATCCCAGAGGTGATGGGCGACAAATTTCAACAGTAGTGCTTCCGGTGCGGGCCAGGGAAGAGAACTGCCGGTGGTCGCCAGCCCCCAGGCTTCGAGGTAAGCGAGGTCGGATGTGAGCGCGCGCAGGGTATTGTCACCCATGCCCTGATTAACGAGATGGCGCAGCGTCTCGACGTCCTGATCGGTCAACAGCTCGGCGAGCTCGTCGCGGCGTTCGAGCGGCAGGACGGACGCAATGGTATCGAGCTCTTCGGCGCGCCGCTCGACGGACGTCTGTGATGACTTCGCTTTGGCCACGAGAGGCTCCGGAATCGCGGGTTTCGGCGGCCGCTGGGACCGTGATTTGCCCCGATTTTCCTCGATTTGCGCCGCGAAATCAACTACCATCGATAAGAGGTAATTATCGATGGTTAGAGAACCAACCGGCAATCATACCATGTGAGGAACCGCAAAATTCATATAGAGTTCTTTTAGTAAATCATTTACCATGATTTCAATGGCTTACGATCTCGCAAAAATTAGCACGAGTGACCTGATGCGGCCGGCTTTCGACGCCGGTGTCGCTCTCACGCGTCTGGACGAGCGCATCGCCCGCTCGCCCGTCGGGCAGGGCTGGATCGAGCGCACTCACTTCACTGAAGCCTGTGCCTCGCTGTGGGTCGATGGTGAACTTGTTCACCTCGAAGACCTCGTCCTCCACGACGCGACCCGCGATATCCGCACGCCCACGCACGAGCTGACCATCGCCCGCGACGTGTTACGAACCCGCCGGCGCATCGCCGCGCAGCCCCCAGACTGGACGCTGTCCGCCGATGGTTTGCGCACGCTCCGCCAGACGTCAGAAATCGCGTCGACCGGCGTGGGCGAGGCCGAGACGGCCGCCGCTATCCGTCGCGTGGTCGTGACCGACCCAGAAGGGGAGGGGGATGAAGTCGACAGTGGTGAAAATCTCCCCGGCGTCGATCTCGAAGCCATCGATGCAGTGCTCGCCCGATCGGAGGCTGCGATCGAGAGTGCCACACGGCCCGGCCGTGCCGGCGGCAGCCGCGCTACCGAAAAGGATCCGATGGTCTACGATCTCGACTGGGACGAGGAAGCCCGGCTCGACGAATGGCGCGGCGTGTTGCGGCAGGCGCAAGAATTGCCGGCGGTGCTGCAGGCGATCGTTGCCCTCGATGCTTGGAACGAACTTTCCGTCCTGCAGCACGCCCCTTGGCTCGGCCGGCTGTTGGCCGCGTCGATCCTGCGCCATGCTGGCGTCACGTCAGGCGCTCATCTCGCGGCCATCAATCTCGGCCTCAAAACCATTCCGGTCGATCGGCGCCGGCATCGCGACCGCGAGAGCCGGCTGCTCGCCATCGCCCACGGTTTTTTGGCAGCCGCCGAGATCGGGCTGAAGGAGCATGACCGGCTGATTTTGGCGCGCACGATGGTCGAGCGAAAGTTGGACGGACGCCGGACGTCTTCAAAGCTGCCGGAGCTCGTCGAGCTAGTAATGGCAAAGCCGTTGGTGTCCGCAGGCATGGTGGCGAAGACGCTCGACGTCACACCGCAGGCCGCGCGGCGGATCGTTTTGGAACTCGGTCTTAGGGAGATGACCGGGAGAGGGAGGTTTCGGGCGTGGGGGATTTTGTAGTGGCGTCGGATTCTGGCATGCACAATAGGCCTGCCGACTTCTATCACGAGATAACTTCCGGCGACGGGCCCGCTAAAATTCCTGGGTTCGAATCAGGCGCGGCGGTAGAGACCATCAAAAGTGACGCCACTCCCATACTGCCCCCCTGTATCCTCCTCCCGCACTTTGAGGTGGCCGTCATCTGTGAAAATGACCTCTGTTATAGCCGGTTCACCCTGTAGCACGATCGAGCGCCGAACGAATACCAGGGAACTTTCGTGAATTACTTGCGAGAAAAATTCTAGCGTGCCCATGTTGGGCCCGTATCTGTTTGAGGTGCCAAAGTAAGCAACGCCTGACACGAAATAGCGGGCTTGACCATCGATGGTATCGGGCAAAGGAATGATTTGAAGCTCAGCAGGATTCTCACTGCTGCCCATACGAACCCACTGACCCGCGTAAGGATCAGACGCGGGGAGTTCCAACACGCCGTAGTGAACCTTCTGAGATAGCGCTGACCCTAACCATTCCATCAGCTCTTCTTTGTACCTTTTGACCTCTGCGATTTTGAAGCCTTTGCTTTGCGACGTTGTAGTGTCGTATCCGTCATGGTGCTCCAGACAAAGGAATGCGAGGTTCGGGATGGTGTGGTTTGAATTATTACCGTCGAGATGAGCAATTTGCCCTGGCTTTACGTTTGTATCGCGATTCAGCGCGAAGCAGATGCAACAGCGCCTTCGACTATCGAGCAAAACTGCTGTTTCGATTTCGGTAGGCATCCTTGTCCGAGCCATCGTTTTCCTCATTTCGGTGATTCACCAATGACGCTTAAGGACGGAAAGGAACGTCAGATGTTCTGACCTTCACATTGTACCCATGTGCATCCAGAAATGCCTTGATACTTTTCGCGGTCAATTCTTGATCGGATCCGGGTCCGACAAGGACCGACTTGATAGGTAGTGGCTCCTCTGCGTTGCCGATAACGATGTATGGGACCATCTTGTTTTCTGATATGCGAAAGGAAAGGTCTTCTTTCAGAACTTTCTTCTGTAGGACAAACCGCCACTCCCGCTCATCTCGAAATCCCCAGTGCTTGAACCGTGGCAGTAATCCCGAAACCCTACTTACAAGCTCGTTGTAACGCAGGGAATCGTTGCGGTCCGGGGAGGACTCTTCCAACTTGGCAAGCTCAGCAAGTTCGCCGACAAGCTCGTTTTTTAGTCTGCTCGCCGTAGAAATTCTGGCATAGATAACTTTCCTTAGCTTTGCGTGGTCCTTTTCCAAACGTTTCGCCAAAGCTTCTCGGTCGAAGGTCACACTTACGCCTTGGACGTTTCCCCCATAGCCCCGCCATTGGCTCAAGTTGTCGTCGTCTCCACAGAAGCACGCTACGAATGTGTCAGCCTTCCGACCATCTCGAAGCTCATCAAAGGCTTCGCGCAACATCGGTGCCCAAGCCTTTTGAGCTTTTCGCGATGATAGTAACCCGATCGCTCGCTCCGAAGCATCGAGAGCGTGTATCAACTCCGCTCGATCGTTCAAAAATGATGCGTTAGACGCCCACAGCGAACCCGATGCCACAATTCCTTTCAGGCCCTCGAGCGTTGTGTAATGGCTGAGTCTCTTCGGCGGGACAGGTGCTTTTTCAGGCATTTTCTCTGCTTTTACTCGTTGGATTTTAGCAATTACCGACAAGCTTCGCGGCCGCTCTGCCTTGTTCGGTCGCGTTGATCAACTCCCGAAAATTGGCACTGACTACCTGGTCGACGCCAACCGGCGTCGTTCCCCAAACGTCTGCGATCGCAGGGAGCGCCATGGAAACGTCCCATGGCATAAGCGGGCGGTCGACATCTGTCGCGAAAGGTCCATCCGTTTCTGTCAGGAGCCGATGGCGAGGCATGGAAGCCAGAAGCTCTCGTCCCTTCCTACTTCGAAGCATCGCAGGTCCGACACTGAACCAGCACCCGAGTTTGGCCGCTCGTTCGACCTGTTGTTTCGATCCACTGAACCAATGAAGGATCGGCAGGGTGCCATGGCCGTTCCTCTCGATTTCGTCCAGGACAAGCGCCGCCGCGCCGCGCGAATGAATGGACAGGACTTTTCCGCCCAGTTCACTGGCCCGTGTAAGAAACCTCGCAAAGACCTCTGTTTGAAGCTTAATACTGGACTTGTGGGGAGGAGAGCCGTCAATGCCGATCTCACCGACATATTTTGTCTTCGCCATAAGCTTGCAAACATCCTCCACCTCGCGGTGGCGCTCGGCTACCAGTTCGGGATGTAGACCTACTGCGACCCTTATACGTTTTTTACCCTCGGTCATGCGTATGTTGCCAAGGAATGCCTTTGGAGTCGTGGTGACAGCGATAACGAACATGCCACGCTTGTCGGCTTCCGCAATCACAGTTCCAGGCTTTGGGTAAAGGTCCAGGTGGCAGTGTGTATCGATCATCGCAGTCCGGTTAGTTTCAGGAAATCTCCGATCTCCTTTAATCCCTCTACCGCGACGTTTCGATAGGCTTCAGCATCAATTCCTAAATGCGATGTGGTGATGTGCGCCCCGGTCCATCGGCGCGGACCATTGCGTTCAACGAAATTCAACGCAGTCAATGCCTGCATCACGTCATCGTACTCCGCGAATGCCTTGCCGTGGAAATCGTTGTTCACCCGCCCATGAACCAAATCTTCCGCTTTTGGATGAACGTAGACGGTTTTATCTGCGTCGAGCCGTCCTGCCCATTTCAAGAAAGACGACCTGCGGACCAAACAAGGCAAACATCTTCCGCAATGAGTGTAGATGCGTCCGGCTCGGCCGCAGCTCATTGATTCCGAGGCCAGCTCTATCAGGAGCTCTTGATTTTTGGACCCGAGCATCATCGTGCCCTTGGTCTTGAGCTGGTGATGGTTTCGAAGGCGAATTCGCAGTTCGAGGCTGTCAAACAAACCCTGCAACATTTCGATGAACTTGGGATGTGTCGTCCGAGTGCTGAGACTACCGCGCCGCAACGTCGTCAAGGGAATATTGAGACTGATAAAGCCGTTCTCTGGCGTATGCAGGTCGACCACTTCGCCATCATTGTAGCGGTCCAGTAGTGTGACGGCCAAAGCAGCGAACGCTATGAAGACAATGGAGCGCGGTCGCTGAGAAATTTCAGCTGTCGCCCCTGAGGTTCTCGGGTCAGCGTTCAGAGAGAGCAATCTGTTTCCAGCGCCTAGCCTGCTCGCGAATTTTTCCTGCTTAGCAACATCACCTCTGACGCGGTTCGACACGTATACGGGTTTCTCCAGGCCGTCTGCCTCCATGTCGATCGCCCCGATCAGACTGTCGAGACCGCCGGACAACAGTGCGACGCAGGTTTCGGGACGCGATCCGATAACCTGTTTCGGCGGGCGTGGGTGGTATCCGCCCTCAACGAACCTTAATGACCAAAAATCTCCGGTCAGGAAGGAGAGCATCTGCTCGATCTGGTCGCTTAACGACTGCCAGCGACCGGGATCGCTGACCGCTACCGTGAGATCGATCTCGCGGGTCCATCCGTCGGCGCTGGTTTGCAATCGATTTACCAGGCGATCCGCGCCAACCACGCCCAGAGCCAAAGCTGTAAAATCCCATGCTAGGGTCGATGGCGAACGTCCTGCCCATTTAAAAAGCTCGTTCGACACCGATAGACCGGCATGCCCAGAGGATCGACTAAGGGCTCCCAAGTCACCTTCGAAAATACTGATCCGATGATCGACACCTGAGGGCGTCGGTTGCTCAGGACGAAGCGCTGCAATTTTCATTCGAGATAGCTTTCGAAAATGTCCATGACCTGTGAGGTGACGGATTGGGCGATGCTTTTTGCTGTACGCCGACTGACTTGGCCACCGCGTTCCTTGAACTTCGTGTACTGGGCTCGATAAGCCTCCCGCATGAAATCGCTGATTTCCTTGAGACGATCGTTGGCAAGACCAGCGTTCCCGTGCGCAGCACGCTGCAGTGAGGCTCCGATATCGGCGATGATTATGTTGAAGGCGGACATCGCGAGCGTGCGGACGTAGCACTCTTCGATTAGCTCGCTAGGCAGGTTGGTGATATCGGCAGTCTCGTTTTCGCTGAGTACAGAACTAACGGCCTCGGCAACCGCCTCCCTGACGCCCGCGTCATCGAGCGAGACATCACCTGGGTTAACCGCATCGGCAATACGTTCCGCGATCTCCGAATGCGGCAGTCCTGCCAACGTTCTCACGTCCAGGGATGGTGCGTCAGCCGCATCCGCCTCTGCGGATGCTCCCCCGGAAAGGATATTGTACACGCCGCCAGCGGCCGAAGAGGACTTGCTCATCCTTCGTGCGGCAGTCCCTGATCCGCCATATCCTCCGCGCACGTAGTTGCCGAGAGCATTGCGCAGGCTCCGGGTATCACCTGTCTTGGCGAAGTTTCCAACGGCCCGGCGGGCGGACGTGAAACGACGCGGAGGAGCCTGTTCGGCGGGAGGTTTTTGGTCGGGCTTCTTTTCCGGATTTGGTTGATCCGGGTTTCGATCCGGTGGCCGTTTTGGAGCAGATGGTGATCCATCGCCAGGCGCAGTGAGAGGCGGAGCCTTAGTGGGCGGTGATGGAGAATCCGGGGCAACCCAATTGGGAACCAGAGGGACGTTCTTTCCCGGGCCAGTGCTCGTTTTTGAAGTGCCCATTATTTCTTCACCTTCATTTCTTGGTTCAGGGCCTTCGAAAAGGGAAGGGGAAGGTCGGTCCTTTTCGCCAGGTTAACGATGGCTTTTTCCCCCCATTCACGCGCTCCAAGCCTTGGAACGATCGGTGTTTTCAACGCTGATGAAGGACGCTCGACGAGAAAATTGACCAATCGTTCGGCTTGTGTTGCGTCAGCATCAGCCATGGCCTCTAGGGCATATAGAATGCTGGGTGTGCCCCATTCGCTCTCGCTGTTGGCCTTGTCGAGCAAGCTTGTCATGATAACAGAGCGTTCCTCGGGACTCACCGTCGTGAAAGCTTGTTTGATTGCTTGAGTTGCGGGAATCTTGAGCGTGGAAAGCTGGCTGAGAAGCTCGGTGGCAGCTTTGGAAAGCTTGTTTTCGGCGGCTAGAATAGGAGCGCTTTCTCGACCAACATGAAGGGCTCCACGGAGGTCAACACCGCCAATGTCTGGCGGCAAGCGAAGCCAGTCTTGAATGAGGGCTGCATCCTCGCTCCACCCGGTGGGCCATCGTTTCTCGTCAATAACGTTCCCGGCTCTGACGTCCGTTTCCAGATCGCGAAGCTGGTCGGATTTGCCGTCGGGCGCTGTGCTAATTAGTTCGGCCAGCGCATTGAATGACGTTGCCGAGGCAAAGCGCTCAAAGAGCATCATCTTGGCGAACATCGCGTCGTTCACTGAGATATTTTGGACTTTGGCCAAGCTGCGTCGGATCGAGAGCGTGTTCATGAAGCGTTTGATCAGGCGCGGGTTGCCGTTCACCTTGGGCGAAATGATCATCTGACGAGCCAATCGGTCCGCAAGCTCCAGCTCTGAAGCCAGCGCCGGAGGGCAATTAAAAATCAGCTTCTGGACATACTCGGCATCGACTGCCTTTCCCTGCCAACTGCGAGCCAGTTGCTCATTGACCTTGATCCGAATTATTTCCTTCTCGGCGGGTGGAATGCGGCTGCTCTCGACAAATAGCAACATAAGGTAGGCCTTCACCTCATTCGTGCCGAGCGGCGGTACTCTCAGTGGAACTTGAATAAGTTTGTCGAAATAGCTGATGACGATGTCGTCATCGACCTTGGTGCCGGGGAAATGCACACGCACGGCTTCTTTGATCATCTTGTCGTCGGCGGCGATAATGAATGCGGTCCCCTTCATGAACAGGAACAGACGCATCGCTTCCAATGTACCGATAACAGTCGGCGGAAGACATCGGTCAAGATCGTCGACGAAGACGACGAGCGTGAGGTTCAGGTCTTCTAGAAGCTCTTCAAATTGCTGCCGTATGGCGTGGATCATCTGGGGTGGGGTCTGCCGTTCTTCGGGTTTGAGGAGACCCTTGGCAGCGCCTGACTGCTCTTTCACAGCCGTTTTAGCCGCTTCAACATCATCTTCACTGACGTCACCGTCGGTGAGCCGGTCGAATAGATTTTTCCCCGATCGAGCCAGCGCACCAACGGGCATGCCGGTATAGGCAGTCACCGCAAGCTCGCCGAGCATCCAGATGCCACGAAAGACATCGATCCGCTTCAACAGGTTCATGCCTTTCTGAACGCTCGTTTGCTGCTGTTTGGCGCGTATCATTAGGGCGTTGGCAATTTCCTCCATCAGCGCAGCTTTGGCATCATCATGACCTTGGTAAAGCCAAGCGTTGAAGTTGACGAAGAGCAGGCTCCTCGATCCCGCCTCATGGCCCTGTGACTGAGCGATACGAGTTCTTAGGTCCGCCTCGATGAGTTTGACCATCGAGGATTTTCCGACGCCCCACCCACCAGAGATGCCGATGCTCAATGCTTCCCCGTTGGCGTCCAAGATCATCTGAGAAATGAGCTTAGCCATCACATTGAAATTTAGAAAATCACGTCCTGTCTCGACGTCCGCCCACATACTCGCGCCCCCGTTGTAAAGCGAAATTTACTCTAGGTTAAAGTGAACTCAATAGGCTTGAAGAAAATTTCGATGTTACAACCAGGCAATCCACAACTTGTACGCGTCGCGGTTCAATATCCTGGGCGATTAACTCGGAACCGTAGCATTAGTTCTATGTTTCATAGTGACGATTTCACGTTCTTGTCAGTGGAGTCTTTGGTATAGGAACCGCTCTACAAGCCGTGATGCTGCCGTGAGAAGTACACTTGTAATTGTGTCGTCCGCCCGTCACTCTTCTGCAACCGGGCTGGAGATTCGCGTGCACCTTGCATCTTTGAAAATTAAAAACTTCCGTCGATTTTCTGAAACGACGATCAAGTTCAAATCTGGCCTCAACGTGATCGTCGGGCCTAACAACATTGGCAAGTCAGCCGTTGTCGACGCGCTTCGCTCGCTCCTTGCCGGGGCAGATGATCCTTATCCAAGGTTCACGGTCGACGACATCCATGTTCCCAAGCTTGGAGAGGCGAGCGGCGATATCGTATTTGAGTTCATTTTTGATGATTTGGACGGGAATGATGAAGCTGACTTTATCCACGCTCTGCGTGAAAAGCCGGATAACAAGCTCGAAGCCGTTTTGAACGTCGCGTTCGGTGATGCGGACAAATCAGGCCGACTACGACCCCGACGTTGGTGCGGAGCGTTCGAGGAAGTCTCCATGTCATCGTCAATGCTCGATAACCTTCGAAGTGTGTATTTGCCGCCATTACGTGATGCAGAGCAGGGACTGAGGCCGAGCCGCAACAGCCAGCTCTCGCGACTGCTACATCTCCTTACGGATGAGACCGGCAAGGAGGAAGTTGCCCTCCATCTCAAAGACCTAGACGCGAAGCTAAAGGAACTCCAGGTACTCAAAGATGCTCAGTCCGCTGTCTCGGGTCGGCACGAGACAATGTTGGGCGAACGACTTGCTCAAGTGCTCAATGTCGGCTTGACCGGCAGCGATTTTAGCAAATTGGCCGCCCGGCTATCTCTCCTGGTCGATACCTTCGAAATCGAACGCAACGGCCTTGGATACAACAATCTAATATTCATGGCGGTGGTTCTCAGCGAACTTTCTAAAAACGCAGAGGCGAGCTTTCGCAGCCTAATCGTCGAAGAGCCTGAGGCACACCTGCACCCACAGCTGCAAGCGGTTTTGCTGAAGTATCTTTCGAGCATTCAGAATGGTGTCGGCGAGCGGGATGTGCAGGTCTTCGTGACCAGTCATTCGCCGAACTTCGCAAGTATCGCCGATCTGAACTCGATTGCATGCCTTTACGAGGTGGACGACAATGTCGCGAGCTTCCATCCTGGATCGGTCAATTTCGCGAAGGGTAAGAAGGAGAAGCTCAAGCGATATCTCGACGTGACCAGAGCGGAGTTATTCTTTGCCCGGCGCGTTATTTTTGTTGAGGGTGCGGCTGAGCTGCTGATGGTCAATCTCCTGGCGACCAAGGCTGGCTTCGACCTGAGGAACCACGGGATCAGCCTGATCAGCGTAGAAGGCCTGAACTTCGATTCGTTCATGCCTCTGTTTGGTGAGGCAGGGATCAAAATTCCTGTTTCCGTCATCACCGACGCCGATCCCCAGATTGAAGATGCCGGCGGCAAAAAGACTGCGCATTACCCTTCCAGTACCGAGGCGATAATTGTGTCGGACAACACAAAATCGATGAAAGCACTCGAAGACAAATACCTGAAAGTTTTTCACGGTCAGAAAACGTTCGAGTATGATTTTGCACTCGAAGACCAAAATCGACAGGCAATGCTGGATGCGCTTGAAGACATCCATCCGGTCATAGCCAAGAATCTACGGGACGTCGTTGCGGCAGAACCGGACGACGCCGCGAAAGCAAAAGCGTTATTCCGTGGCATGTTTGAGCGGGAACAGAACAACGTGCAGAAGGGCAGGTTCGCTCAGACGCTTGCGGCAAAGATCGAGGATGAGGGACTGCCAATCGTTGTGCCGCCGTACATACGCTTTGCTGTGGAGCATGCATGTCAGCCGTAGAGGAACTCTCGAAGGCCCAAGAGGAGGTTGTGGACCTGCCAGCGGAGCCGTTCGTCGTCTCGGCATGTGCAGGCAGCGGTAAGACGAAAACGGCTGTGCATCGCGTTGCAGCGATGCAGAATCGATTGACCGACCGGATAGGGCGCATCCTCCTGTTATCGTTTTCCAACGTGGCAGTGGAAACGTTCCAGCGCGAATATGGAATGTTGGTCACTAACGACAAACGACGGATAGGGCCCATCGTCGAAATCGACACGGTCGATGGCTTTCTCACCAAAAACCTCCTGAGACCGCACGGCCATCGCGTGATGGGCTGCGATAGGTGTCCATTCCTCGTCGATGGGCGCGAGCCGTTCTTGAAACATTTCACTGTGTGGGACGGTTCTAAACCTGCACGGACTGCCGACCTGCGGATCACCATGGACGGAGGCAAGTTTTCCTTCAGAGTAGGAAAGTGGGCCGGGACGGCGATTTCCCGAACGCCTGCAGTAGAGGCTTTGGAAAAGCTCGGAGCAGTTGGAGCTTATACGCATGAAAGTGCCCGGTACTGGGCGTACCGTCTGCTCAACGAAGTCCCCTTCGTTCTGCGAGCCATAGCGCGTCGATATTCCCATATCCTGGTCGACGAAGCGCAGGATATCGGAACGATCCATCAGGCGCTCCTTGAGAAGATTTCGGATGCCGGGGCTGAACTCTCGCTGATTGGCGACGTCAATCAGGGCATTTTCGAGTTCACCGGAGCGACTGGAGATTTCCTTGGAAATTATCATAGCCGAGCTGGGGTGACCGCGAAGGAATTGAACCGAAATTTCCGATCGGTGCCGTCGATAGTAAAAATCGCAAACCAGCTGTCCGGCCGAAAAGATGAGCCGGATCGAGCCGCTCCTGATGAGCTCAGTGGGGCGTTTTACATTGCAGTCGATCACGACAAGCGCGATGAGGCGCTGCTGCGGTTCAAGAAGTTTCTTGATAAAGGTAGTATTTCGCAGTCGAAGGGAGTCGTCGTCTTTCGTTCAAGCGAAGTCTTCAACACTTGGAGCGGGCCAGGCGATCCCCAAGGCCAGGGCGTTATTAAGTCTTTCGTGGCCAGTGCGAGATGGAGAGACCAAGCCAAGCGTTTTGACCAAGCTTTTTCACAGGCGTGTGCGGGGATAGTAGGTCTATTGGATGATGGCCACGGAGACCTGCTTTCGCTGATCAAAGGACAGGCGGTCTCTCAAGAGTTGCGCGGCGTTCGCCGAGAGATTTGGAATTTCGTGAAAAATCCTGCCACGGGATTGCCCGCATCGAATCTGGATGCG
The DNA here is from genome assembly GCF_000092025.1 of Agrobacterium fabrum str. C58. Lineage (NCBI taxonomy): Bacteria > Pseudomonadati > Pseudomonadota > Alphaproteobacteria > Hyphomicrobiales > Rhizobiaceae > Agrobacterium > Agrobacterium fabrum. The sequence goes on from NC_003064.2 coordinate 27,463, forward strand.
GTTAAAGAATGGCATCCCCAGTTGGTGGTTCGAGTGAAAGCTCTGTTGGGGCGTTTGGAAAAGCAGTACGGCTTCGTTTCCGGCGATAACCTTGGGAACCGCCTTAAGAAAACGGCGTTGCCGAACGGACCACTGGTTGAGGCTCCGGAAGGCGATGAGCCTCAGAATCTCCAATTCAGGCTTTCCACTGTTCACAAAGTTAAGGGCGAAAGCCTCGACGGCGTCATGTATGTCGCCAGTAGGAGCAACATTGAAGAATTTTTGGCGGGGACGAAAACCGAAAACGGTAAGATCGGTTACGTTGCACTGACCAGGGCGCGCAACGTCTTTGTGCTCGCGGTACCTTCCGACGCCATCGCGGCGCTAAAGCCGCTCCTAGATGCGACTGGATTCCAAGACGGGGACGTCTGCGCGCTAGCCGGTGCATGAGTTCGCTTGAACACAGGTTTTCTGGCTTTACCTCGACTAACCTGTCAATCAGCACGGAACACCCACCCCTTTACTTATCCAATTTTCACCCCCCTGTAGGCGATCAGCGCTTGGCCTGCCCGGCGCTCGCCGGGGTTGCAGAGGGTAGGCCGAGTGCGGGTGATGGGTTTCTTCGGCTTGGGAGCGCAAAATTTTGCGCACAGTATTGCGAGAAACATTCAGCTCTCTGGCGATCTTCTTCACCGACCAGCCCTGAACATGGAAGGCTCGTCGGACATGGGCAATCGTATCCACTCTCTTCAACTCCCTACTCCATCCGCTGTGAAAAGCCGGATGGTCGGATGGAATCCAGAGGGGGTCAAAATTGGATAAGTATCACCCCGCCAGAGGGGTCAACATTCCATGCTTAAACACACCTTGTGCGAGGTGGCGCTCGACCACGGGATCGAGACATTGGTATCTAACTACGAACCCCATTTGAAGCGACTCTATGAACGCGCCGGCGCGGAACTAGAGGAGCTTGGCCGAGCAACGGGATTCGGACGGTTTCCCGTTTGCTGCGGCATATTCGAGGTCTCCGCCCGAATTCTCAGGCAGATGCGAACTAAACTGGAGGTGTCCGAGCCTCTTTACCGACGCAGCCATCCTACTCGACGGCAGACGGGCCAGCCGACAGTTCGTGGCGAAAAGCTTTCCGAACGTCTGCAAGCTGATATCAGCGATATTCAGTCGGACCAGCCGGATCCAGTCCAATCCCGCTCTCTTGTGATGGCGTCCTGGCCCAGTCCCAGATCTTCCACGATCAACCCGTGAAGGGTCCGCTAGCGAGCTGCGGCCGCTTGGCTTCGCCTGCGCGGTGATCGCGCCCGGGACCACGCCTTTTTAGGAGCCATCGAGCGGGAATTGGCCCGCTCCCAGATGGAGCCTTCAATTTCACATGATCTCACGCTCGCACAGTCCCACGCCTTCCAGCTTTGCTGCGAACCGCTTTTCGACCGCCTCCAGCATCATGTCGCGCACGTCAGAGCCGGAGATGCCCGCGTTGGCGGCCGCCGTCCAGGCGATGATATCCCAGTCGAAAGCGTCGATGATGAAGGCGAGACGGATGACCTCGCCGTTCCAGCAAGTGAACTCCAGCCCATCCGAGCACCAGCGCAAGTTCGAGCGCACGACCATCACCTTGCCGTCGTGGAGGCGGCCCTTGCGAACGGCTGTGTGCTTCTCGAGCAGCATCGCGTGGTTGCCCATAATGCGATGAACCCGTTTAGCGTTGACGACAGGCTTATCGGCGGCTCGCCCTTCGCGATTGAGGAGCGCGGCGATCCGCCGATAGCCATAGGTTGGCATTTGATCCACCAGCCTGCGGATGATGGGCAAAATCTCTGCATCCTCGACCTTGTTGTATGGCCCACGCGGCTTTGATTTGCCTTTCAGCCGCTCGATGAGGTTGGATCGGGAGACGCCCAGCGTGTCTGCGACGGTCTTCATCGCGAACCGTCCTTCGGCAACAAGATCGGCCGCGATATCCGTTTTTTTGGTAAGGGCTTCGCGGAGGATTCGACCTCCATCGTCTTGCGACTGAGCATGCGCTCCAACTCCCGGACGCGATCCTCCAGTTTCTTCACTTCCGAATTCCCGACAACCGGCTCGTCAGAATCCACGGCTGCAGCACCTCCCTCGCTCAAGAGCCTGCGCCACCGATAAAGCAAATTGGGCGCGACGCCATGACGGCGAGCGGTCGAAGATACCGTCTCGCCGGGTAAGAAACTCTGCTCAATGATTGTCAGCTTTTGCTCGGTTGTCCACCGCCTGGGGCGAACATCACCCGTCAGCAATTCAACGTGTCGATACTCGTTAGACATAAGCCTATAACCAAGCCTGTGCTTGAGCCTTTCTGCTTATGCAGACTGTCCGGTCGAAATGGGGGGCAGTTCAAAAAGATATAACCGAAGCAGTGAGCAAACATACGCTGTGGTTGACAACAACTACCACTATAGGTTTCGCTCAATATCGACATTCACAGGATCAGAGCATGGCATCCGCACTCGCTGAATATTTTACGCTCAACTACATTGGGTTCACTGTTGGAGTGCTTTCAGCACTATTCTCAATTTACGCCTACGTTCGTACACGCGAACGTTTCGGTATGACATACCAAGCATTCGATGAAACAATCGTCGGAGGTGAAAGCCCAACTCTATTCGATGACAGGATTGAAATCCGGTTTGACGACATGGTGATAGATCGTGTCAACAAAACTACTTTTTGGATTTGGAATAGCGGAAACAAGACAATAAACGTCTCGGACATTGCGCTACATGATCCCCTTGTTATTGCTCTCCCACACGGGAGCACGATCCTACAAATGAGTACTCGGAGTAAAACACTGGCGAATGCAGTTCGCGTTAATCTGTTCGCATCAGACAGGGTTTTTCCAACGTTTGACTTCCTTGATCCCAATCAGGGGTTTGTATGTGAAATTCTGCATACAGCAGAGAAGAATTCTTTGAGTTTGCAAGGCACAATCAAGGGCGGCGGAAAAATCTTAAACTATAAAGACCGCGACTCTTGGCTGAGCATCTTATCCACTCTGCCGAAAGTGTTTGTAAATTTTGCAGGGATGGGTTTCACCGTTCTGGTAGCAAACTTAATCACATCGCCAATCCCGAGTAATTACGAATTGCTAAAACCGTTGCTGTTCGTAACAATGTTCATTGTTTTGGCTGGATCGTTTTTCGCCGCCGTCGATAGGCTCCTTGAAAGAAGAAAAAAACAAGTCCCGCCATACTCACTAAACGACTGAGCACCCTTGGATGCGTCGGAGTATTCGAATGACCTGTCCGCTCCCCATTCCGATCCTCTAGAGGTCCGCTCAACGCTTTAGCAATCGCTGCTAGCGTACCTCTATCAATTGCCGTTGACAACTCAAGGCAACCAAAGATGCGTCAGAAAGACCAGAATGAATGATACCGAACGCACCTACGGATAATCTCTACAAATTCGTCACTGTATTAGGCGTTGCGCTAATGATATTCTGCGCATGGTCGTCAACCGAAGTTGTTAAGCGCGTTGATGAAGCAAACGTTGATCAAATAATCCGAGAGATTCGAGACGGAGTGGATCAAGCCGCAGCAGAGGTAGACGCGGCCACGCTGAAAGAGCATGCCAGCATCCCCAGAGATCAGTTGACGGCTGAACAAAATACATTGATCAACGAGGCACTTGAACGAACAGTGGAACGTTTAGGTGTTTTGGTAAAAAATATGAAAGATGATCTGCGACCTACGATGCGCTTGCAGCAGAGCAAGAGCGAACTATTAATGTATCGGATTGGCGCTGGTTTGGGTGCTGTGATTGCCGCAATCGGCATCGCTGCTTGGTATTTCCTGCATCAACGTTATCAAGACGCCATCCTGCGTCGTCAGTTCGCCACTAGTTCACAGGCTGCCATTGTTGAAGCCGAGCGAGTACACATAGCACCTGTCGACCATCTCAACACGCGGTGACGGCCCCTAAGAACACGGACCTTAGTCGAGCAAAATTCTGATCGTTTTGTCGCTACATACTTATCGAGCCAACGTTGTAAGAAAATCATCGATTTTCTCCGCTAAAATCGAAATAACTTCCTCATTGGCGATCTTCCTTTCGAGCATTTTGATCAGTTCGTCCTGCGTAATCATTATGATCAATTTACCCATCTCTCTCAGAGCACCCTGTCGAGCATGCAGTGCACCTTTGTTCTCTCCCTTTCTGGCGATAAGAATTGCCACCGAACGCAAAGCGTTCGTGAATAGGTATTTTTCAGTTGAATAGATCTCGGATTGGCTGATCTGCCTCGGATAATTCTTAACCTCGAAAACAACGTAACGAGAGCGAAAATCATCACGCAACGAGTTCCAGAAGGGGTTTTCTGATTTGATACTCGCTATGAAGTCGAGCCTATGGAAGCCATCCGATATTCGATGCTGATCTTTAAATTCACCAAAATCTTCTTCGAACAATTCCTTTATCGCCTCCAAGCACAAACGCTCATATGCTCTTGCCCCCTTTGGTCCAGCGCGAGATTCCTCGATTCTTTCAATAAGATTCCGAATTCGGCTAGTAGTTTGCTCATACTCTTTCTGATGAGCGCGCTTTGTATCCTCAACGTTTCTTATCTCAACCCCTTCAACCGGCGGGATTGTTGACACAGATGGAGGAGTTGGCGAACAATTAAATGGGTCGTTTTCACGCGCAGAGTGAGGCGAGGCCGTTTCGAGCCTCGACACTCGCATGAGTTCAATTAGGTCTCTGTAAATTGCATCAAACGGTGCGGATAAAACGAGAAGGTCGTGGATATCAACGATTTCTATTCGACCGTCTACCAAAGTTTGATCTCTAAGGGTCTTAGGTACCGCTATCGACAAAACTAATTTTCCTCTGGAAAGTCGGCGTTTATCTAGCGCGTCAGTTAATTGCGCGACCGCACCTGTCATAACCCGGCTTGACGGCGTTGATGCCCTGTAAAATTTAACCTCAACACCGATATCCTCCCTGCCATCGTTCATGACGAAATCAGGTGATCTAAAAATGTCGTTCGCATGAATTCTGTAGTCTTCCGCCTTCTCTACAAGACGGTTTCCGTTCGCCTCGTATAGTCTTTCAACAATTTCTTCGAACCGCGTGTAAAAGGTTATATTTTGCATCGAATCCCCAACCCCAAATGTTCTCAGATTTTCTATCAGAGGGTTGGAGCGCAGATATAAAGATTATTTTGCTCAAAGGGGGTGTATGCACTTCATTTTTGCCCTAATCGTCGAAGCAGACGCACAACTTGGCCGGTAGGTTTGCAAGCACCGGCTGTTATGTCGCTGTTACTTGAACGTCCGAGTGGCAGGAGTTTAACCGTATACCTTTATGCTGTCTGGCAGTTTTAGGTATGACTTGAAACGTTCATACAGCGGTGTCTCACGGAGATTTTCGTATAGCGTTACTCTGCACTTAGTTTCTTCGTCGTAGGCCTCCAGTAACGCATTCTCGTCCTGATTTGACCAAGACTGCCTGTTTCTCTTTGGCTCGTTCTGAGCAATGAAGCCCAATTGCATTCTAAGACGAAATGAAGTTTCAAGAAGAGACAAAATCCACTCCTGAACATCGTCGGGGTAGACAAATTGGGCATCATAAAACGCCAACTTCAAGTTCACTAACGTATCGTCTGTGACATTTGCCATCAACTCCTCTCCAGCGGCCATCAATCTATCAAAGACTAACTTGCGCTTGTCATAGAGGGCAATTTTGTGGTTCGTCTGGATACTTGCATAGTTCAGGGCCGCTTCTTTCAGTCTGGCCTCTTCGTTTTTCCTACTGTCTTCAATCGCCAATCGAAGTTGTTCGCGCTGCAGAAAGTAAGTCGCAGCCAGACCAATGAATGCTAGGGGAGCAAAAACGCCTGCTAGGAAATCGCCTAGTGTACTCAGTCCTGCGCAATCGGTCAGCCTCTTCAACAAGATGCCCGAATAACCATCGTCACCACAGATGTCCTGCAAGGTATCCAACTGAACAACCCGAAGCACGATCAAAATCAATGCAATGAGAATGACGGCTCCAATTATCGTCGCCTTACGACCAACGACATGACCATATGAATTAGTGTTGTCGCTCAAACCCTGCCCCGTTGACTCAGTGTGAAATCATTTACTTGATATACGGTGAGTAGCGCTCGACCTTCGAAACCATTCCGCGCATTTCCTGTTCCAGACGGATATACCGTTGAATGAAAGAACTAAAATTCATGTCGTGTATTCGGAACAACTCAGCACAGCCAACGCCAAACTCTAAGTTCACGCGGCTTAACCAGCCTCTATGTTCTGGCTCATCTATAAAAAGGTCGAGGATTCGGCGCGTCAGTGTTTCTTTGATCTGTGGATAGAGACCAAAACAGGTTGCATATATATTTTTAGGGTGAGCGCTGCCGTTAAAACGGGTCTTCACTCGCAATAAATCCAAGTTCTGATTATTGAAGCCGAACCCTAAGAAAATCAGGTTTTTGCACTCTGCAATTGCCTCGTGGATGCTCCACACCTTGGTCGCATCGTGCGCTTGTTCCGTATATGTGTGAATGTGGTCCGCGATCAAAGAGATCTCTTTGGGTTGGTGTAGAGCCGAGCCAAAGCCCAGACGATCCTTTCCGGGACTTCCTGACACCAACGCCAGTTCACCAAGATAACCGTAAGGGTGAATGATCTTGATATTATTTTTTACGACTCTTAGCGCGGTCTCAATAGATATTCGGTAAGCGTCTGCGATTGTTTCTGCCAGATACACCTCAATGCAACGATCATAGTTAAAGCAGATTATGGTGATGTCCTTGCCGAGATCGTTGTAATCTGCCACTCCATCTGAAAGTATTCGGAAAAAGTGGCCGATCCACGTGTAGTCTGGATTGATGAGTTTCTTTCCAGCGTTCTCAAGCACCAGATTTGGATCTCCCGCGAACTCGGGCCACGTCAGCGTTGAGAGAGAAGAGTTGCGTTCGGCCTTTAAGACCTCCAGTGCAATAAGAACCTTGCCCCAATATGAGATGTTCGCGTCTGCTCCGTGTCGATGAATGAATGCGTCGATACTGACGGCAGTTTGTATGCCTTCGTGGATGTCGTGGAGGGCTTTTTTTGCCGCACTCTCTTCAGCGCCAACCTTACATTTTGTGTATAAAAGTTCTCGCAGCAGTCCGTGGCTTGGGTTATCGCGATCATCGCTCTCAAACATCGCGGTCTTCTTGATCTCCGCAGCAAGACCCGATCCCACAGGTAATCCGAACTCGGCGCTTGCTCCAGCACCGATTACGAACGTTGTCTTTTCTCGGAAAGCCATTGCGATCTATCCTGCCCCGCTTGAACGCATAGTCGCGAGAAACCACGCCAACTGCAACCAATTACCTGGCGCCTCCACAAGCAAGTTTGAATTGTTTCTCTAAAGAGCCATTTCGAACGAAGGCTACGGGCTTCACTGAAAGTGAAGGATTTAGGTAAAATTTTACCGTTATAAGCAACGTATTTGCAATATATCTGAATACTCCAAGTTTTTATTAGCGATACATTCCGACAAATCTATGGTTAACTCAAATTAATACTTGTAATGTGTCATCGGCTGTGAGGGAAACGATTATCGGCTTAAACGTGGAGGCATCCAATGTGGTGTCTGTCACACTCAAGGCACGGCAGGTCACATACGAGTTCGTTGCGCGTCTTTGCGACGCAGCGGTCAAGTTGGGACAGGCCATCCTTCCACATCCGTTCGAGGACCGACCTGAACTGAGCATCGTAATGGCTGTGCTTCCGAGATAAGCCTGCGGACCATGGAATGATCGAGCCCGAAACGCAAACCAACCTCTCGGTAGCTGTGCTTGCCGTCGCCGTGATACGACACGACCTCCTGCTTGAATGTGCTGCTGTATTTGGACATGCAAAACCCCCGAAGTTGGGTGTCCAACTTTCGGGGGTCAGTTCATTCGCCAGGGCTTTTTCTTTTTATGGCTTCGATATAAATCGTGAGCGTCCGGCGAGCGCAATTTCGGGTGATCGGGGATAATTCGATCCTCATCCACAGAGAATCATGATCTATAAACGCGCAGACACCTAAACGCACAACTTCCGGAGACCAAGATGGGCAGCATGCAGGACGCCGGACATGACGGTCTACTCGTCCACTTTGCCTGCCCCAATTCCGATTGTCTGAACGTTCTAGAACATCATGTTACGGATGCAATCTTTGACTTTACGGTCTTTGACCTTTCGCTGGATCGGCATTCAGACGGCATTGGCCACGCGGAAACAAAGATCGTCTGTGAAGACTGTCAGCAGGAAATTGAGGTGGTCGTTCTCGCAACAGCGGTTGGCAAAGAGGTCGCCGTCAAAGGCTTCCCACACATACTAGTTGAGTTCGCAGACAACACCTTTGAACAAAAATATGGTGACTTTCTAGCCGACTACAAACCGGAAGATCCATTCGGCGTTTACAACGCGACCGTCAAAGAACTAGATGATCTACACTACGGTTCAACGATATTGCCAAGTGCTCAACGTGCATTCAACAAAATGATCTCGCTCCAGCATGTTATTTCACTTGAGGCGTACTTGAGCGACCGGCTCATCAAGATCGTCACCAACGATAGCGACAAACTGCTTGCGCTCGTCGGTGCAACCCCCGCCCTTCGGAACAATCAACCTAAACTTATCGACATCGCCAAGGACCCCAACTATGTGGCGACTGCAAGCAAGAACTATTTGCAGCGTTTCTCGTTTCACGACTTAGCCAGCGTGGCCGTCTTTTACAAAGCCGTACTGAAAATGAACTTGTTTGAGAGCGAAAATCACGAGAAAGAAATGCTAGACATTATCACGATGCGGCATGACCTCGTGCATCGCAGCGGGCGCGACAATGATGGAAAAGATGTCGTGATTGACGACGAACATATCGTGATCCTTAAAGACCTAATGAAAGCCGTCGTTCATCGAGTTGAAGCGGCATATACAGCGTATATCCTTGACAATAAGGCTTAGTCATCCCGCTCCGCACTGCTGACTTGTAGCGCAGCGTACTCCACAAGAGATTGTATCTGCCTGCTTTCCAAACTTATGTTTGTGAATTAGATGATTTTCATAGACATGTTTGGGGGGCTTACGTGACCATATTTCCACGCCACATCATCCTCCTTCCAGCAGTAGCATTAGTGATTGCTATATTTCCGTTGCCCTATGGCTACTACACGCTGTTGCGCCTCGTCATCACTGCATTCGCAGCGTTCTTCGCTTACATCGAGTACGGACAGCACAAGGCGTTTACGGGTTGGGTGTTCGGCTTCATTTGCGTGGCGTTGCTGTTTAACCCGCTTATCCCGGTGCATTTGAGCCGGTCGTCGTGGTTCATTCTTGATCTGATTGCCGCCGGTGCATTCGCGGCATACTGGAAGTTCTTTGACAAGATATCGCGAGCTTGACCGCTATCTGGAGAAGTGACGATATTCATCACCCGGTGCGAGGGAACTCGTGATGGCTTCTGGAAAATGCGCACTCACGTTGAAAGAAGGGTCTTTTGTTGATAGTCACATTATCCCTCGCGCCCTGACGCAAACGACCAACAAAGAGGCAGGGTTCGTTCAAGTTGGCGGTGACGCAAAGGGGAAAAAACGTTGGAGCAGTTGGTATGACAATAAACTTTGCACCGCAGAAGGAGAAAAAATCCTCTCCGATTTAGATGATTGGGCAATCAAATTTCTGCGTTCAAACCGTATGGTGTGGAGTGGATGGGGGCCAGTTCAGCAACTTGATGACCGTATTATAGCGGGTCCGTATGGCGTGAAAAGCGTCGAGGTCGCAGAGCCGGATCGCCTTCGTTTATTCATGATCAGTTTGCTTTGGAGAGCAGCCGCAACAAGGTTACAAGAGTTTACGGACATCAATGTTCCAGACGACGACTTGGAAACCATGCGTGTCGCTCTCGTCAACAACACACTGCCCCCTGTCGGTTTCTACCCCGCTAGTCTAAGCCAGTTGCGGACGATTGGGATAAAGCATAACCAATCTCCGACCTCGGGTATAAAAACCCTACCAGACCTAGAGAAAGAAGAAATGAAAAATGTACCAATCTTTCGCTTCTACTTCGACGGGCTGATTATCCATTTTCATAGGACACCATCTGACCCAGATGCGCAGGCATTGGGTCCGCTTATCGTTGGCAATGAAAAAAGTCTCACTATATCAACCATTGACTACGAAACATCACTCCAACGGGAAATTCTTTTCAACTTTATCGCCTCAACAGGAATATAGCCATCATTGCGCCGCCAATCGGTAAAGCATGGCATCTGCTGGATCAAGAAAACTAGCCAGTATCACCGGCTCGTAACGTGCTACGAGTAGGGCCAGGGCGAGGTCCGCAACCGGCGCATCCGGCTTTGGTGCCGCGATGTGGGGTCAGAACAAGAGCAGTCCGAAATCGTACGCTAAGGCCGAACGAAGCATGAACAATGCCGTAGTTCGGATTTTGGACGTTCGATCTCTGTAGATTGCCATCGATATTCGCTGGTTTTGATTTCTCTGTCCGGCCCGACTCGACAACGCTAAGCGCAGCTTGGTTATGAATGGAGTCGGGCTATGGCAAAGCGCAACCTTCTCAAAGATCAATATCGCCGAAAGCTTGTCGATATCCCTGTCGACGAGGACAGCTTATTCCGACACTACTCATTGTCACGAGCCGATCGCCTAGAGATCGAACTGCGCAGACGCAATCACAACCGGCTTGGCTTTGCCATTCAGCTATGTCTGATGCGATACCCGGGTCGAGTGCTGGGGGCAGAAGAAATTCCGCCACGCGCCATGCTTAAATATGTTGCTGATCAGATCGGCGCCGCCCCGGAAGCATTTTCGCTCTATGCACGCCGTGAAGAAACCCGTCGGGATCAAACAGCACGGCTAATGATGTATCTGGATACGAGAGCGCGACGCTGCAAGATCGCCGCGTCGCGCTACTGTCTGCAATTCAGGCGGCGGCCACGTCCGACGACGGTGCTGCGATAGTCAGTTCGATTGTCGCCGCGTTTCGTGAACGCGGCGCTCTTCTACCGGCGATCGACACGATCGAACGGATTGGCCTTGCCGGCCGTGCGATAGCTCGCCGTCGGGCAGAGACAACTCTGATTAAAGACGTTCCGCTCGATGCGCTCCGATCATTGGACCGGCTGTTAGAAATGGACCCGTTGATCGGCCAGACGCGCTTCCATTGGCTACGCTCGGCGCCAGAAGCGCCAGGTGCGTCGAATCTGGTCGGGCTGACAGAGCGGATAGCCTTTCTGCGGCGGTACGATTTTGCACTGCTCTTGTTCCCGCCCCGTTTAGGTAAACTGCGCATCGGCATGGATCCGCTCGTAGTTCTTATCTTCTAACTCCATCAGCCATTGCATTCAGTTAAACTTACATCTCTTAGATCAAAATATGAGATTCATGTGATTGCAAAAGCTGCGCGAGCAAGTTTATGCTGATTACACGGTACCGCATTGATTGGACAGCCTCTACCTGATCAGTTGAATGGCAGGCCATTCGAGGACGACTCGAATATAACATATAGGATTTACTTCACTATATCTTTATTTTCTAGCTTGGACAGTTAATGATGGCGGAAGAATGCTTTGTTTTCCCTTCTTTACTCTGTTGAATCAGCGACGATTTCCGAATGGTCGGAGTTAACCTGTGCCGCCTGGACCAAAGCTCAGGAGTTCAATGTCGGCGCGTTAATTAAGCGCACTTATCTACGTCTGTTGCTTAATTAAATGAAATGCGCCTTGCTTAAATAAGGGGCACGATTGATATTGGGTTATGTCTGATTCCGAATCCAAAAACCGCCTGGGTCGTTTCGTCGAGACGGTCGCTGCCAGTGAAACAGTGCGGGCGTTCGTGCCCCCACCATTGCCGCCTGCGCCGGCGATTGATGTGCTTTCATTGCTAGAGCGCCTCAGCTTGGCTGAGCGCGCACTAGGACGTCTGGATGGTATCACAATGCTGCTGCCGAGACAGGAGCTGTTTCTTTATATGTATGTAAGAAAGGAAGCCGTTCTTTCCTCGCAGATTGAAGGCACGCAGTCGACCCTTTCTGATCTCTTGCGGTTTGAGACCGAAGCGCAAGCCGGGCAGCCGGTTGATGATATCCGTGAAGTATCCAACTATGTTGACGCCATGATGTATGGTTTAGAGCGGCTGGAAACGTTGCCCATGTCGTTACGTCTGATCCGCGAGATGCACGCCAGGCTCCTACACAGTGGGCGGGGAGGCACCAAGGATCCAGGAGAGTTCCGCCGCTCGCAAAATTGGATTGGTGGCACGCGCCCCGGTAACGCACTCTTTGTACCGCCACCCGTTACTGAAATGGCCGGTTGCCTGGATGCGTTCGAGCGCTTCATGCATGACGATCAATCACGGTTACCCGCGCTAATCAAAGCTGGCCTGCTACATGTGCAGTTCGAAACAATCCATCCGTTTCTCGATGGTAACGGTCGTATTGGCCGGCTGCTCGTGACCCTATATCTTTGCATGAACGGCGTTTTGCGAAAGCCGCTGCTGTACCTCAGCCTCTATCTGAAGTCCCATCGGAGAGAGTATTATCGATTGCTGCAAGAGGTTCGCGAACATGGTAATTGGGAAGCCTGGCTAGAGTTTTTCCTGACGGGCGTCGCCGACACTGCCAATCAAGCGTTTGAGGCAGCTACTCAGATCGTCGATCTTTTCAAGGAAGATCGGGAGCGGATAACGATGGAGAGTGATAGAGCAGGGTCGGCCCTTCGCATTCATGAGCTTTTCCAGCAGAATCCTTTTCACACAGCTAACCAAATTGTTCAGGTGACGGGACTGTCGGCACCAACGGTCAACGCTGCACTTGCCGACCTAGAGCGATTGGGCATCGTTGATGAGGTTACCGGCCGTAAGCGTGGCCGGGTATTCAGCTATCGACGATACCTTGCTATTCTAGGAGAAGGCACCGATCCCTTGCCTCTCAATTCATGACAAATTGATGGGCCGAAGGTTCGATTCCGCTCAAGGTGTAATGCTTGGCGTCGACGTTGAATCGAAGGCTGATTCAGTTGGCTGCCAACCCAGTCTGGTCGAGGGATGAGGCGACGATGATGGCCCGGAATTCGTCCAGAAACTCCGGGTAGCGCTGAGTGAGAAAGCGTTCGATTTCCGAATTCCCGACGAGTTTGCTGAGGTATCCCGAAGCCACGACCAAGTGCAAAATATCATCGCCATAGGATTCCTCGATCTGCTTGAAGTCCTGATGGAGTGAAGCCATTTCTCGCTCCATACGTGCCATTTGTTCTCTGGTCAGGCCACCGATCTTTTTCGGACGATCTGGTTTTGCAAGATCTTCCTGTTTTGTCGCTGCCAGTAACGCCTTTGCATAGCTGGAGGTCCAATTGTGCACGGTCAGCATCAATTCCGCGGACTCGATCTGTCGCATCGGCCTCATTTTTCTCAGCACGTCGAATGTCACCGGGTTAACCGACTTGTCCTTTAGAAGTTCAATCACCTCCGGGCATATGCCGTCGAGTAGCGTCCGGCGGCGTTTGATCATCGAAATATCCAGGTCGAAGGTTTTTGCCAGTTTCTCCTCTGGGACGCCGCTATTGAGCGCCTTTATCAGCATGTAATGTTCCTGGACCGTGGCCAGTCGGTTCACACGTTTGTTGTAAGTGAAGCCTTCATCGTCGTTCGCGATCAGGCAGCGGATGGTAGTGGCACCTCGGTCAAGCGCGATTGTGAACCGGATGTGGCCATCCAGCAGCATGAACTTATCCTCATTCTCCTCCAATCTAGAGATTACGATGGGCTCGACAATTCCGACCTCCGAAATCGAACTGGCGATTCGCTTGTATTTTACGGTCTTCTTTTGTGCCTCTGTGATGATTTTTCGCGGCAGGATCGCGGTCATGGGTAACTCGACGATTGCCTGTTCGAACGAGATGCGAACCGGCCCGCTCATTGTAGCCTCCCGCTGCCAAGCCGCTCGGCCAAGGGTTTTGGCATGTCCTTGATGGCTTCAGCTCGAAGCAGCGTCGTAAAATGCTCATCATCTATAAGACGGCGCAGGGCATTGACCAGAAACAGCAGACGGCTCTGAGCAAGTGTTGCCTTCTTGATTAACATCTTCTGGCGCTCGGTCTCTTTTTGGTAGGCTCGAACAAGCGCTGCGGCGGTCACCTGCTTTCGTGGACTGTCACCCCTGTAGGCTGCGCCACTCACGGTTTTTCCGGATAAATTGCGCTGCTCGACGATCTTGCGTATCGCAAGCACTTGGTTGCCAGGAATGGACTTTTGCTCATAGGCTTCAGCCAGCGCTTTCTGCACCTCGGCGTCTTTCGCACGTGAGATCTGCATCGCGATGCTTGCGGGAATAATCCCCTTCTCAACCCCCGCCAGGAGCCGCTCCTCACCGTGATCTAGCAGGTAGCAGACGGCATAGACATACTCCTCGGAAAAGTCGGTCTTCGTCGAAATCTCGGTAAGCGAATATCCCCGGTCGCGCAACACGGCGATCTCGCGAACGAGTTCCAAAGGTGAATGTTGACGGCGGGCAAGGTTTTCAACCAGGCTCATGACGAAGCAATCTTCAACGCTGGCATGGACGAGGATCGCGGGGATATGTGTCTGCCCCAGCGAAACGAACGCCTCTAATCTCCCTTGGCCACAAACCAAGTCGTATTCAGAATTGTCATCCCGAACGCTGACCGTGATTGGCCTCTTCAGTCCTAAATGGGCAATGCTGGTAACGAGTTCGTTGAAAATCTTTTTATTACGAACCCGTGGATTGAGGACATTGATTGCGTCGATCGGGATGGATTTGATTTCAGGTAATCCGTCAGTCATGCCGCCCTCCTAATGGGTACACGTTCTGTAAGCCGAATGAATCGAGACAGATCTGCACAGCGATAGGCATCGATGCCGATGGCATTGTCCTCCGCCACCGCGAGGTTTGCAGAGGCAAAATCGATCGCGGGGAGGAGATAGTAATCGAGGATCTTTTCGTTACCGGGAGCCATCCTGACAGCAATCGAGAGGTCTGGGTGGAGGCCATTGTCAAGCCGTATCTTCCAACGCAAGTTTCCCGCCGGTGTCTCGATACATCTGCAAACGACCACCGACACGGTGAATTCGCCATTGACTTTCAGAAGGTCGGTTGCCGCATCTCGAATAATTCGACCCCCGGCGTGTTCGACGGCCGCAATAATTCCGGACAGGACATCGGGGAAGAGGCTACGGAGCAGTCGGTTGATCTCTACATAGCGGTAGTCCCGGTCCGGCGTGTACCCGATCAACTTGTAGGCCCGCAGCAAGCTACCAAACCGCGAACCATAAATTGAACTTGAGGGCATCCCCTCCTGCTCGTCTATGATGATGGCACTCAACTTGCCGCTTTTCAGCAGCAATTGCGCCAATAGCGCTAGCATTTCATCATCTCGCAGACGGACTGTCCGCTCGGCAATAATTGCCGCAGCTCTCTGGAATAGATCCTTGCTTACGATCGGTTGGAAAACACCGCTAGCTCGTATTATCGCGTCCGGTGGGTTTCGGACACGACGCATCTTAAGCTTGAACGAGATGCGGTTGAAGACATTGTTACCGACGTATTTTTCGTTCGTGAGGACCTGATGCACCGTTCCTCGGGTCCAAGGTCTCCCCATGTCGGTAAATAAGTTTTCAGAATTGAGTATCCCGGCTATGGAGCATTCGTTCTGTCCTTTTTCCACGAACAGGCGATAGATCCTATCAACCACAGCCACCTCCGTTGCCGGGCCTGGCACGAGAATGACGCGGTCGGTTTGAATGCTCTTGCGTTCGCCATGGGCAAGCAAAGCCTTCGGCTCACCGCGTTCGTCGATAAGTTGCCGCCGTAGTCCAAAGCCAGCCGTCCCACCTTGGCGATAGCCAAGCTCCACGAGATGGCGTTGACCTTCAAAAACCTTACGGGAAAGATCTCGGCTATATTCGCCGGCCATCGCGCGCTTCATGTTCTTGATGATTGTCGTCGTCAGGCTGCCGTCATTGGCGAATTGCTCAGCGCAATATTCAACGGCAATGCCGGCTCGCGTACACAGATACTCCAAATAGGCGGACTCGTCGGCATTTTGAAAACGACCCCAACGGCTAACATCGTAGACAAGTATGATCGAAAAATCTGTCTGGCCGTTGCTAACGTCCTCGATCAAACTTTGCAGGGCATCCCGGCCGTCAAGTTTGAGTCCACTTTTTCCGGAATCCATGTATGTTTTGACGATGACGTAGTCGTTTTCGCGCGCGTACTTAGCGATCTCGATGGCTTGGTTTTCGGTAGAATACTTCTGATGCTCAGTGGACATGCGGACATACTGTGCCGCACGCACATTTTCAGTCTTGTGTGTCTGATCGCCAGCTCCGGTCATCTATTTCGCAGCTATTTTGAGGCATTTCCCGAGTTCTGATATTAATTCGAGGGGAAACGAAATGTCGCCTACGAACAAGGGCCGAAATATTCAGTCCAAAAAAGGACAAGGATTTCCTTCTTCAACCGGAGGGCGCTTAGGCGCTGCGGCCTTTGCTTCTGCCATAGCGACGGCACTGCGAAACGACTTCGGCGAGGGCAGGAGCGCCGTGAAAACGATTGCGGGCTTGACCCTGGCAAATGAACGCGCGGTCAAAAACTGGTTCAACGGGATTAACGGGCCTAGTGGCGAGTTTCTAATCCTGCTGTGCCGGCATTCAGACACGGTTCTCGAAACCTTTCTTATGTTGGCCGGCCACGGTGAACTCGTGAAGGTCAAAAAATTCGGAGACGTCAAAACCAAACTCAACGAAATGCTTTTGCTGTTGGGCGACCTCGAGCATCTCAACGACAAACCTACGATCGGCTGACACACAAACGGGCCAACGGTTCAACTCCCTTCAAGGCGACACGATCAGCTAGCTCTCGCATTTGCCTTTAAACCGGGGTTTGTCTGCGATTGAGTTGAGAAAGGATTCCAACTCTTCAATGCTAGCCATGACAGATCCAAATTCCGGCGGCGTTCCAAATATCATGGCGGACATTCTCTCGTAGTCGGATGCGAGTTTTTTGCGCATCTCGGGCGTGGGCACCAGCCGAAAACTTCCTGGGACGGCTCGATCATATCGATGGTCCGGCGCGCGAAACATCAACTCTTTATGCCAGCGGCAAGCCTCGGCAAGGTCCAGCATCGATGCAGTGGTCTTGCCGTAGTTGGGATCGGTCCAAATTTGATGAACATCGTAATAATGGCGCGAGTATCGATTGAGGTCTGGAACTTTGAGCGAAGGGTTACCGGACATGCTCCGTTTTTCCGTCATCTCGGTCATAGCGTGAAGGATCAAAACTTTTTCCCAAAAGGTGCGCTCTGGCTTAACGGTTGTTACATTCTGGACAGTCAGGTCACTGCCCTTTGGCATTTCCGAGGCGACGTATGGGATGATCTCTCGCTTCTCGGCCGGAACCGGATCCGGGCGGGCCCCGCCTTCGATGCGCACTGCGGCCTCGACATAACCGCCGCTCGTGTCAAAGACGCTTTCGTATCCCAGAACAAGTACGTCAAGCGCCTCCTTCTTTCGGTAGAGATCGTATCCGAAGTCGAGCGAAAAATGCCCCGATTGTCCGGTCTCTCCCTCGACCGCAGCGATTTCCTCATCTAGCAAACGCTTGAGCGGTCCGGACATATAATGGCGCGCTGCCTCGTCCACCTGCTCAGCCAGAGCCTTTTGCTGTTGATTGACGGAGGGAAGTGCTGCGATATCGGCCTCGAGCGGAACTTTTAGATCTGCTTTGTAGATGCCGATGTCGATGTCTTCGGAGAAACGCTTTATCAGGCCATATGCCTTGCTGAGGCTGGTGCCGCCCTTAAAGTAAAGGCCTATCGCATCATCCTTGCGCCGGTTGAAAAAGAAGTCCAGCACCCAGCAGACGTACAGATCCTTCTCGATATTCTCGGCCCGCGTCTCAAGGTCGGACGCAGCGGCGGAGAATAGTGCTCTCCGCTCGTCAGCGCTTGAGCGAAGGATATCAATGAAACCCTGGCGCATGTTCATCCTTTCCCTCGTTGCCTTGTGAAGTACCTCCATCCGCCTGAGGCGGTGGACCGGCAGTTATGGTCTCTACCGCCTTGTACATCCAGGCCGGGATTGCGTGGATGTTTTCCCGCAGATCCTCTACAATCGGCTGCCTGTGGGGGCTGCGTGCCAGGTAGCGGACGATACCATCGACAACAGTTTCCAGATTGGATCGCTCGTCACGAAACCAGTGGAGGGCTTGGATCACTCGCATTGCCGGCCGGCCCGCCCAAAAAGCAGTCTTTGCCGAAATGCGCTTGAAGTCCAAGATGTAGATTACAGGCTTCGTGGCCTCCGCATCGCCGGCATTGGCCTCGATCTCGATGGTCCGGGGATATGTGTCCGCATAGATTGTTGACCTGGCGGGGACGGCCGTGGTCAGGCCAAGATCATTGGCAGCCGTCATGCCATCGACGCAAACACGAAGTTTGTCACGTCGCGCGATTGCATCGATGAATGAGGCCCGTGGCGGAAACACCATCTTGCCTGTCAGTTGGCTGACAGCTGGCTTGTCGTAAAGACCACGATGAGGGCGGCGGATGTCGCCGCGATTGGTCAGCCTCTGCAGCGCCTTTTCGACGGCGTTCGGTGTTGCGATATCCAAGAAGTCGGAGCGCGACCAAACCCCCGAAGGCGCCGCGTCGGCGATCCTTTGGTGAATGCGTTCCAAGGTGTCAGATGTGGGATCCGGCATAGTTGTCCTACATTGTGTCCAAAAATTATATACAAAAATTGGTCACGATGGCAACTCCCGCGTTACTGACCAATTTTTATATCAAAACATTGGTCAGTAGCGTCGCCCGGTTAGGCTTTCATGTGGTGAGGTGGATGTCTTTCCAACGGATGCAAAGCCGGCGCAGACAGATTATTGAAGCAGCTGCGCCTTGATCGCCTGTCCGACAGTGGTCAACTGTAGCACCGGTTCACCGCGGATGGAGCTCTCCTCGACCAGTTCCATCTTTTCCAGCCGCTCGACAAGCTTCTCCGACAGCCGCTTGTCACCTACCAGCCAACCCCTGCCCACTTTCCTCTGTCGCCGGAAGAAAGCAATTGCTCGAAGCGCTTCTTCTTGCGTCCGGGTCAGATTGCCTATTGCCTCGACGGCGGCGGGATGGTCTGCCGCATTGTTCATGGTCACCGCCCCCCATTTCTGTTCGACGGGTTATCGGCTGCGGGCCACTCGTTGGCAGGTTCTTCTATCGGTTCATCCGCCGGATCAGGGTCGCGATCATAGGCGAGCTGTCGCTTTGCCAGAACGTCCTGCAGCGTCTTTACGACACGCGCTGTTCCGTGTCCCTCATTTGCGAAACGATCGATTATCTCAGCGACGGCATCATCCAACTGCTGAAACAGCCGTTCCTGATTTTCAGATCTCGCACTCATCAAAAATCCTCCTGATCAGCCACCGACCCGGCGCTGCTGCCAATCCTTGTATGGCGCCATAAGCTGTCCCGGAAACCGATCTTCGATCGCCGTCTCCACCAAGCCGATTTGGGCGAACACATCGCTGTCATCGCGATCTTCAGGACGAATGCTCTCGCTTGCTTCCTCAAGCTCCTCCATCAGCCCAAACACTTCCTCGTCCGTCATCGCCGCCAGACGGTCCGCGAACTCCACGGCGTCGAAATCTTGCATACCGTCACTCCTATGTTTCTCTATCGGCCATCGCCACGGGTGGTGGGCCTGGAAACGACCGCACCAACATGTCCTTGAGATACGCTATTCATCATCCAGTTCAATCCAGACGGGCGCATGATCGCTGGTGTGCTCCCAGGCCCGCGCGAACTTGTCTACGCCGCAGGTTTGCAGTCGTTCCCGCAGCGATGGGCTCAGCAGGAAATGGTCGATGCGCAGCCCGGCATCGCGTGCGAAGGCGTTGCGGAAATACTTCCAGAACGTATAGATCCGCTCTTCCGGATGCAGCAGCCTGACGGCG
The DNA here is from genome assembly GCF_000092025.1 of Agrobacterium fabrum str. C58. Lineage (NCBI taxonomy): Bacteria > Pseudomonadati > Pseudomonadota > Alphaproteobacteria > Hyphomicrobiales > Rhizobiaceae > Agrobacterium > Agrobacterium fabrum. Next base: position 47,443 of record NC_003064.2, read on the forward strand.
TCCGTCCAGCCCATGGCAATGAGTTCGGCATAAGCTGCGCGCACCTCAGGCCGAAACAGGGCGTCATCCCGCCAGCGCTCCGGTTTATAGACGTCGAGATCGGTTGGCATCACATTGAAATCGCCGACCAGAGCCACAGGAACATCGAGTTCGAACAGTTCCGCGGCATAGGAGTACAGGCGCTCGAACCAGCGAAGTTTATAATCAAACTTCGGCCCAGGTGCTGGATTGCCGTTCGGAAGATACAGGCAGCCAATGACGATGCCATCAATGGCAGCCTCGATATAGCGGCTGTGGCTGTCGTCAGGATCTCCGGGAAGGCCGCGTCGTGTCTCACGCGGTTCCTGATCCCTGGCAAGGATTGCCACGCCATTCCAGGATTTCTGGCCGCGCCAGATCGCACCGTAGCCCGCGCGCTCGATCTCGCGGCGCGGGAATTTGTCGTTTGGCGCCTTCAATTCCTGCAGGCACACGACATCAGGCTTTGCCTCGGCGAGCCAGCGGAGCAAAACCTCCAGCCGACCGTTGATGCCGTTGACGTTGTAGGTAGCGAGCTTCACCGCCGTGGCCGTCAGTGCTTGCGATCGCCCTTGTCGCCCTGACCCGGTTTCGCATCATGCTTCGCGTCGTGGCGTGCATCGGCCGACAGCGAGCGAGAGACGTCGACACTCTCCTTGAATTTCCCCTCCTTGTCACGGCGGACATAACGCTTGTCAGTTCCCGTATCGATCAGTTCGCGTTTGCTCATGGCAGTGCTCCTTCAGGGTTGCTCCACGAACAAACGCGTGTGACCAGGAAAAGATGCACGAGAATCAAGAGACTAGCGCAGACTCGCAAAACGAGTAGGCCTGATCGCGCTAAGTCCTTGAAAATTGATTCGTTTCGACTCGGAACAATTACATGCTGATTCGCTTGAATCGCATTGGTTGTGTCAGGAGTTCTGCGTCATGGTTGCCCCGAGAGCGAATTGGAAAGGCTTCATCAAATACGGAGAGGTCGCTTGTCCGGTGGCGCTGTACACCGCAGCGTCATCTTCGGAACGGATCGCTTTCAACACGCTGAACCGCAAGACCGGAAACCGGGTCAAGCGCGAGTTCGTTGACAGCGAGACCGGCGATCCGGTCGAACGTGACGAGCAGGTCAAAGGATACGAGGTCGAAAACGGCCAATACATCATCCTTGAGCCCGAGGAGGTCGCGGCCGCAGTTCCTGACAGCGACAAGACGCTCAAGATCGACGCCTTCATCCCCTGCCACGAGATCGACGACGTCTATTTTGACAAGCCGTACTATCTGGCGCCGGACAAGATGGGCACGGATGCTTTTTTGCTTTTGCGCGACGGCATGAAGAAAGCCAAGGTTGCCGCGATTGCCCGGACGGTTCTCTTTCGCCGCGTTCGAACCGTCCTCATCCGTCCGCATGGCAAAGGGCTGATCGCCACAACGCTGAACTTCGATTACGAGGTGCGCTCCTCTCAGGAGGCGTTCGAGGAACTACCCGATCTGAAGATCGAAGGCGAAATGCTCGAGCTCGCTGAGCACATTATCGGCACCAAGAAGGGCAGCTTCGATGCCAGTGCCTTCGACGATCGCTACGAGGCTGCCGTTGCGGAGCTGGTGAAGGCAAAGATCGAGGGGAGGGCGCTTCCGAAGAAGAAGGCGCCGCCGGCGTCGAAGCCGAGCGATCTTCTTCAGGCCCTGCGCGAGAGCGCTGGTGTCGTTGCTAAGGCCGCGTCGAAGCGAACGGCTGCCAATGTCAATAAGGGCACGTCGCGCCAGAAGGTCGCCAAGGCCGCCGCTGCCAAAACCAAGTCTGCGGCCTCTCAGACCCGCCGCGCCGGTTGATCGGAGGAGATCATGGCTGTTCGTCCCTATTGGAAAGGCTATCTCAAGCTATCGCTCGTCACTTGCCCGGTGCAGATGATGCCGGCGACCTCCGAAAGCGAGAAGGTGCGCTTCCACACGCTCAACCGCGAGACCCAGAACCGCGTGGTCAGCCACTATGTCGATTCGGTCACCGGCAAAGAGGTCAAAGACGAAGATGAGGTCAAAGGCTACCAGCGTGGCGAGAACGAATACATCATACTGGAGGACGAGGAGCTGGAGAACGTCGCGCTCGACAGCACCAAGACGATCGACATTTCAACCTTCACGCCGCGCGACAGTGTGGAATGGATCTGGCTCGACACGCCCTATTATCTCTCGCCGAACGATCCGGTCGGACAGGAGGCCTTCTCCGTGATCCGTGACGCGATGGAAGCACAGAACATGGTCGGCATTTCGCGGCTGGTAATCTCTCGGCGCGAACGCGCCGTCATGCTCGAGCCACGCGGCAAGGGTATTGTCCTTTGGACCTTGCGCTACGGGGATGAAGTCCGCGACGAGGATACCTACTTTGCAGGCATCGATGATGAGGAGACGGCGGACAGGGAAATGATGCCTTTAGTGCAGCAACTGATCAAGAAGCAGACGAAGCATTGGGATGCGAAGATGGTCATTGACCCGGTGCAGGAACGGCTGCTCGACATCATCGCCGCCAAGAAGAAGGCGCTGAAAAAGTCGGCCAGGGCGAAACCGTCCGCGCCAGCAAAGTCGACGCCGAGCAACGTCATCAACATCATGGATGCTCTGAAAAAATCGGTCGCCGCCGAGAACCGGTCCAGCAAATGAGACGACGCGCCAAACCGCTGCTACAGGACGACAGTCTTTCCACCAAATCGCAGCCGCTTCGCAAGCGCGACCCGGCGCAGCCGAACCTTCCATTCGATCCGATGCCCGATCGGGTCGAGCCATGCCTTGCCATGCTGAAACCTGTTCCACCGACCGGCCCTGACTGGGCGTATGAGATCAAGTGGGACGGATATCGGCTGGCGGTGCACATCGAGCCTAAAGGTGTGCGGATTATCACCCGCGGCGGCCATGACTGGACACATCGGTTTCCCACGATTGCGGCAGCAGCCAAACGGCTGGGGATAGGAACTGCTATTCTGGATGGCGAAGCTGTTGTGCTGAATAGCGAGGGTCGCTCCGACTTCGGAGCGCTGCAGCGCTCGCTCGGCGGACGCGGCGGCAAACGAGCATCGAGCGAATCCATTCTGTTCGCCTTCGACCTGTTATACTTTGACGGGCACGATCTGACGAAGACCGAGCTGTCCGTCCGCCGACATCTCCTGACAGACTTGTTGGATGGTGCAGTTGGAGCGATCCAGCTGTCCGAGGAGGTGGCAGGAGAGGGCGCCGAACTCCTGGAAAACGCCCGCTCGCTTGGGTTGGAAGGCATCATAGCCAAACACCGGGACAGTCCGTACCGACCCGGCCGCACCGGCGACTGGCTGAAGATCAAATGCATTCAGAGCGAGAGCTTCATGATCGTCGGCTATGAGCAGTCTGCCGCCGCGCGAGGCGGGGTCGGTAGCCTGCTGCTGGCGGCTCGCCGCGACCACGACTGGGTCTATGTCGGGGCCGTTGGAACCGGGTTCAAGGAAAAGGATGCAGCCTATCTGAAGAAGACGCTCGACACGTTGAAGACCAGGACACCGGTCGTGCCGCTGAAGGGTAAGAACTACGTCTTCGCCCAGCCGACGCTGATTGCCGAGATCGAATTCCGTGGCTGGACCGACGACGGCAATCTGAGGCATGCATCTTACAAAGGGCTACGTGAGATTCAGGACAATGCTGCAGTCTTTGAGCTCGAATGGAGTTGATGTAGGCGGCCGTTGCGACTTCCTTTTTTTCCGCTGACGCTCTTGAATCCGAAATTCTCAAAAACCAAATCGATTGCCGCCAGCCGCTGACGACGGGGCTGGACTTGCTGGGAGCGCCGCCTTTCGGCGCTTCCGTACCCATGTTGCTTCAAGGAGGATATGGCTATGGCAACATCTTACGACTATGCACCTCTGTTCCGTTCGAGCGTCGGGTTCGATCGGGTCTTCAATCTTCTCGAAAACGCCCAGCGCGCCCGCTCGATCAGCGACTGGCCGCCCTATGACATCGTCAAGACCGGCGATGACAGATATCGCATCGCGATCGCGGTAGCGGGTTTCGAGCAGGGCGATCTCGATATCACCTTCCAGTCCAACCTGCTGACCGTAACCGGCAAGGAGCAGGAGACGGCCTCTGAAGGTTATCTGCATCGCGGCATTGCCGGCCGCCCGTTCGAACACCGGTTCGAGCTTGCCGATCATGTCAGGGTGAATGGCGCCGATCTGAAGAACGGTCTCCTGTCGATCGATCTCGTTCGCGAGATTCCCGAGGCCTTGAAACCGCAGAAGATCGACATCCAGACCAACCCGGCCCTCGCGCAACCGGTCGCCCCTGCGCAGATCGAAGCGCAGAAGGCCGCTTAATCAGAACGTTGGAAAAAATGGGCGCCGTCGTGACGGCGCCCGTCGACATTCCGGGTTGGGAAGGAGAGTATCATGAAACCCGACTTGTTCAGACGACCTGTTACCATCCTTGTCGGCCTTGGCTTCCCGGCTGAGGTCCGAAGCGTCATGGATGCCTACCGGCATCTTGCCGAATGGCCAGCATCGTTGCGCGATACGGCACATTCGATCGCGCTGAAAGCCTGTCGTGCGGCATTGCGCGGCGAGATTGAAGCGGAGACAGCACGCGGCCTCTTCGCAGCTTTCGCCGAAAAGCACGATCTCCTGGCGCCGGACACTGATGTCATCGCCGCTTCCAGTCGCCGGCACGACAAAGATCCGCACGTTCGCTAGGAGGCCGACATGGACCAGATTTTGCAGCAGGCCGCGAGCAATGCCGCGGCGGTGGGTCCGACGATCCTGCTACAGGGCATGCAGATTGAGCGGCCGCTTGACGTGGTGAAAGCGACTGGTCTCACTGTGGACGACAAACGGACCATACTGGCGGCATGGGCTTCAGATTACTATGCGTTGGATTCGACGCCGGCGTTCCGCCATATTCCCGGAACGCCGAAGCCGGTTTCCATCGATGAGCTTCAGGCTGCCCTTCGAGAGCTTGACCGGCGCTATGGCTTCTGACGACAGCGATCTTAGGCAGCCTGTTTCATCGACTTCGCCAATCGTTTGATGGCCTGCTCCAGCGAACGCTGCCCGTCGCAGTAATCCTGCCAGGCGGTCGTCTTCGACAACAGCGCCGGTACGGTGCGAATGGTGAAGCGTTTCGGATCGAGATCCGTTTTTACCTGCTTCCAGCTCAGTGGCATCGATACTGGTGCGCCTGCCCGCGCGCGCGGTGACAGCGGCGCAACAGCAGTCGCCATTCGGTCATTGCGCAGGTAGTCGAGGAAGATCCGACCGTTGCGCTGGTTCTTGGCCATCTTGATCAAATAAAGCTCCGGGGTCTCGCGTGCCATCTGCATGCAGACATCGTGTGCGAAGCCTTTCGCCTCCGGCCAGCTCAGCTTCTTTCCCTTCGGTACCGCAAGCGGCGTTACGACGTGAAGGCCCTTGCCTCCGGTGGTTTTGCAGAAGCTGACGAGGCCAAGTTCCTCCAGCCGGTCGCGCATCTCCCGAGCGGCTTCCACCACGGTTGAGAAGGGGACGTCCGGACCCGGATCAAGGTCGAAGACAAGACGGCCCGGCACCTCCGGTTGACCCGGCTCGCAATTCCACGGGTGCAGTTCGACGCCGCCGATCTGGGCAATGGCGGCAAGGCCCTCAACGCGATCAATCTGCAGATAGGGTTTCTTGTCGCCGAACACCTTGACCAGCTCGATCAGGTTCGACGTTCCCGGCATCGCGTGTCTCTGGAAGAACACCTCTCCACCGATGCCGTCGGGCGTCCGGATGATTGAGCATGGCCGTCCCTTGATATGGTCGATCAGCCATGGACCGACGGCCTCATGATAGCGCGCAAGATCTTCCTTGGTCACCGGCTCTCCGTCATTGGCATCGGGCCAGAGCGCTTTGTCCGGGCTGGAAATCATCACGCCCATCACCTCGGCCTTGGCGTTTTTGCCGCGTGCCGGCCTTGATGGCTTTGACTTGGCCGGCGTCGGGGTATCAGTCTTTGCCGGCGATGCCGGCTTTTCTGCCTCGACTTCGTGTGCAGGCTTGTCCTCGCGCAATCCCTTGAACGCCGCCTGGCGGACGAGGCCATCCGCAGTCCAGCCGGCGAACTGGATCTCCGCGACCAGTTCGGGTTTGACCCAGACCACGTTGGGATCCTTCTTTGGGGCGCCAATCCCGGTAAAGGGCGACTTTGAGGTTTCCAGTTCCCGGAGCCTCGGCAAGATCGTGTCGACCGTTTTGGCCCCGTAGCCAGTTCCGACGCGGCCGACATAGACGAAGTGATCACCCTTGAAGACTCCCACCAGCAGCGAGCGGAACTTGCCGTTGGTCTTGGCATAGGCGCCGATGACCACTTCGTGGCCGGCGCGGCATTTGGATTTGGCCCAGGTCTCGGTGCGGCCGGATTGATAGGGTGCATCCGCCTGCTTCGAAACAATGCCTTCCAGCGAGAGCTTGCAGGCCGACTTCAGGACGGCGTCGCCACCGGTTTCGAAATGTTCGACGAAACGCAGGCGTGGGTCCTCGCCGGCATCATCAAGCAGTGTCTGCAGGCGTTCCTTGCGTTCGGTCAACGGCAGTTGTCGTAGATCCTCGTTCTCCTCGAACAGCAGATCGAAGGCGAAATAGACCAGTTCGTCGGTCTTGCCTTCCGACAGTGCGGCCTGAAGTGCTGCGAAGTCCGGCGCACCGTTTTCATCGAGCGCGCAAATCTCCCCGTCGATAATGGCATCAGGTAAGTTTGCGGCCGATGTCGCAATCGCCGGATACTTGGCCGTCCAGTCCAGGCCCTTGCGGGTTTTAAGCGTCACCTCACCGTTTTCGATGCGGGTCTGGATGCGGTAGCCGTCGAACTTGATCTCGTGGATCCAGCCCTTGGCTGAAGGCGGGCGATCGAGCGTTTCGCAAAGCTGCGGCGGTATGAACTCCGGCATTGTCGACTTCGCTGGTTTTTTCAATGCTGGCTTTCGCTTTGCTTTCGTGTCCGAGGCACGTTCCTCCGCCGCTAGTCCATGATTGCTGTCCCAAACGGCATCCGCCTGGACGTCGCCGCTCTGCACCATGAACGGTTTTGGCTTCCTGCCCTTGCCAGCGGCGATCGCCTCCATAGTTCGGCCCGAGGCCACCGACGTGTCGTTTTCGTCGAGGACAGCGGCGCCCTTTTCTTCAACAGAGAAGTCGTCGCGATGTTTGATCAGCAGCCAATTCGTCCGCTTACCCCCGTCGCGGTCATTGCGCATCCGCACCAGAACGAAGCTGCCATGCAGCCGCTCTCCCTCCAGCGTGAACTTGAAATCCCCTTTGGCGAGCGCCTGTTCGGGCGTCTTGTTGCCTTCCGGCTCCCAGTACCCGCGATCCCACAGCATGACCGTGCCGCCGCCATACTGCCCCTTGGGGATCGTGCCTTCGAAGTCGCCATAGTCCAACGGATGGTCTTCGACCTCGACAGCCAGGCGCTTGTCGTGCGGATCGAGAGAGGGCCCCTTGGTTACAGCCCAGGATTTGAACACGCCGTCGAGTTCGAGGCGCAGGTCGTAATGCAGTCGGGTCGCATCGTGCTTCTGGATAACAAAGCGCCTCCGGTTCGACGCCTTCAGCTTCGCTGCGCCGCTAGGCTCCTGCGTTTTTTGAAAATCGCGTTTCTGCTTGTAGGTCGAGAGCTTGTCGCTGGCCATGGCAGTCCCCGGTACAAATCCGCCTCCCGCCTCCGATGAGGGCGGGATGAGGCCCGGCCGGACAGGTTGGACGCTCGACTGCCGTTTCGTTGGCCGCGATGAGAAACCGGAAAAACCATCGCGTTCGTCATCCCTGCCACGTCCGGTTGACACGGCCTGGAACCTCGACACTGAGAAGAGTCCAGCCGTGATTTAGTTCCAACCAACACCGCAAGCGGCCCAGCCTTTTCGCGGAAGATTGAAACTGTAGGTCAACATAGCCGTTTCCACAGCATGAGCGACGAGCAATCAACGGAGAATGTCGAAGCCGCAGCAGGAGAGACGGTGTCCTTTCCGTTCGACCGCATGACTGTCGAGCAATTTAGGACGCGTTTCCCCAGAGCGCGATGGAGCGACACCCGGAAGGCTTGGTTCGTGCCAGGCAAGACTGCCGCACGACGTGTTGTGCGGTGGCTTGCCGAACTCGAAGCAGAGGCCGATGCGTTCGCCGACGCAAAGGGCAGGGATGCATTCGAATTCGACCCGATCGAGAGCTGCTATCTTGCACTCGGAAAAGCGGGCTTTCTGATCAGGACGCCTTATTCGCGCACGGTCGTCGACGAACCGCGCGAGATCCCGTATTCGCGGTGGGACGGCGATCAGAAGATCTGGCACGTCCCTTACCGTTCATATCAAGAGCTCCGCAGCCACTGGCCGGCAATCGAGGAGGCGGCGAGAAGAAATGAGCCTGAGGAACGGCGGCGTCGAGCTGAAGCCCGAAAAGGCTCCGAGGAGGAGGCGAAGTCGAAACGACGCTCGGCTGAGCGGAAAAGGCGGCGATACCCTCTCGCAAGCGACGACCTTCCTCCTTTGGACCGTGTCGTCGGCATTCAATATGGCCTTGTGATCTTCACGGAGATCACTGGGGAACTCGTCGACCCAGAGGCGATGGCAGAATTCTATCCGGGTGTCACAGAAGATCACGTCTGGGGGCTGTGGCGCAAGCCGAGGTTGGACGAACTCGTACGCACAAGGCCTGCAAAGGTAGCACACGCGGAAGGCGCCGAGTGGTGGCAGCCGACTTTAGAAGAGCTTCGACCAGTCCGGCGGGCCGCTCGCCGGGGAGAAGACAGAAAACTTCGCAACAACGGCGCACCCTGAGAGTTTCACTTTCATCAAAGCCAAAGGAGATTATCATGGCAGACGACAGCACCGTTACCATCCGCGCGAGTTTCTCAACGCGTGAGGCCGCCGACCTCGCGGTCGAGCATCTCGTTCAAAAGCAGGGCGTGTCGCGGCCCGACATTTTTATACAGTCGGCCACCGACGAAAACACATCCGGTTCCCGCGCATCCGGCGGAGACGCCTCGCACGCCGATGGTACTCGCCATGACGGCGCCCTCGATGGTGACGTCGAGGTTTCGGTCGACATCGCTGCGGATCAAATCGCGGCCGTTCAACGCATTTTCGGAGATGTCGGGGCGATGAGGGTTTCGAAGGGCTGAGAAGGATGGTCGCGCAAGCGCACCGTTGGGCACGGCTGTCATCGATCTCGCTGTCTCTAACGCTGTTCCAATCTCCGCTCATTGGCTACTAGCAGCTACTCCCCTGGTGGCCCCGGAAGCCCGGCAAAACGAACCGTCGTCCCTCAATAAGGAATTTTAGTGCGTTAGGTCTGGCCTAATTGCAGGGCCGACGGTTCGTATCCGTTCAAGGTGAAGCATGGACACTCGGTTCTCGCCGGTGCCAGACACGAGCGCTGATCGAACCTGTCATCAAAACGTCGCAAGACCTTCAAGAAAGTGTCTCCTGCAATTGCTAGACAGCCGTCATTGCAATTCTTTTTGCACAGGAGATACGGATGTTACAGAAATTGCAGCTTGCCCTCGCAGCCAGCGTCCTTTCACTCGCCGCGGGGGTCTCTTCGGCTGATGCTGCCACAACCGTGAGGTTCTGGCACAGCTTCAACAAATCGAACGGCGAGGCGCTTGACAAGATCATCGCAGGTTTTGAAGCCGCCAATCCCGATACCGATATCGAAGCCGAGTATATCGGCAGCTACAACGACATCATCGCCAAGCTGCAGGCCGCCATTCCTGCACGCCGTGCACCAGATGCAGTCATCCTTGAAGTCACGCGCTATGGGCTGTTTGCTAACAACAATCTCCTGACCGATCTTACCCCATATTTCGATGCCGACCCACTAAAGGACGATCTCTACGATTACGCCCGCGAAGTCGGGGTAATCAACGGCAAGAATTACGTTGTGCCGTTCAACTCCTCGACCCCAGTTCTGTATTTCAACAAGGACATCTTCGCCCGCGCGGGTCTCCCGGCTGATACTCCCCTGAAGACGTTCGAGGATATCTCCACAGCAGCCAAGACGATCACAGAGAAGCTTGGCTCCCAAGGTATCTCCGGTATCGCAGCGCCGGGGCAGTTCGCGCGCTGGGGTCTGGTCATGGCGAATGATAGCGAAATGATCGATCCAAAGACCGGTGAAATCGTTCTGGATAAGCCGAACACAATCGAAGCTTATCAGTGGATGGCGTCGCTTGTGAAGGACAGCAAGGTCGCATCGCCGGACGGCGTCACCGAGGAAGACAATGGTCGCGACGCCTTTCTCGCCAGGAAGGTCGGGATCATGATGAACTCGACGGGCAATTACGTCGGTTCGAAAAAGGCCCTGGGAGGCGATCTGGTTGTTCGGCCGATGCCATGCAATAAAACATGCTCCGTTCCGATCGGCGGTGCTGGAATTGGCATCATGTCCACTTCGGAGAAGGATGTGCAGGATGCTGCTTACAAGTTTATAAGCTATGCAGCATCGCCTGAAGCAAACGCAACCTGGTTTGCGGGAACAGGCTACCTGCCGATCAACAAGAAGAGCGCGGACCTTCCGGTCTCCAAGGAAGCCCTGGCAACGCAGCCTGGCATCGATGTAGCGATCGAATCTCTGCCCGTCGCGCACGGTCGTGCTCGGACGACCGTGGTCACCTGGATGCGCACCACCGAATACAAGATGTGGGAAGCCATGGCGCTCGGTCAGCGTGATGTTGATGCGACAATGAAGGACTTTGCTGCGCAGACGCGCGCCGAAGAAAAGCGCGTCAGCAACTGATCCTCTCGTGAAAAGGGTACCGGCGGACGCCTCAAGCGTCTGTCGGTGCGGTCATTACATGCTTCGCAAGCTCACACCTTATCTCTTCGTGGCGCCGCTGATGATCTTCATCGCGCTGTTCACCTACATTCCCATTCTCGCAAGCCTAAATCTCAGTTTCCGCGAATGGAATTTCCTTTCCCCGAACATGCCCTTTGTGGGGTTTCGAAATTACGAGCAGTTGCTAGCCTCCCGTGATCTGTGGAACTCCCTTTGGGTGACGACCCTGTTTGCAGTACTATCCGTGCCGCTGCGGCTCGGCCTCGCACTGGTAATCGCCGCCTATCTCGTGCGCGAGTCCGTGCATGTACGTCTGCTGCGCGGCGCCCTGTTTCTTCCCTCGGTAACGTCCACTGTCTCCATCGCCGTAGTGTTCTCCTGGGTTTTCTCCACGGATTATGGCATGGCCAACGCATTGCTCGGCACCTTTGGTCTGGGCAAGGTTCAGTGGCTGCAGAACCCTCATCTGGCGCTCTGGGTACTGATCTTCGTCAACACATGGAAGCAGATCGGCTACGACATCGTCATCTACATCGCGGGCCTGCAGGCAATTCCGCGCGAGTTGTATGACGCAGCAGCTGTCGATGGCGGCAAGCGTCTGCATGTATTCCGTCGAATTACCATGCCTTTGGTCATGCCAACCACGTATTTTTTGCTGGTGATATCGGTCATCGAGGCCTTCCAGGTATTCACGATCGTCAACGTGATGACGAAAGGCGGTCCGGCAGGCGCAACCGACATGCTCGTCAGCCTCCTCTATGAGATCGGGTTCGTGCTTTTCGATATTGGCCGTGGGTCGGCACTGGCGGTGTTGCTGTTCATCCTGCTGGTCGGGCTCGCGATACTGAAATCTCGCATCATCGGCCGGAAGGTGCACTATGAAGCCTGAGAACCCACTTCTTGCCGGCCTGGCGCTGGTCGCCGGCCTGCTGTTTCTGTCTCCCGTGCTCTATTCCATCTGGATGTCGTTCCAAACGGTGGATGCCTACTACGCTGGCGAGCTCGGGTTCACCTTAGATAACTATGCGCGCGCAGTAGGGCAGTACAACTTCGCCCGTTACCTGCTGAACAGTCTGATCGTCTCGGCGATGGTGACGCTGCTCGGTATTACCTTCGCGACCATGGCGGCCTACGCCTTCGCACGGTATTCGTTCAAGGGCGGTGATTTCCTGTTTGCAGCAACCGTCGCAACGCTGATGATCCCGAGCCATATCAGCCTCATTCCGAATTATCTGACGCTGGCGAAGGTCGGGCTGCTGGACAGCTATGCCGGACTGATCTTGCCAGCGATATCGAACGGATTCGCCGCCTTCTTCCTGCGCCAGTACATCCGGGGCATCCCGAAGGCGCTGGACGAGGCGGCATACATGGATGGCGCAACGTCGCTGCAGGTGCTGTGGCGCATCATCGTGCCTCTGTCACGCCCGGCCATTGCATCCATGGCTCTCTACATCTTCATGACGGAATGGAATAATTACATCTGGCCGCTCGTCGCCGTCGGCAAGCAAGATATGTACACGCTGCAGATCGGCCTTGCCCGCCTTTACCGCATCAACCCCGGTGAAGGCCTGATTGACTGGCCGCTGGTCATGGCCGCATCTACGATCACCATTCTTCCCGTTCTCCTCGGCTTCCTTCTGGTGGAGCGCCATCTCGTGCGCGGCATCACCATGGGCGCGGTCAAATAATCCAGGACATTCAGATATGACACGCATTGCATCCCACCGCGGCGGTACGCTGGAATTCGGCGACAGCACACCCCATGGTTTTACCGCCACCGCCGCCATGGCGCTGGAAGAAGTCGAATTCGATCTTCACCCCACGGCTGACGGCGCCATCGTTGTCCATCATGATCCGACGCTCGATGCCACCACGGATATGACCGGCGCAATTGTGGATATGACGCTCGCCAAGGTGAAAACGGCGACCATCCGCTACGGCGCAGGCAGTCATCCGATGACGCTCGAGGAATTGTGCGCGCTTTATGTGGACAGCCACGTCAATTTCCGCTGCGAGATAAAACCCGGTGTCGATGGTCTTCCGTATGAAGGTTTTGTTGCTCTTGTCATCGCGGGGCTGGAGCGCCATTCCATGCTGGAGCGGACAACGTTTTCGTCTTTTCTTCTAGCATCCATGGATGAACTCTGGAAGGCGACGACACGTCCCCGGCTCTGGCTGGTCAGTCCATCGGTCTTGCAGCAATTGGGACCAGGAGCCGTTATCGAGACGGCAATTGCCCACAGCATTCATGAGATCGGTGTACACATCGATACCGCCGATGCGGGCTTGATGGCGCAAGTACAGGCCGCCGGCCTCGATTTCGGTTGCTGGGCTGCTCACACGCCCTCGCAGATAACCAAAGCGCTGGACCTCGGCGTGAAGGTCTTCACGACCGACCGCCCGACGCTCGCGATCGCTCTCCGCACAGAACATCGAATGGAGGCCTCCGTATGAGCGGGATTTCTCTGCGCGACATTCGCAAGACCTATGTCAACGGTCCTCAGGTGCTCCACGGCGTGTCATTTGATATTCAGCAAGGTGAGTTCGTAGTGATCGTCGGCCCGTCCGGCTGCGGAAAGTCCACACTTTTGCGCTTGATCGCTGGCCTTGATCGCTGCGAGGACGGCACCATCGAGATTGGTGGACGCCTTGCGAATGATCTCGCGCCGCAGCATCGCGACATCGCCATGATCTTTCAGAATTATGCGCTCTATCCGCATATGACCGTTCGCGAGAACATCGCATTTGGTCTGGAATTGCGCGGCATGAAAAAGTCGGAGCGCAACGAGCGCGCTCAATGTGTCGCAAAAACACTGCAACTCGAAGCCTATCTCGATCGTAAGCCAGCAGCTTTGTCCGGTGGTCAGCGCCAACGTGTTGCAATGGGTCGGGCGATGGCCCGCAATGCCTCAATCTTTCTGATGGACGAGCCGCTTTCGAATCTCGACAACGCTCTCCGGATAACCATGCGCACCGAGATCAAGGAACTTCACCGGCAGCTTGGCGCTACCATGGTCTATGTCACCCACGATCAAACTGAAGCTCTATCTCTGGCCGATCGTATCGCGGTCATGAAGGATGGCCATCTTCTGCAGTTCGATCGGCCCGATGTGATCTATGATCGCCCGGCCAATCGTTTCGTGGCAAGTTTTCTCGGCAGCCCGCCAATGAATTTCGTGCCGGCCGACCTGCTTCCGGGCTGGATCGGACTGCAGGGTCTGACAGCGGGCCTGCGCCCTGAAATTCTCTCCGTACACGCCGAAAAACCGCATGGGACAGCGCTCATGGCGCGCCTGCTTTTGTGCGAAATGACCGGTGCAGATGTGCTTCTTCATTGTGAAACCCCGGCTGGGCGTCTGACGGTTTCGGCTCCGCGTCAGGATATGCCGAAGGATAAGGGACAATTCTGGATTGCTTTCAACCTTGACCGCGCGCTGTTTTTCGATAGCCGAAGTGGTGAACGTGTTGATCTTTCGCCTGCAAACCAAGCGTGAAAGGGAATTTAGAAAACACATGGACAAGCAAGATGCACCGCTGGCTTTAAGCGATTTGATAAGCCGTCATTCGACGCGGCTGACTGATGCCGACACGCGCCTCCTCGATGTTCTGATAAAGGATCCAATCCGCGCGGCGATGGAGAACGGCAAGGATGTTTCTTCACGGGCAGGCGTGCATCCGGCCTCTGCGGTGAGGCTCGCGCGCCGCCTTGGCTTCAAAGGCTATCCGGAGTTTCGGGTGTTTCTGCAATCCAACCTGAGGGAAGGGGGCGGAGATTTTGAGAATCCTGCAGCGCGGATGGCTGCCCGGCTGATGCGGGCCGAAGACAACGGCCTGTTGGCGTCGGTCCTGGACAGCGAGATCGCTGCTCTTCAGCAGGCCCGCAACAGTGTCTCCGATGCCGATATTCGTGCGTTTTCGACCAGCCTACGCGACAGCCGTCGAATTTTCATCTTCGGACGCGGGCATTTTGCGGCGCTGTCATCCCTTATCGCGCTTCGCCTCAGCCGCTCCGGCTACGAAGCGATTGATCTTGCTAGTCAGATGCACCAGCTTGTGGAAGTGCTGGCAACACTGACCGCCGAAGATGTCGTTTTGTTTCTGGCCTTCCGCAGGGCGCCGCCACTTCTCCAGGAAGTACGCGAGATTGCAGGACGGCGAGGGGCAAAAACACTGGCTGTGACGGATGTCGGGGGCACACGGATCGATCCGGCACCCCACCATCAAATTCTGGTCTCACGAGGTGATCCAGGTGAATCGCAGTCTCTTGTGGTGCCTATGACGATTGCCAATGCGATTATCCTCGACCTGGCATCCATCGATAACGGGCGCTCGTTACAATCACTGAGTGAGTTCAAATCGTTCAGGTCATCGTCACGTCTAACTGTTTGCTAAAAGGTGAGCCCACGGTGAAGTCTGCCTCGCGACGCCGGGCTGCTACCTGCCAGTCCTGGCGAAGCATCCAATTGAGGTGATCACGTCGGCAGTGGTCCGGCTAAGATAAGAGCGTTGTCGCTGCCTGCTTTGAGCCAGACTCGGAAACCTTTGAGATTGCCCGCGCAGCCGGCGTTCATGTGAGTCAACTCTTTCGCTGGTGAAAGGAGCTTTGCCGGATCGAGGAGCCAAGGTGCGTTGCGGCGCTACGTCTTGATTTTGTCCCGTATGGTGTCGAGTGATTGCTTGATCGCTCGCAATGCCTCGGCATCCACTCCGACGGCTTCTTCGATACAGCGCATGATATCGGCGGCATGGGCTCTGAGCGCGCCGCCTTTCTCTGTCAGGTGAATGAGCACCTCCCGTTCGTCACTGCGGTTCCGGGTCCTGGTGATCAGCCCGGCCGCCTCCAGCCGCTTGAGGAGCGGTGTCAGGGTGCTTGAATCGAGGAACAGTGTCTTCCCCAGCTCCCTTACGGTCTGGCCGTCGCGATGCCAGAGTGTCACCATGACCAGATACTGCGGATAAGTCAGACCGACTTTGTGGAGCAGCGGCCTGTAGAGCTGTGTGAATGCGTGGCCGGCTGAATAGAGAGAAAAGCACAGCATGCCGCTCACGTCGGTCAGGCTGGTTTCGGTGTTAGATGGGACGGTTGTCATAACGGGCTCCTTTCGCTCTAAATAATTTGTGCGCGATTTAATTGCAAGCGCTTGACAGGGCGTATGTTGGTGAGCATATAGATCGTACACAAAGCAATTGTGCACTATCTATTTAAATGACAGGAGAACAGCATGTCGCGTTTCACCACCACTGACGGTACCCGCCTCTTTTATAAGGACTGGGGCGCAGGGCAGCCGATCCTCTTTGCCCACGGGTGGCCGCTGTCATCCGATGCATGGGACCAGCAGATGCTGTTCTTCAGCCAGAACGGCTTCCGCGTCATCGCCCACGATCGCCGCAGCCATGGCCGCTCGGATCAGACATTTGACGGCAACAACATGGACCAGTATGCCGACGATCTCGCCGAACTGATCAATGCACTCGACCTGTCGGACCTGATCTTGGTTGGCCATTCGACCGGTGGCGGCGAGGTCTCGCATTATGTCGGCCGTCATGGCACGGCTCGTGTTGCCAAGGTGGTTCTGGTGGGTGCGGTGCCGCCGGTGATGCTGAAGACCGTTGACAACCCGAACGGTACGCCGATGGAGGTATTCGACAGTATCCGCGAAAACACCGCGAAGAACCGTTCGCAGTTTTTCTTCGATCTGACGGTGCCTTTCTACGGCTTTAACCGGGAAGGTGTCGCGACCAATGACGGCATGCGGGAAAACTTCCGCCGCATAGGACTGCAAGGCGGCGTCAAGGGCCAGTACGATTGCATCCGGGAGTTCTCTGAGGTCGATTACACCCGTGATCTGAAGAGTATTGACCGCCCGACGCTGATCATCCATGGCGATGACGACCAGATCGTTCCGATCGATGCATCTGCCCATCGGGCTGCGGACCTCGTGGCCGATGCCACGCTGAAGATCTATTCGGGCGGCTCCCACGGACTGGCAGAGACTGAGGCTGATCGTTTCAACGCCGACGTGCTCGCCTTTATCCACGGCTGAACATCCGCAGCTTTCCCTGCGACAATCGAAGCATTTTTTTCCACCACGTGAACCGAAAGAAAAGGAACTCCCATGTCCACGTTTGTTGCCAGTCTTGCCGTTGCCGGCGCACTGCTGTCGGGTAATGCCGTTGCCCAGCCGGCAAAGCCCACCGTCGTTCTCGTTCACGGAGCCTTTGCCGACTCCTCAAGCTGGAACGGTGTCACCCGGATACTGCAGAAGGATGGCTACCGTGTCGTTGCTGCCGCTAATCCTTTGCGCAGCGTCTCATCCGACGCCGCCTACATCTCGGATATTGTTGCGAGCATAGCCGAGCCTGTCGTTCTAGTCGGCCATTCCTACGGCGGCCAGGTAATCACCTCCGCCGCCAATGGCAGGGATAACGTCAAGACGTTGGTGTATGTGGCGGCATTTGCGCCGGATGAGGGGGAGGCGGCTGCTGATCTTGCCGGAAAGTTCCCGGGTGGCACGCTCGGCCAGGCACTCGCTGCACCTGTCAAGCTGGCGGACGGCAGTACCGACCTTTCCATCGATCAGGAGAAGTTCCACGACCAGTTTGCTCACGATGTGGGCGTAGACAACGCTGCGCTGATGGCGGCCGGGCAGCGGCCCATCACTGAGGCGGCACTGACGGAAAAGTCAGGCAAGCCGGCCTGGAAGGCGCTGCCGTCCTACTTCGTCTACGGTGATGGCGACAAGAACATACCGGCCGAGGCACTCGCCTTCATGGCTGAACGGGCAGGCTCAAAGCACACAGTCGTCGCAAAAGGTGCCTCTCACGTGGTGATGGTCTCGCAGCCAGAGGTGGTCGCAGCCCTTATTGAAGAAGCGGCGAACTAGGCTCGTTCCCGCGCAGAAGACCGGCTCCTGCGGTCGGTCTTCTGCGGAACGAGACGGGATCACTCGTTCGGATCGCTTCAAGGCGTTGGAAGCGTAGACTTCCATTACTTTCATCAACGAAAATCCGATCAAAAAATAATTTGTTCAGTGTAGTGAAAGACGTCCAAGCCTAGACTGGATTTGCGCCATAAGGCGTCTAATAATTCGGCTAGTGGAGAAGGAAAATCGCAAGCTCCCGTGCGATTGCTCCTCGATCCTCGCAACCGACCGTTTATCAACCAGACAGTGTCAGGAGTTGTCACGCCTTTGTTACTAGAAGGCCATATTTTCTGAGGATTTCCTCAATCTTTTGATCCTGTTCTGCATCGGGAAGTAATGCTGGCTGCCGACTGGCTCCGACAGAGGGGTCCTGTAAATAAAGCGCGCGTTTGACCATGGCTGGAGGAAAGCCGTGGGCGTAGAGATCGGTGCGGAAAGCTGTGTAGACGGACTGTTGGCGTTCGGCGTACGTGATATCTCCAGAGTTGAAGCCATTGACGATGCCTGCGAGAACGTCGGGCATCGCGTTGCCGAGACCGGAGATGCAGCCCGCGGCTCCATTTTGCAGTGCCCAGAGGACGAGATGATCGGGCCCGGAATAGACCTCGAAGCCATCGACCTCCTTTGAGACCTGCAAGTAAGCTTCCAATGTCTCCTGCGCGCCGCCGGAATCCTTGATCCCGGCAATATTGCCATGGGTCGCCAGCTTTCGTGCCGTTTCGGGTTCGATGTGGTTCTGGGTGCGCGCTGGAATGTCATAAAGATAGACCGGCGTGTTCACCTCATCTGCCACCGTAGAAAAGTGGCGAATCAGACCATCTTGCGTGCAGGCGATGAAGAATGGTGTGATGACGGCAATGCCCTTGACGCCGATGCGGTCGAATTCCTTGGCAAGTTGCAGCGTCTCGAATGTTGCCGGCATGCCCGCATTGACGATGACATCGACCTTTCCGCCGACTTCATCGACAACCTCTTCCAGAATCCTGATTTTTTCGGAATGGGTGAGAGCGGTAAAATCACCGTTGGTGCCTGCGCACATGATGTTGTTGCCAGCCGTCACCTGACGGCGAACCTGCGCGCGGGTGGCTTCGTAGTTGATGGTCTCGTCATCGTTAAAGCAGGTCACGATCGCGACGAAGGCTTTCTTGGTCATCATCTATACTCCGGTCATTCAATCAGGAAATGCTTGCGAGGCGAGCATTCCGGTTGGCCGCCTGGACGTCCGGGTCAGGGTCGAGGGTGGCGGAAATCAAGGCTTGTGTGTAGCGCTGTTGCGGATTATCGAAGACTTGCGCAACTGTACCGAATTCGACCACCTCACCTTTCTGCATGACCATGACGTAGTCTGCAAAATCGCGCACGAGGGGCAGGTCATGGGCGATGAAGATGAAGGCAATTCCCATCTCTCGGCGCAGCTTGTCGAGCAGCCTCACCACCTGCGCCTGCACCGATACATCAAGTGCCGAAACGGCCTCGTCGCAGACGATCAGTTGCGGCTCAAGCGCAAGTGCGCGAGCAATGGCGATACGCTGACGCTGGCCACCGGAGAACTGATGCGGGTAGCGACCCATATGTTCGGGCGACAGCCCGACCCGTTCCAGCAATTCTGCGGCGCGTGCACGCCACTTCGCCTTGGGCAGAATCTCCGGGTGGATGACCCAGGCCTCGGAGATCAACTGGTAAACCGTCATGCGCGGATTGAGCGATTGGGTCGGGTCCTGAAACACCATTTGCAGGTCGCGGCGCAGCTTGAAGAGTTCACTCGGCGAAAGCGTGAACAGGTCCTGGCCTTTCCAATGCGCCGTGCCGCTATCGGGGTCATCGAGGCGCAACAGAATGCGGGCGAGGGTTGATTTTCCAGAACCGCTTTCACCGACGACAGCAACCGTTTCGCCAGCCTTCAGATCGAAGGAAATGCCCTTCAGCGCTTCGAAACCGCCATAGGACTTGCGAGCGTTCCTGACCTTCAGGATCGGTTCGCCATCGGTAGAAGGCTCATGCAATTGACCCTTGCCGGGAGCAGCGGCGATCAGCTTCTTGGTATATGGGTGCTGTGGGTTGCGGTAAACTTCGCGGACGGTGCCGCTTTCGACCAGCACGCCTTTTTCCATGACAACCACGCGGTCGGCGACTTCCGACACGACGCCGAGATCATGGGTGATGATCAGAACACCCATGCCGGTTTCGCGTTGCAGTTCCTTGAGCAGCGCCAGAACTTCTGCCTGCACCGTCACGTCGAGTGCGGTGGTCGGTTCGTCGGCGATCAGCAGGTTGGGTTTCAGCGCCAGCGCCATGGCGATCATCACGCGCTGTCGCTGCCCACCGGAAAATTCGTGGGGGTATTTGTCGACCGCCTTTTCAGGCTCCGGCAAGGCCACCCGTTTGAACAGACGCAAGGCTTCGACCTGGGCTTGGCGGTTATCGATACCGTGCGTTCTTAGCGCTTCGCGCATCTGCCAGCCGACCGTGTAGACCGGGTTCAAGTGGCTGAGCGGGTCCTGAAAAATCATGGCGATGAGGCGGCCATTGACTGCCCGGCGGTCGTCGGCACTCATTTTCAGAAGATCCTTGCCATTGAGCAGGATTTCGCCGGATGAAATCTTGCCGGGCGGCATGTCGATCAGGTTCATGATCGCAGAGGATGAAACCGACTTGCCTGAACCGCTCTCACCCAGAATGGCGAGCGTTTCGCCACGGTCCACATGGTACGAGATATTGCGCACGGCTTTGACAGTTCCGGTAGCAGTATAAAAATCCACCGAGAGGTTGCGGACCTCCAGCAAATGATCAGCCATTTTTCGGTCCTTTCATTTCCAGGCGCCAGCGCTGGACTGGGTCGAGCGCAATACGCAGCCAGTTGGACAGAAGGTTGAGTGATAGCGTGGTGAGGATGATTGCCAGACCCGGCCAGAAGGACAGCCACCAGGCATTGGTGAGATACTGACGGCCCTGACTGATCATCAGACCCCAGGTGATCTCAGGCGGCTGAATGCCGATGCCGAGGAAGGATAAGGCACTTTCCGCCAGCATGACATAAGCGAAATCCAGCGTCGCCAGGGTCGTGAGCGTGGGCAAAACGACGGGCAGGATGTGGCGGAACAAGATTCGCTTTGAAGACGCGCCCATGACACGTGCCGCCTGCACGAACATACGACTGCGGATCTCCATCACCTCGGCGCGTGTGGTGCGAAGATAGACGGGGATACGCGTAATCGACAGGACCAGCATCAGGTTGAGGATCGAAGAACCCAGAATGTAGAGCACGATTACGGCGACGAGCAGGGAGGGGAACGACATGATGACGTCGGCAAGGCGCATAATGATCTGGCTGGTGCGCTGTGACGAAAAGCCTGCGATCAGTCCAAGCAGCGTGCCAACGACGGCAGATATGAAGACCGCCCCGGCTGCGACCATGATGGTGTTCTGCGTTGCAACAATGATGCGTGGCCACAGCGGCCGCCCCAACGCATCGGCACCGAGCCACATAAACCATTCGCGGCTGAAATCGAACGGCGCGAGGTTGCGGCCTCGCAGGTTCTGTTTGGTGGCGAGTTCGTTGAGCAGGGTAGGGCCGATAATCGCAAGGATGATCACAAGGATGAGAAAGATCGCGGCACAGAGCGCAAATTTATCGGCCCAGAGCATGCGTGCCATGCGCACGAAGGCACTGGCTTCCTCGATGACCGGTTCTTTTGCGGCGCTGTTATCTACGGTGTTGGGGGATTGAATGGCCATGGTTATATCGGTCCTCAGTAGCGAATGCGCGGATCGAGCAAAGCATAAGCAAGGTCGATCACGAGGTTCATGAGGAAGATGGCGAAGGCGGTGACGAGAATTGCCGCCAGCACGACGTTGAAATCGCGCTGCAGGATGCTATCGATCATCAGCTTGCCGACGCCGGGAAAACCGAAGATTGTTTCGATGACGACGGCGCCGTTCAGAAGGCTCGCGGCCTGATCTCCGATGACGGTGATCACGGGGAGCATCGCATTGCGCAGCGCGTGAATGAAGATGATCGGGCCGGATTTGACGCCCTTGGCGCGGGCTGTCTTGACGTAAGCGGACGACAGCGCCGAGATCATTGATCCGCGCACGACCTGCACGATGATGCCGAAGGGGCGCACGAAAAGCACGCAGATCGGCAAAATCCAGTGGGACAATGTGCCTGTACCGGAGGTTGGCAGCCAGGAAAGCTGGATGGCGAACACGACGATAGCAACTATTGCTAGCCAGAAGTCAGGCACTGATGCGCCTATCAGCGAGACCATGGAGGAAAAACGGTCGAAGAAACCGCCGGTGCGGAACGCGGCGAGCGAACCGACGACGATGGCGCAGATGGTCACCAACGTCATGGTGATGACGGCAAGCCACAAGGTCCAGGTGAAGGCTTCAAGGACAACATCGAGGGCCGGGCGGGCCTTACGCAGGCTCTCGCCGAGATCGCCGGTCATGACGTTACCGACATATTGAACGAACTGCACCAGAAGCGGCTGGTCCAGTCCATGCAAGGCGCGAAACTCTGCCTTCATTTCCGCCGAGGCCTCAACAGGAAGAAACAGGGATGCAGGGTCGCCGGTCAGGCGGGAGAGAAAGAACACCATGATCAGAAGCCCTATCAGCGAGATAAGACTGGCGAGGGCGCGTTTGCGGATGAATCTGAGCATTGAGACCTCGATCTAGCTGGAATGGGCGGCGAACGGTTCGCTGTCCACTTCACTTCGACAGGACGATCAATCGCCCTCTTGGTGGATCAGCACAGTGGCAACCGGGTGAGTGCCGCTCTGACCTCTTTTATTGAGGGAGTTCCACCCTGCCCGCATGATCGCGATCGATCAGGGCAGGGTGGTGTTTTTGATTGCCTACTGCTTGAAGCCAATTTCTGAGAGCTGCAGCATGGAGTTGGTGGCGATGGTGGGTTTGAAGTCCAGACGTTCCGAGACGCGTGAGTAACCGACCATGTGGAAGAGGAGGACATCGGCAACAAGATCGTCATGGACATAGGCGATCAGCTGCGACCAGAGCTTTGCACGTTCGTCACCGGTGGCGGCAGATGCGCGTTTGATCAGGTCATCTACGTTCTTGTCGGAAAAGCCCGACTGGGTGCCGTTGGTATCGTATTTGAAGAACATCGTAAACGATGGATCGCCCTTGGAATTGTCGTGCATGGCAGCCACGATCTGCGGGCCGCGACCCTCCTTGAAGGGTTTCGAGTAATAGACCTCATGCTCGGCCACTTCGACGAAGCGCAGCTCGACCTTGAAGCCGACGTCCTGCAGCTGCGCCTGCACGGCTTCCATGATTTCTGTCACATTCGGGAAATTGGCTGTGCGTGCAATGATGGTGATCGGGTTATCGACCGGAACACCCCCAGCCTTGGCTTCTTCAAGCAGCTTCTTTGCCTGATCGGGATCGTAAGGAAAAACTTTGACGTCCGGGTTCCATCCAAGCGTCGTCGGTGGCACCAAGGCGGTTGCGAGAACGGCGTCCTGCGGGACGAGCGTACCGATAAACGCCTGCCGGTCGATGGCAAGGTTCAGCGCCTTGCGAACGCGGACATCGTTGAGCGGCGCGATATTGCCGTCGAGGCGCAGATACACCGTTTCGCTATCGAGGTAGGAGAAGTCCGTCTTGTCGTTGGTCGCATCCACCTGGGAAATCGACGGCGCAAGATCAGCCTCACCGGCTTGAACCATGGCGGCGCGAACGGCTGGATCGGCACGGAACAGATAGGTGGCCTTGGTGACGGCGGGCTTCTTGCCCCAATAATCGTCACGGGCATCGAGAACGATCTGCTGGCCAGGCGTCCAGTTGGACAGCTTGTAAGGGCCGGTGCCGATAGGTTCGCGTACGAATGCCAGCGGCGTGCCGTCCGGAACGATGGTGACGAGCGACAGCAGAAGTGGCAGGATCGGCTGGACCGGATCGACCTTGAAATCGATGGTGTTGTCGTCAACGACCTTCACGTCAAACTTCATGCCGCCGAAATAACGACGAGACTCGCAGATGTTCTTGTCGCTGAAAATTCGGTCGAAACTGTATTTGACATCCTTGGCGCCGAAGGTCTTACCATCGGAGAATTTGACACCCTGACGCAGGTGAAAACGCCAGGCGCTATCGCCGGTCTGTTCCCATTTTTCCGCAAGGCGTGGCATGACGCCCTGTTTGCCGCGCACGTCGAGCTCGGTCAGCGTCTCGCTGACATTCTCCATGATGACGCGACCGATATTGGAGCGTGTCGCCATGCAGGGCTCAAGCAGGTCGGCCTCTTCAGGCAGAACGATTTTGATATCTGTCGAGGCAGCGTTGGCCGGCGCGATGCCGGAGCCGAATGCGAGAACGGAACCTAGAATGGCTCCGAAAAGACGCGAGGTTTTCATGTCATTCTCCTCCCTATAGGTGCAGATCGCACCGCTTATTGTTCACCTCGCGACGGTATCGATGCGACGCGGCTTGAATGCATTCCTCCTTGAAGCCCTATGCGCCACCAGAGATACCTCGTTCTCTTGACGTCGCCATAAGTGGGCTGGCGCAGACCATCGGATTTCTTTGCAAGTTTGTCAAATTAAATATTCATTGCCGTCAGTTCGTGAAAAATTTATACGAATAAAAGGCTTATATTTCATATAGATATTGATAGTAATAGCGGTCAAAATAGAAATTTTTGATACTTTTCAAACTTGACAACTTTATTATTTTTGTGATTTTCGTAGTTGTAAGAGGAGACCGTGATGACGCCTGAGCAGATTGCAACCGTCATGACCGGCAAAGTTGAAGCTGCCGGAAAAGGACGACATGAGGCCGTGCTGGCCTCGCCGATGATTCAGAACCACGCACCCTTCCTGCACCTGGCCGATGATGGCGCGCTCATCTGCGCCTGGTTCGGCGGTACGCTGGAGGGAAAATCGGATATTTCCATCTTCACGTCGGTTCTGGCAGCGGGGTCCAATAAATGGGGCGAGCCGCAGCGGCTGAGTTTCGATCCTGATCATTCCGAGCAGAACCCGGTACTGTTTGCGGCGCCCGGCAATACGCTTTTGCTGTTCCATACGTCGCAGCCATCAGGCAATCAGGATGAATGCCGTATCCGTATGGCGGAGGTTTCGCGCGACGCCTCGGACCCGACTAGGCTGACGGCGGGTGAAGGACTTTATCTCGACCTGCCGCGTGGCTGCTTTGTTCGTGCGCCGCTGACAGTTCGGGCGGACGGTGCATGGCTTTTGCCGATCTTCCGTTGCATCCAGCGTCCGGGCCAGAAATGGAACGGCAGCCATGACCGCGCTGCGGTCGGCATTTCCGAAGATTGTGGCAAGTCCTGGCGTCTGGAGGATATCGACCAGTCCACGGGCTGCGTGCATATGAGTCCCTTGGTGATTGGCGACGAAAAGCTGGCTGCGGTGTTTCGCCGTCGTCAGGCCGATTTCGTCTATCGCACGGAAAGTGCCGATGGAGGTCGCACATGGTCGGCGCCCCAGGCGACCGATGTTCCCAACAACAATTCGTCCATTGCCGCGATCCGTTTAAACGATGGCCGTATCGCGATGATCTGCAATCCAACCAATGCCGCCATGTCGAGCGACCGTCGCGCCTCACTTTATGATGAGTTGGGCGAGGATGACGACCGGCCCGATGCCAACCCCGATGGTGGCTGCGTGCCAATCTGGGGTGTGCCGCGTGCACCCGTCACGGTCTGCATTTCGGAAGATGGCGCAAAAAGCTTTCCGCAGCGGATCACTATAGAAGATGGTCCCGGTACCTGCCTTTCGAATAACTCCATTGACGGTCACAACAAGGAAATGTCCTATCCGTGGCTGCTCGAGGGAGCCGATGGCAGTCTCCACATCGCCTACACCTATTATCGGCGCGCTATCAAATATGTTCGTCTGGCTCCGGGCTGGGCACGTGCGGCAGACGGGAGATAAATTATGAGCAATATCATCGGTATCACCATGGGTGACCCCTGCGGCGTCGGACCGGAAATCACAGTGCGGGCGCTGGCGGAGATGGATGAGGCGGACCGCGCCGCCACGCGCATCTACGGTAACCTGCCAACACTGGAAGCGGCACGCAAGGCGCTGAATGTCGATATCGATCTGGCGCCCTATGTGGTCGATCTGCCGATCGAAGATGCGCCGCTGGCCTGGGGTCAACTGTCGCCGGTCGCCGGTGATGCGGCTTTCCGCTTTATCGAAAAAGCAGTGCGCGATGCCGAGGCTGGAACAATCGGCTGCATTGTGACTGCGCCGATCAACAAGGAGGCGCTTAATCTTGCTGGCCACCACTATGATGGCCACACCGGTATGCTGCGCAGCCTGACCAAATCAGCCGCGGCCTATATGCTGCTGGCCTCGGAAAAACTGAAGGTCATCCATGTTTCCACCCATGTCTCATTGCAGGAAGCAATCCGCCGCGCCACGTCCGAGCGCGTTCTGGCGACAATCAAGGCGGGCAACGACCACCTGAAACGCACTGGTTACGAGCGCCCGCGCATTGCGGTTGCCGGGATTAACCCGCATTGCGGTGAAAATGGCCTTTTCGGCACGGAGGATGACGATCAGATCGCACCCGCCGTCGCCGCCGCCCGAGCCGAAGGCATCGATGCCTATGGGCCGATTTCCGCCGACACGGTGTTCCACCGCGCCTATTCCGGTGGCTTCGATCTGGTCGTAGCGCAGTATCACGATCAGGGGCATATCCCGATCAAGCTTGTCGCCTTCGATACGGCGGTGAACGTTTCCGTGGATCTCACCATCGACCGCACCTCTGTCGATCACGGAACGGCCTTCGACATCGCTGGCAAGGGCATCGCCAATCACGGCAACATGCTGTCCGCCATAGCATACGCCCGCAAGCTCGTGGCTGGCGGCGCTTCCAAGGGAGCGCAGGCATGACCAGCACTCCCACCATCACCCTGCATCAGCCAAAGCGGCTGATTGTCGGTGCCGGAACAATCGGCGACGTCGCCAACTGGGTCGGAGAGGTCTCCTCGACGCTGGTCATTGCCTCGCCGATCACCGGCCGCTTCGTTGACCGTATGAAACTGCCTGGTAAAGTCGCCTTGTTCGATGCCATTCCTGGCGAGCCTGAGATATCCACGCTCGATGCAGCGCTGGCAGCGGCACGCGTGGCCAAACCTGATGTCGTTATCGGTCTCGGTGGCGGTTCGGTGATGGATGTGGCCAAGCTGGTCGCCGCCCTCTGGGATGGCGAACAGACACTTGCCGATGTCGCAGGCCCCAACAAAGTGGCAGGCCGCCGAACCCGGCTGGCGCAGATTGCGACGACAGCCGGCACCGGCTCGGAAGCGGGCATCCGCTCGCTGATCACCGATCCAATCAAGGGCAACAAGATCGCGGTCGAAAGCCCGCATCTGATCGCCGATCTCGCGGTGCTTGACCCTGAATTGACCTATTCCGTGCCTCCTACGGTAACGGCCGCAACGGGCGTGGATGCCATGGCGCATTGCGTCGAAGCCTTCACCAGCAAACGCTCGCATCCGATGATCGACGGTTTTGCCCGCATGGGGTTTCACCTCGTCGGTAAATTTCTGGGTCGCGCGGTACGTGACGGATCGGATCGTGAAGCACGCGAAGGCCTGATGCTGGCTTCCTATTACGGCGGGATCTGCCTTGGACCCGTCAATACGGCGGCAGGTCATGCCATCGCCTATCCGCTTGGAACGCTGCTGCACCTGCCACATGGATTGGCCAATGCAATCGTGTTCCCGCATGTACTGGCTTTCAATCAGCCCGTTGTTTCGGCCAAAACGGCGGAAGTTGCCGAAGCGCTCGGTCTTGGGGCTGGTCTGTCGCAGACACAGTTGCAAGATAGCGCTCGTGGCTTCTGTTCCGATCTTGGGATCGAGATGTCACTTGCGAAACATGGTGCGGCCGAGGCTGATTTGTCGCGCTACGCTGCCGATGCGCATGCCATCCGTCGCTTGATGGACAATAATCCGGCGGATATGAGCGTTGATGACGTCCTCGACGTCTACAAGGCCAGCTTCTAAGCAACGTCAGTACAGCAGGAAAAGGCAGCGCATACGTGCTGCCTTTTTAGTTTGAGCGACCTATTTCTGCGAGGCTTGAAAAAGCCGTCCGCGCGACTCCTGAAGATGCTCGAACATGAGCCTTCTCGCATCGTCCTCTTGGCCATCGGCAATTGCTTTGGCGATAGCCTCATGTTCAGCGAAGACGCGGGTCAGGCCCGTGGCTTCACGACGGATAGACGCACCGTGGAATTTCATGCCAACCGCAATGTGGTCTTTTAGTGCTTCCATTGCAGTGGAGAAATAAGTGTTCTGGGCAGCGCGGGCGATGGCCAGGTGAAACTGAAAGTCGGCGTCCTCACGGTGCGATTGCCTATTCGTGGCATCGCGGAGCAGTTCAAGCGCCTGCCTGATGGCTTTCAGGCTGTCAGCATCGTGACGTGTAGCGGCGGCCGCCGCTGCCGCAGGCTCAAGTGTCAGGCGAAACTCGTAGCAATTCAACAGATCGGCGACATTTTCCAACTGGCCGAAGCCAAGTGGCTGCCGCAGTCCGACGGAGCGCACAAAACTACCCGCGCCACGGCGCGAATAGATCAGGCCCTGATCCCTCAGACGCTTGAGCGCTTCGCGAATGACAGGGCGCGAGACCTCGAACTCAGCGGCGAGTTCGTGTTCGGTGGGCAGACGTTCGTCAGGATTATATGCGCCTGATTTAATAGCGCGCAGCATGCGCTCGAACACGATGTCGGCAAGGCCTTTACGAGCGATTCCGGCTTCCAGTCCCATATATCAACTTGCCTTTCGCAGAACCATGTCTGCAACGATCTTGAGGGTATCTGGATGCCCGAACCCGCCTGATTTGGCAATGATGGTGCGCCCGTTTGCGGATGCGACACTGAGCCCCGGCAGGCATTCACCATGCAGATGCAGCCGAGAAACACCAAGGCTACGCATGACCGCCTCAGCGGTTGCCCCGCCCGAAAGAAGCAGTGTGTCGCTATGCCGGGACAAGTCGCCTTTTAGACCTTCGCCCAGAGCGTCGGCAACCGCCTGCGGGCTAACTCCGTGAGATCCGGGCGTTGCCTGTATCAACGTCAGCGCTGCATCGGCTTCCAGGGCAGCGTTAACATGCCCATTGGGCGCCGCTACATAATGCAGATCAATGGCAGCGCGCAATATGTCGATCTGTTCCAGCGTAATTGGATCACGCGAGCCAATCACGAAGATGGCGCTGCCAGCGGGGATTATCGCCACCTTCGAAAGCGCCCCGTTGGTCATGCGGCCAGCAAGTGCTTCGGCAAGCCCACGCGCACCGATCAAAAGATCGGTGCCATCGCGCTCAGCGGCAGCGAGCGCATTTTCCATGTCGATGTGCG
Source organism: Agrobacterium fabrum str. C58 (assembly GCF_000092025.1). Lineage (NCBI taxonomy): Bacteria > Pseudomonadati > Pseudomonadota > Alphaproteobacteria > Hyphomicrobiales > Rhizobiaceae > Agrobacterium > Agrobacterium fabrum. The sequence continues at coordinate 76,534 of NC_003064.2, forward strand.
TGCGTGTGTCGGGAGCATTGATACGCACGAGATGCGAACCGAAACGCTCGGCAATCGATATCGGCTTGTCGATACCGTGACCCGCGACGTAACCGAGCTCGACAATACGGTCGAATGTCGGAATGGCAGGTGCAACAAGCGCGCGGGAATAGGGGATGGCGTCGATCTCGGCGACAATATTGCCCTTAAGCCTGGAATCAACCTTCTTGAACAAACGCGTCTTGGAAGGCAAAAAGCTGATAGCTGCTGCTGTTGCGGTTCTCGCCTCATCGGAGCCGATCTCGCGGGTGTTCAGGTTGATCGAGATGATATCTGGCTTGTCCGTAACGATCTGGGCCACTGCCTCCAGATCAAGGGCGATATCTGCGCGAAGGCCGCGTGCGGCAAATGGTGCTGCTGAGTCCAGCGCACCGGTCAAATCGTCGGCAAGAATGGCCAGCATGGCTTTTATCCTATGAAGTTGTTAGCTTTATAATTGCAAAAAACGCTTTTTTGTCAATGATTAATAGATACATCTGGACAAGTCGATGGCAACTTGCAGCCTGGTGAGTGGTTATCTTGTCTTGATGTGACGCTAGAGTATCGAAGGGTCGCTAGTGTCTCAGGGCGGCATTGGTGCAGGGATCGAATTTCAACGTGGTCACCAGCGTGATTGATCCGCAGCCCAAGCTACATAAGCATAATGCCGCCCGCCGTCGCCCTGACATTGGGGCTCGTGTTCAGCCTGCGACTGCGCCACACCGAGGGCTTGCCGGTATCGGTGCTGAGTTGATGCAACTGGATCTCGCCATGCCCGATCACACGACGCTGTGCCGGCGGGCAAGGACATGGGCATGTCGATCGGCGAACGTGCAGGATGGTTACACCTCTCCGGGATTCGTTCACGTCCTTATCGACAGTCGGCGATGGGCCGACCTACCTGTGACTCGACATAGACGACCGGGATTGCGCTTGGAACCCGCGCCCTGAAGTTGGCTGGCTTACACCGGTCGATGTTTTGCGACTGTTGCGAGAGCTAAAGGGGGCCAATTTCGTTGGCGGGGACGTCGTGGTACATTGCCGCGCAGGTAATGTTTACGATCCTTTGCCTTATGGTATCCGGGAGAAGTAGCTGACAGTTCGATCCTCGCGTCTCACTTGGGGTCGCAGGTACGGAATCGTAAATGCGACGATTATCCGGCCGTTGTCGAGAGCAAGGGAGAGTTCGAGCACTAAATGGAGACGGCCCCAAGCTGAGGGTTCTTTTCGGTGTATGACGCAAAAACCCGCCGATCCGCTGTAGGCCCATATTGTTCATTCCGGAAACTTCAAGTTATTGGCCAGTATAACAAATCTAGCGAAATTCGGCTCTATTATAACTCGGTCGTCAGCTCGACTCCGTTCAAGAGCATAGCAATTGGCTGGTGCGCCGTGGGAGCTTAACGGGATGTTTGATGCGCGTCCGCCGCTTTGGAAGATGGCTTATCGAGTTTCGAAATGGACGACCGGACAGCAGCGAGAAATTCTTCCGCAATGCCAGGTGGTCTAAGCGTCTTGGGCCTAACACACCAAATTTCGGAAAAGAGTGTCGGCACGAATGGGCGGTAGACCAAGCCCGCTCTCCGGTAGCTGCTCGCCGCATCGGCGTCTCCAGATTCAACTTGCGTGAAACCCCAGCGTCGAGGGACACCTGGTCCGCTTGAGTGATATTGCCGATATCTCCGATCCGCACAAACTGTTCGCCGTCGAGATCTTTGGGCTGATGTTCTGGCGACCGGCCAGTCTATGACTCGACGGCATTACACAGACTTCTCGCACTCGCGTCGGAAGTTCACTGGAAACCTGAGGATGAGTGGCTCGGTTGCGGGTGAAGCCGATAAGCACAACGACTCATCGAGCTTCAACAACGTTCTTGACAGAGAAAACGTTTTCTCTATTTTGAAAAAACGATTTCTCACATTGGTTTTTGCTGACTATGCACGCTTGGGGACGTAATGCAGGACGCTAAAAATTCCATAATTGATGTGCCGGTAGCAGCACGCGCAACCATCAAGGATGTCGCCTTTGCCGCCGGTGTTTCCATCTCCACGGCGTCCAAAGCCCTAAACGAGCGCGGCCGGATGGCAGCCGAGACCCGTGAACGGATCCAGTCTGTTGCCCAGCAACTGGGATTTCGCCCGAACGCGATGGCGCGAGCTTTGGTCGGGCAGCGCTCATTTACGCTTGGGCTGCTGACCAATGACACCTACGGCCGGTTCACCTTGCCGATTGCTGCTGGCTTGTCTGCGGCCATGGCGGATCGCGGTGTATCTGTTTTTCTCTGCGCCATCGACGACGAGCCTGAGCGGGTGCGGCTTAGTCTGGAGGCGATGGAAGACAAGCGGGTCGATGGGCTTGTCGTCTCGGGCAAGCGTATCGACCGGGTCCTGCCAGTTGATATTCCGACGGTTCACATGCCGGTGGTCTATGTCAACGCGGCCTGCCCGGAGGGTGCTATCGGATTTGTGCCGGATGACGAGGGCGGGGCACATGCTGCGGTTTCACATCTTGTTGGTCTAGGTCGAAAGCGCATCGCGCATGTCACGGGTCCGCGCAGTTTCAGCGCAGTCAGCTTGCGTGAGAAGGGCTGGCGGCGCGCGCTGTCAGAAGCAGCTCTCCCCTGCTTCGGCGACGTGCTGTCCGGCGAGTGGTCCGAAGCATTCGGATACGCCGCCGGACAGCGCTTCGTGGCCAGTCCCATCTCCGAGAGGCCGGACGCTGTGTTCTGCGGCAACGACCAGATTGCGCGCGGTGTGATCGATGCTCTGGCGCTTTCCGGCATCCGCGTGCCGGAGGACATCGCTGTCGTCGGCTTTGACAATTGGGAGATTTTTGCAACGGCGACGCGACCACCGCTGACGACGGTGGATATGGCGCTGAAGGAACTCGGGCGGCAGGCGGGGCTAACATTGCTCGATATGATCGACGGAAAGCCGGTGGAGACCGGCCAGCGTCGTCTGCCCTGTCGTCTGAAAGTGCGTGAATCCTGCGGCTCACCAGCGCCGTGGGCCGAATGAAAATTTAACGGCATCGGGAACGGTGCTATCTGGGAGGAGAAAAGAATGAAAAACTGGATGTTTGGGTTCAGCGCCCTGTTTGCGACAGCGCTCGCGATGCCTCTGTCCGCCAACGCCGACACGTTTACGCTTTGGACGCGGTCGGATAGTTCGACCTTCATGCCGAAGCTCGTCGATGCCTTCAACAAGAGCCAGAAAGAGCATCGCGCGGATTTGCAGATCGTTCCTGTGAACGAACTTGTGCAGAAATACGCGGTTGCGACCGCCGGCGGCACGGCGCCAGATGCGTTGTCGCTGGACCTTATCTACACGCCGGCATTTGCTGCGGCCGGTCAGCTGGAAGACCTGACGGATTTTGCCAAGTCGCTGCCCTATCTCGACACCCTGTCGAAAGCACATATCTCGGTCGGGACTTACAACGATCGCATTTTCGGCATGCCGTTTTCTGCGGATGGTTCGGTTCTGATCTGGAACAAGAAACTCTTCAAGCAGGCGGGTCTAGACCCGGAAAAGGGACCGGCGACCTGGGCTGAGATTCGCGCTGACGCGGAAAGGGTGAATGCGCTCGGGGGTGCAAGGGCTTTTATTTTTCCGGTAATTGCGGTGGCTGCAACATTTTCACCTTCACGCCGCTGATCTGGGCATCAGGTGGGGATATTTTTTCCGCAGATGGCCGACAGGTAACGCTGGATACGCCGCAGATGCGTGATGCAATCGCTTTTTATCAGGGAATGGTGAAGGACAAACTCGTTCCCGCAGGAGCGCAGACGGATACGGGCTCCAACTTCTTTGCTGCCTTCGCCACCGGCAAGATCGGCATTACGCCTTCGGGTTCTTTCGCGATCGGCGCATTGGCCTCGCAAAGCCCGGACCTCGAATACGGTGTCGCACAGCTTCCAGGCAAAGACGGCGGCTCGTCTTCCTTTGCTGGCGGCGATAACTTCGTCGTCTCCAAGGGCACGAAAAAAATGGAAGCGGTCAAGGCGTTCCTGACATTTTCCTACTCGCTCGAGGGGCAGACATTGCTTGCCCGCAACGGCTCGCTGCCTGTGCGCAGCGACATCGCGAAACAGGCGCTCGCCGGTCTGGACTCTCGCTATCTGATCGCCGCCGATGCGATGGCCAAAGGTCGTACACCCTATTCGACGGTTTTCAACGACCTGATCAATTCGGCCAATGGTCCTTGGATCACCATGCTGAACACGGCATTCTTCGGTGGGCCTGACGGGATCGAACCTGCGATCCAGGCTGGGCAAAACGCCATGCAATCGATCATCGATACCGCCCCCTGATATCCATGGTGCCGAGAGGCGGAGCTATCCACCCCGCCTCATTCATCTCATCGGAGAACAGCCTGATGTCGGTTCAAAAGCTGGCGCCTGTCCGCGGTGCGCCCAATGCCCCCTTGCGTCCTCTGCGCAAACCTCGCCGGGATTGGATGGGCCTTCTCTACGTCGCCCCGGCGCTTTTGCTAGTCTTGGTGTTCTTCCTCGTGCCGCTTGGCATGACGGCGTGGATGTCCTTGCATAACTGGCCGTTGATCGGCATGCCGCGCTGGATCGGCTTTGCCAATTACAAGGTGCTGTGGAACGATATCAATTTCTGGAATGCGCTTGCATTCACTATTCGCTACACAGTTGCCGCGACGGTTGGCCTGATGCTGGCGGGCTTTGGGCTTGCCCTTCTGATCGAAAGGCCACGGCCATTCGCGAACCTATATCGCAACGCTTTCTTTCTGCCTGTCGTTATCGGTTTTGCCTCGGCCAGCCTGTTGTGGAGTTGGCTTTCCAATGTCGATAGCGGCCTGTTTTCGCCCCTTGCTGAAACTTTGGGTCTGACGGATGGCCGCGTCAATCTTCTGGCGACGTTCGCACCCTCGTTCTGGTCCGTGACCGCCATGGTGATCTGGAAAATGGCCGGCTTTTACATGGTCATTCTCATGAGCGGATTGCAGGCCATCCCCACCGACTTCATCGAAGCGGCGCGGATCGACGGCGCAAACGCGCTGCAACGGTTCCGCTTCATTACTCTTCCGCTGGTGCGCCGATCCTTCGCCCTCGCGCTGATCCTCTGCATTTCCGGCTCCATGCTGGCCTTCGATCAGTTTTACATCATTCTTGCCGGTGGCCCGCAAAACAAGACGATCACCGCCGTGTACTGGATTTTCAGCCAGTCCTTCGTTTCCTTCCGGCTTGGCTACGGTGCAGCCCTTTCCATGGTGCTGCTCGCCATTCTGGTCGTTCTGAGCATTGTCCAACTGCGTCTGCTGGGCGACAAGGAGCCGACACAATGACGTTGGCGCTAACCTCTGCGACAACGCAGCCAAAGAAGCGCCGGGGCCGCCGTATCGGCTTGTACGTGATCCTGTTTCACATCACATGCATTCTGGTTGGGCTTCTGTTTCTGGCGCCGATTGTTCTCGTGCTGCTGGCATCCTTCCGTCCCCCGGCCATGGCGAGCAGCGGCTTGTTTTCCGTCCAGGGACTGGGCTTTGGCAATTACGGACGGCTCGAGGATTTCGGTGCAGGCATCCTGCATTATGCCGGCAACAGCCTGTTCGTCGCGCTCGCAACGGCCGCTTTCACGATCCTGGTCTCGGTCTTTGCCGGTTACGGGTTTTCTCGCTTTCGCTTTCCCTTCAAACTGGTCGCTTTCGTGTTGATCCTGTCAACGATCATGGTGCCGTTCCAGTCCATCCTGACACCGCTCTTTTTGATCCTCCCCAAGCTCGGACTGCAAAATACCCTGAGTGGCCTCGTCTTCATCTACGTCACGCTGCAATTGCCTTTTTCCATCTTCATGATGCGCAATGCTTTCGATGCCGTGCCGAAGGAGATCGAGGAAGCGGCCCGTATCGATGGAGTAAAGGGACTGCGGGCATTGGTGTACGTCCTCGGGCCATTGGTGTTTCCTGGAATCGTGTCCGTCGGTCTCTTCGCCTTCCTGAACGCGTGGAACGAGTTTCTGGGCGCGCTGGTCCTGTTGACTGATCAGGACCGCTACACGCTTCCGGTGCTCGTGACTGCCGTGCGCTCCGGTCGTTACGGCTCAATTGACTGGGGCGCAGTGCAAGCTGGCGTCACCGTCATGATGATCCCCTGTCTTATCCTCTTCGTCACTCTCCAGCGCTTCTACATCCGCGGCCTTACGGCCGGTGCGGTGAAATGAGCTCAAACTTTTTGAAGGAAATAATGGCATGACCACTCTTTCTTCCTCTCCCGAGACGATCCGTCCCGCTGCCAAATTCCGGCCTCCGGCTGTCGACCAGGTGCGCGTTGGCGGGTTTTTCGGGCCTCGGATTGAAACTATCGCGACGACCACGGCACACACCCTGCTTGATCGATGCATCGAAGCAGGAATGCTCGATCAGGTTGACCCGGAACGTCCCAACCCCGGGCTTTGCATACCGTACCAGCAGGGCAATGATACCGTCAGCACGCAGATGTTCTGGGATTCGGATTTCGGCAAGAGCATCGAGGCGGCGGCATACGGGCTGTTGCACAAACCGGATGGCGTACTTGAGGCGCGTATCGATGAAATCGTCGATGCTTATGGGAGGCTGCAGGACGAAAATGGCTACCTGAATTCCTGGTATCAGCGCATTGAACCCGGCAAGCGATGGACCAATCTGCGTGACTGCCACGAGCTTTACAATGCCGGCCATCTCATGGAGGGCGCCGTGGCCTATTATCATGCGACGGGCAAGCGCAGGTTTATGGATATCATGGCCCGCTATGCCGATCATATCGCGACCGTCTTCGGGCCGGGCGACGGGCAGAAAAGAGGCTATTGCGGGCATCCGGAAATAGAACTGGCGCTGGTCAAGCTCGGCCGTGCCACTGGCGAACAGCGCTACCTGGACCTTGCCCGTTTCTTTGTCGATGAGCGCGGCCAACGACCGAATGGCGAACACTTTTACGATCGGGAAGCTCGCGAGCGTGGACGAGACCCATCGGACTATCATTTTGCGACCTACGAATATTCGCAAAGCCACATCCCTGTGCGCCAACAGCACCATGTCGTCGGTCATGCCGTGCGCGCCGCTTACCTCTATTCCGGCATGGCCGATGTTTCGACGGAATACGGCGATGGCAGTTTAAAGCCTGCCCTGGGTGCCATATGGACGCATCTGACCGAAAAGAACCTCTATGTGACGGGCGGGTTGGGCCCTTCCGCCCAGAACGAAGGCCTGACATTCGATTACGACCTGCCGAACGAGACTGCCTATGCGGAAACCTGCGCCGCCGTTGCCCTTGTTTTCTGGGCCAGCCGCATGCTTGGGCCAGGGCCTGACCGCACTTACGCCGACGTGATGGAACGGGCGCTTTACAACGGCGCGCTTGTTGGTCTTTCCCTTGATGGAACCCGGTTCTTTTATGACAATCCCCTGGAGAGTCGCGGCAAGCACCATCGCTGGACCTGGCATCGCTGCCCTTGCTGCCCCCCAAACATTGCGCGGCTGGTGGCGTCTGTCGGCACCTACCTCTATGGCGAAGCGGAAGATGAAATCGCGGTCCACCTTTATTGCGACAGCGTAGCGGACTTGAAAACGGGGGGAACACCGGTCCGCATCCGTCAGGAAACCGCCTATCCTGTGGAAGGTATGGTGCGATTGACGCTGGAGCCGGAGCAACCGAGCGAATTTACGCTGGCCTTGCGCCTGCCGGGATGGTCGCCAACGGTGACGATCCGTGTCAACGGAGCGTTGGTGGATCCAGCCCGGGTCGAACAGAAGGGTTACGCAAGGCTCACGCGACAGTGGAAGGCCGGTGACCGGGTGGAACTCGAATTCGACATGCCGGTGCAGCAGCTTTACGCCAACCCAAAGTTGGTGTCGATCAGGGCCGCGTCGCGCTTCAGCGTGGTCCGCTGGTCTATTGCCTCGAAGGCGTCGACAACGGTGATGATCTCAATGCCCTGGTGCTGCGGCCGAACAGTGATTTCCGGTGCGAAGCTGTAGAGGCGCTTGGCGGTCTTCCCGCGCTTGTCACGACCGGAATCCGCGAGACGGGCGCTGGCGAAGATCTTTATACCGCCACGGCGCCGCGTCGCGAGAAAGCTGAAATCCGCGCCGTGCCCTATCATGTCTGGGACAATCGCGGCGGCGGAGAGATGCTGGTCTGGATCCGCAAGGAGGCCGATCAATGAATGTCGCGGATAACAAAGGCACGTCTATCGCGATGAGTGGGGTCGAACTAAAGGGTGTTTCGAAGAGTTTTGGCGCCGTTGATGTCATCCATGATATCGACCTCTCCATAACAGCCGGCGAGTTTGTCGTTTTCGTCGGACCGTCAGGCTGTGGAAAATCGACGCTTCTACGCCTGATCGCCGGACTGGAAGAGACCAGCCGGGGCGAGATCCTGATCGGTGGACGCGACGTGACGGATGCCGATCCGTCCGACCGGGGGATTGCCATGGTGTTCCAGTCTTACGCGCTCTACCCGCATATGACCGTTGCCCAGAACATGGGCTTCGGCTTGCGGATGGCACATCGCCCGAAAGAGGAGGTCACAGCGATGGTGCGGCACGCTGCCGAAATCCTGCATCTGACACCTCTGCTCGACCGGCGTCCCGGCCAGCTCTCCGGTGGCCAGCGCCAGCGGGTTGCCATCGGGCGCGCCATTGTTCGCAACCCGGAGGTCTTCCTGTTCGACGAACCGCTCTCCAATCTCGACGCTGAATTGCGGGTTGGCATGCGCATCGAGATCGCCAGGTTGCACAAACAGCTTGGCAACACCATGATCTATGTCACGCACGATCAGACCGAAGCCATGACGCTGGCAGACAAGATCGTCGTTCTCAGGGCAGGGCGCATCGAACAGATCGGCTCACCCTTTGAGCTCTATAGTGATCCCGATAACCTGTTCGTTGCCGGTTTCATCGGCAGTCCAAAGATGAATTTCGTCCCAGCCGGGCATGAGGCGGGCGCACTCGTTGTCGCCGGCCACCGCTTAACCTTTGCCGCGCCTGCCGGATTGCCTACGAACTGCCAGTTGCAGCTTGGCATCAGGCCGGAGAACCTGACGCTGACCCGTGACGGTGAAAGGGGCCTTGCCGTTACCGTCGGCTTTACTGAATTTCTGGGAGGCACAACCTATCTCTACGGTCATATCGAGCCGGGAATGCCGCTGATCGTTCAGGGTGAAGCCGGCCCGGCGCCTCTCGTCGGCCAAACGGTTTTCGTGACTTCGATCCGACAAATGCCCGATTTTTCGATGCCGAGGGGATGCGTATTCGTCATGTTGAGGAACGTCCCGAAGCCGTTTCAGGCGATTAGCTTTCAAACAGCCGTTTGATCTTTATGGGACGTCACGCCGCAACTTCCGCGATCCTATCCTGGTTCTCCGACAACATCGCCTCACGGATTTGTTCCCGCAACCACGCGCAGCCAAGATCGCTGTCCATGTGAAGCGGCCAGACCATTGCCACGGGTGGAAAAGAAAGCGCCAACGGCACTGGGCTGACCTCAAGTCCCAATAGGGGGCCGTAGCGCCGCGCAATCCGCGACGATACGGTGGCAATCACCGCAGATGAGCGAGCCGTGGCTAATACCGACATGAAATCGGGTGCAGCCGCCACCACTTCCAGTTCTGCTCCGGCGTGTTCCAGCGCATCCTTGACGCAACCATGCAGGCTATCAGTCTGCGAGATGACGGCGTGTTGTGCGGCCATATAGGCATCAAGGCTCACCGGGTTGGAAACCTTCAGCAATTGCGGATTGAAACAGCACAATACGCTCGACTGATACAGCGGCTCGCTATGGTGCCGTGAGTCCGGCAGATAACTGCACCCGACTGACATATCGATGACACCCGCATCGAGCATCGCGTTGACCTCCGTCGCATCACCACCTCGCGCGAGAATGCGAATACCCGGCGCGATATCCCGCAGCCGTGCCGTCAGATCGGGCAGCAGTAGCAGCTCCACCTCGCTGGAAAGCCCCAGCCGGAATGTGCGTTGCTCGGTGGCCGGTTCGAAGGCGTCCGCCATCAAGACGGCCGCCTGCGCCTGCCGCAATGCCTGCCGCACCGGACCAGACAAGTTTAGCGCCCGCGCCGTGGGCTTCATGATCTGGCCCACACGTATGAATAGCTCGTCCTGAAACAGCGTGCGGAGGGTGGATATGTTGTGACTCATGGCAGGCTGCTGGATTTTCAACCGTCGCGCTGCACGCGTGACGCTCATTTCTTCCATCATCGCGTCGAAGGCAACGAGGAGATTAAGGTCGAAGGACCGAAGATTGAAATGGTCGATGACTTGCATGAACCGTATCGATTTGATTGCTGGCTGAGGCAGTCTTAGCTGATTGACCTGAACTTGCAAGCCGTTCCGCACCCTCACTCAAGGAGCAAACCCATGCCATCACGTCGATCCATTCTCAAAAGCGCTCTGACCGGCTTGGTCGCCGCACCGTTCGTCGCGCCGTCACTCACCTTTGCCAAAGCCCCCTATGCCGTTGTTCAGGCACCCGGTTTTTATCGGTTGAAAATCGGCTCTGTAGAGGTCACGGCCTTGTCCGACGGTACTATCCCTCTGCCGCTCTCCAAACTCTACACCAACACCAGCCAACAACATGCGCAAAGCGTACTGAGTGATGCCTTTCTGCCCGCATCCGTGCCAACTTCCGTCAATGCGTTTCTGGTCAATACCGGCGACCGACTGGTGCTGATCGACGCAGGCACCGGGACCTACATCGGGCCATCGCTCGGCAAGCTCGCGGCTAACATTGAGGCATCCGGTTACAAGGTGGATGACATTGATGATGTCGTCCTCACCCATATCCACACCGATCATTCCGGCGGGCTGGTGAGCAATGGTAAGCGCAGCTTTCCGAACGCCACATTGCGGGTCAATGAACGGGAGGCGAAATTCTGGCTGAGCGCGGACAACGCCAATGCGGCAACGGGCATCGTAAAGCAGCAATTTGCCGAGGCAGACCAGTGCGTAACGCCCTACGTTAAAGCTGAAAAATTCGAAACCTTCGCGGATAACGCCGCGCCGGTTCCTGGCCTCGGATCCATTCTTTATGCGGGGCATACGCCCGGCCACAGCGCCATCACTCTGGAAAGCGAAGGCCAGAAGATCGTCTTCTGGGGCGACATCACCCATGGCGATATCCTGCAGTTCGATGAACCCGGCGTCGCCATTGAGTTCGATATCGACCAGAAAGCCGCCGTGGCTGCACGCGACATTGCGTTCAAGCAAGCGGTGGAAGGCAGATATCTGGTGGGAGGCGCGCACATCGCCTTTCCGGGTATCGGCCACGTTCGCAAAGACAGCACAAATTACGACTGGCTGCCCATCAACTACGCTTAAGCTGCGACAACCGGCAAACATCCGGTGAAACAGGTGGAGAAGGGAATGCTTGTAGACGCTCCGCAACAGCCTCTTCTTCCGCCATGACGAGCCTTCGTTTGCCGAGGGCTACTGCCGATCTCGCCTTTTGAATAAACACATATGCTCAATAGGCACCGCCACAGACTTTCTGCACGCGCCATTGGCGTCGAGGCTGCGGATGCGCGCCTCGGACGAAAGACATTCGATACAAGGCGGGTTGCTCTTGTTGCCACGGATGCTGGACCCGGTGACTGCCCTGTCCGCGTTACACGGGATCCAGTCCGGCCGCCTTCGGCGATGGGTCCGCGACGGTAGCGCCGCAAGAAGCACAACGGGTGCAGGCGTTGGTATCGTCATTGCAACGGCCGCAATCGCATTGCTTGCGATCGTAAAGCCATTCTGATCGAGATATCTTTTGAGTTCCGTGATTCAGGCGTTGATCGAAACGACAAATCAAGTCTCGACAGTTCTTCTTTATGAACCTCCGCAGGTTGGGATTCCCCTTCTAGGCCATCCGATGGTGGGGGCTTATTGGCACCAACCTCATTTTTCATAATTGCATACAAATGGCGAACGAGTTGATGTTTTGTGAAAGAGAAATATAGATACTGTAGTGAAGTTGCCTCGATCTCAATGCGCGCGGCCAGCGGGAAGGTGAACATGCCGAAACCGAAAATGCCCTCTGTCGCCACCACCGGTATCGCGGGGCTTGACGAAATCCTTCGCGGTGGTCTTCCAGCATCCAATCTCTACATTTTGCAGGGCGCTCCAGGATCGGGCAAAACCACCGCCGCCCTTCAGTTCCTGCGAGCCGGTGTTGCCGCCGGCGAGAGCTGCATTTACGTGACGCTCTCGCAGACGGCTGCCGAGCTGAAGGCGATTGCTGTATCGCACGGCTGGACACTCGACGGTATTCGTATTGAGGAACTGGCAACATCCGGCTCTGTAAACGAGGCCGATGATCAAAGCATATTCATGACGTCAGACCTGCGGCTTGACGAGACACGCAAGGCGATTGAGGCCGCGATTGAGGAGCATAAACCGCGCCGGCTTGTCTATGATTCGCTTCTCGAAATCCGCTTGATAACCGGAGATTCTCCCCGGTTCCGCCGGGAGTTGATCGCCTTCAAGGCTTTCCTTGCCAAGCAGGATGTTGTGGCGCTGCTGCTTGATACCCAGTCGTCAGATTTTGATCGAAGCGGCGAAGAGATGGAGGGACTGGCTCACGGGGTAATCCGCTTTGACAAGTCGCTGGAGGAGTACGGTGGTGTTCGCCGCCGTGTCGAGATCTCCAAGATGCGCAGCGTGCCGATCGCCGACGGCTATCACGACATGGCGATTAGGGAAGGCGAAGGCGTGGTGATATTCCCTCGAATTATGCCAAGCGCAGCATCGGACACCGGAAAGCCACAACTGATCAAATCCGGTGTTGCCGAACTTGACGAGATGTTCGGCGGGGGCCAGGAAGCCGGAACGACAACCCTCGTCATCGGTCAGGCCGGGACCGGAAAATCGACGATGTCATCACTCTATGCAACAGCGGCACTTGAACGGGGAGAGAACGTAGCCCTCTTTCTATTTGAGGAGCGACTGGAAACCTTCTTTCGCCGGTCCGAAGGTCTTGGAATGCAACTCAGGCAGTTTCATAAGGATGGCAGGCTGATACTTCGTGACTTCAATCCCAACGAAATCTCACCGGGTGAATTCGGCCAGATCGTTCGGGATGCCGTGACGCAGAACAAGTCGAAAGTCGTCGTCATCGACAGTCTGACCGGTTACCTAAACTCGTTGCCACACCGGGACAAAGCAGTGCGCGACATTCAGTCCCTGTTAAAGTACCTGGCGCGCTCCGGGGTGTTGACCATGCTCATTGTGGCCCAGCACGGGCTCCTCGGGCAGAATGTCGGGATCGACGTGGACGTGAGCTTCCTCGGCGATACAGTCCTGCTGTTGCGGATCATGGAACATGAAGGGCGCCTCCGTCGGAATATTACTGTTGTGAAGAAGCGCCACGGCCCGCATGATCTGGACGTGAGGGAGCTGATCATAGAAAGCGGTAACGTCAGCGTGGTGGCCTACAACCCTCTTCCCGATCCAAAATGAGCGGGCTGCCAAGGGAAAATGAGGTGGACTGGGTGCTGGTCCTTGCCCCGTTTCGAAAGGATGCTGATTATATTGCCGCTCTTTTGCAAGACCAAAAGGTGGGGATGGTCTCGGCCAAGGTCGATGATGATCTTGAGGGTCTTCTTTGTTCATCACCAGACATCATCATCGTTACTCACGAGGCGCTCACTCCCTCTGTCTTGACCAAGCTTTCCGATCACTTGAAAGCTCAACCCGATTGGTCAGAGATACCGATCATCGTTCTTCTTGAGAAGGCCGCACCGGTGCAAGACATTCGCGACCGATTACAGGCGGCATGGCCAAAATCCCGTCTTCTGTTCCATTTGCGTCCGATCGCGCCGTTGGAGTTGGCCAACGCCGTTCAATTGAATCTCCTGGTACGATTACGGCAGCGGCAAGTCCGGGATTCCATCGAGCGAGAGCGAGAGCTGCGTTTGGAACTGAACCATCGCGTCAAGAACATCCTTGCCACCGTCACCTCTATTTTCCAGATGACGCGAAGAGGCGCTGCATCCGTGGAGGAACTGGCAGGCGATTTTGGCGCGCGGCTGCAGGCCCTTTCCGGTGTTCATTCCGCAGTCTTCGAGGCAGGCGGGGAAGAGGTTGGCCTCTCGTTGATCATGGCGACGACTGTCGCTCCCTATAACGGTGATGGCAGCAGCCGAATTGCCGTCTCCGGGCCGGACATAGTTGTGAGCCGGGATGCCGGGACGACCATCGCTCTTTGTGTTCATGAACTGACGACGAACGCTATCAAATACGGCGCACTTTCTGTTCCTGAGGGCAACGTTGAGGTAATTTGGGAGGTAACCGATGGTAATGATCCCCTGTTCAGCATGAACTGGATTGAAAGAGGTGGCCCGCCCGCAGTCACGCCAAGCCGCCAGGGATACGGTACACGCTATATTCGTTCAGCGTTGGGGTCACTGTTGGGCACAGCGCCTCAACTACAGTTCGACACCCAGGGGTTTCGCTGTCGTATTGCTGGACCGGTTTCGCAGCTGCGCACTGAAAGGCAGCCCGGGTAGCGATGATCACCGATGTCAGAACCACCGTGTCGAAATGGCAAGGAGTAAGCTATAGTCGACATGGATAGGGCAGCCTTCAGCTAACAAGGCCAGCCCGGCGCTATTTACATGTAGCGCCACGCATATTTGCCCGGCGCCCGATCGAGCGGTGAGTTGTGGGGCGACGAGGTTTCATCGGTCTCGACCGTATGGCCATTAAAGACGTTAGCTAAACCAGTACAGGGCGCCGACGGTTCAGATCCCTTCAAGGCGTAGGCTACGGGATATCTGCGCGAAGCCAACTATCGAAAACCGCACCCTATACCAAGGCATTGGGGATGACGAGACCGGATTAGTACCGGTTCAAACCGCAAAATAGCTCACCCTTCCGCGCGATGCGTTCGGGATTCCAGTCGCATCATAAAAGCACCACTTCCATTTCGCGACCGCAGGAGAACCTATGCTGTTTTGCTTGTTTCCGCTCGAACGAATAAGGACAGATGAGGTTCCTCGCAGTCAGGGAGTTCTTGCCGGTCGGGGGAAACGTGCGCTTGTAAGGCCGCAAGCTCTTGCTTTACCTCGTTCTTGACTCTCCGGCACAATCAGAACATTTTAGGAACGCAAGCCCAGAGAACAAACGTGCCGGTTCGCGCGAATGCATTTACTTTGGCTGATGCTTCAGGACGCTATCGACAAGATGGAGGGCGTATCGCGAAGTGAACGCATGGTACTGCCTTTCGGAGTAAAGGCGATCCATAACCGTATCCCGTATCGTTGACGCACCTATGGCGCACTCCACCAAATTGGGGGAGGTGGAAGCGACGCAGTTTTCGGCGCGTCAACGGCATTGTTCACGGCTGGCATTGCCGCCAGGACAACGCGACATGTTTTGTGGTGTCTGACCCGCACGGACTTGTTTGCGCCGGCGCTTGCTCAAGTTAGGCTCGATCCCAACCGTGTTGGCTTCGTCGCCGGGAACGGCGTGGGTCGCGATTTTTGGCAGATCCGAATTCGCGACCTCACGCCAGAAAAAACAACCCCTGATAATAGGCAGATTGCTGGCCCGCCGGTCGTTATCTAGTTTCCGTCGACGTTTACACGACAAAACGCGATGGTGTCCATGATCAAAGAACCCAAAAGCCGCCTGCCTTCGCTGACTGCTGTCACAGCGGGTTTCATGTTCGCCTGTATCCTCGTCGGTGTTGCGATCGTGTTCAAGGTGGTAGACGATCGAATGCTCGGTTTTCAGGAGGCAAGTCTGCGAACTGCCGTGGAAACCAGGGCGCGAGGCGTCCAAACAGCTTTTGCCGCTTCCCTTTATCGGGAATGGATAAACCTTGAAACGCTGGGAAGCTCGCTTGCGGTGAGCCAGCCCGAAGACATCCAGGACGATCTTTCAACGCTCGTGGGAAGCGGACGAGTCGTGTCATGGGCAGGGTATGCCGGAAATGACGGCAAAGTACGCGTCGCGTCGAATGGTCTATTGGTCGGGACGGATGTGTCATCGCGTCCGTGGTTTCAGAGGGGGCTTCAGGGCAACTTCGCCGGGGATGCGCACGAAGCGGTTCTTCTTGCGGCTAAACTTCCTGCTCCCGAAAGTGGAGAGCCGTTACGGTTTCTCGACCTGGCAGCCCCTGTAACCGGTGTTGGTCAGTCGGTAACAGGAGTGCTTGGGCTTCATCTTAATCTGGAGTGGGCAAAAGCCTACATTAGTGAGTTGAGTGATGCCCTGGACGTCGACGTGCTCATAGTCAATCCCGAGGGCAGGGCTGTTATATCGTCCTCGAACGAGAGCCCTTCCAACCTTGATGTGCCGAGCTTTCGAAGAGCAAGGACAGGTGCAACCGGCGTGAGCCTCGAGTTATGGCCGGATGGGGAGAATTACTTCGTAGCCACGCTTCCCGAGGCAAGCTACCAAAGCCTTCCAAGATTTGGATGGTCGATTGTCGCGAGGATCGATGCGAACGCATCCAGGAATCCGGCCAGTAGCTTCTCCAGCGGGCTACTTCTTAGTTTGTCTCTCCTGACCATGGCGCTGCTGCTCCTCATGTCCTTGTTCATTGTCTCGTTTATTCGGCCGTTCCATCACCTCGCCGTTAATGCCAAAGCGGTTGCGGATGGACAGAACGTATATCCTTACGAGAGCAAAAGAACCTCCGAACTGGCTACAATCGGTTCGGCAATTTCCCGCTTGCAGGCAAATGCAGACCGACAGGACAACGAGTAGGGAAGCCGGACCGGCTACCGGCGGGCAAAACGGGTGGTGGCGTCCCTGATGATCGCTGACAGCCGTGTTGACGTGACACTCGGGACGCTCCCTCCCGCATACAGCCTTTTCAGCAAGAGTTGGTACTGCGTTTCATCCAGCCCGAGCGCAACGACCAAGCCGTCGTCGGTTCGATCCAACACCGTGGCGGTGAAATCTCCGATTTCTTTGAGTTTCATGATGACCTGGGTAGCTATAGGCGCGTCTACCCCTCTGAGACGGGCAGTTTCCTGCGTCAGGTCCGTCATCCAGACACGCTTCAGCGCACCGCCGAGGGATATCACGACCCGTTCGGGACGATCCGCATAGTGTTTTTCACGTCGTGGCAACTCGACACAGACCAGCAGCGTTACGGCAAGGATCACCAGATTGTAAACAGTCCAGAACAGGATAACGACCTTCCCGTCTCCTGCGTCGTTGAACGCGAAACGGTCAGAGACCAGACCTATCAGGACCCCGGCAACGGTCAGAAACGTCAAAAGAAGGAAGGGGCGCATAAGACGCCATTGGACAACGACTTTTGTTCGGTCTCCTCCCTTTGCCGTAACACTGAAAGGGTGACCTTTCGGTTTCACAAGCCCCACAATGGCGGCTCTCGATATGGGGAGCGCACCAAGCAACTGGCTGACGTCATTGACGATGGGTATCACCATTCCGGACGAGATGAAGTTCAACACGAATAGGATCCAGACCATATACGCCCCGAAATAGCTGATGACATCGGGAACAGATGCGTTGACCACCGTGATGTTGAAAAACCAGTAAAAGAGAGGAAAGGTCATGGAGGCGATGCGGAATGTGAAGGTAGTGAGCCAGAAAAATACCGAGTCAACGACGCTCCAGCGATCGCGCAGCCGCAAATTGTTCCGCGAAAAGGGACCTAGCCTTCCTCGGGCAATCTGCATGAGCCCCAGGCACCATCGCGCTCGCTGAGTGACGTATTCCTTCAACCCCTCCGGAGCAAGGCCCTCGGTCAACGCTTCATTCAGATAGACCGTCCGATAGCCGTACTCCTGCAACTGAAGCGTCAGCATGAAATCTTCCGTGATGCTGTCTGTCGGGAACCCACCGGAGGCCTGCACTGCCCTCCATCTGATCACCGACGACGTGCCGCAGCAGAATGCGATCCCCCAGCCGTCGCGGCTTGGTTGTAAATGGTCAAAGAAAAAGCGCTGCTCGTCGGGATAAGATCGGCTGAGCCCGAGATTATGCTGGATAGGATCCGGATTGAAGAAGTGCTGGGGGGTTTGAACCAGTCCGACCTCCTGGTCGTGGAAAAGCGCAAGTGCGCGCGAGACAAAATCCGTGTGAGGAACAAAGTCCGCGTCCAGCACGGCTATGAAGTCTGGCGGTTGATCGTCTTGCGCAAGAACGCCCAGGGCATGATTGATGTTGCCGGCTTTCGAGCCCTTGTTATCTGGCCTGCGAAGGTATCGAACGTCGTGCTCCTCGCAGAAATCACGCAGCCAGTCACGGCGCCCGTCATCCAGCACAAGAACCTGAACGTCCGGATGATCGCTGGCCTTGGCTCCGACGATCGTCCGTTCCAGAACGGCCTGCTCCTCGTTGTACGTGGCGATCAGAATCGCGACTTTTGGAGGCGGATCCGGTTTCCACCAGGATTTGTTCTCCTCGACTTCCGGCGACCGATCAGTGGTTCTGGTCAGGATTGTGAACGCGCTCAGCGACGAGAGAACAGATAATGCTTCCAATGCAAAGAATGACCAACTGAACAGACAGTCCAGCGTGAAGCCGGGCGGGGCCAGGGTCTGGGTTCCTCGCCACCAGATATATCGCACCGCTAAAGCCATTCCGATCGCGAAAAGGAAGGTCCTGTGGGTCCAGTTACGATTGTTCAGGAGGTATGGCAGGACGAGTGCGCACCCGAAGGCCAGAGCCAGATGAGCGAAGCTCGACTGGAGTTCGCTAAGATAGAGAAAACTGTCCAAGTCCTATCTCCATAGTCCTCGCAGCCAGTCAAAAGCCCGCGTTTCGAAAAACACCCTGCCGGTGCGCCCTGCGAGGCACCGAAGGTCGGGGTCGTCCCGAAGAGCCGGGACATCAAGTGCCACGTCGTACCTCTGGAGGTGGCGCTGACTCGGTGCTATTGCCATGTTTTCATAGATCGTAGCCGCGCCGGAACCTGCAAGGCGGATTACCGATCCCTGAAGAACCTGACGGCTTCGGTTAAGGCGAAAGGTCGCGGGTGCGCCGACCCTGAGGGAATTGTAGACGCTTTCCGACACGGATAAGGTCACAATTGCGGAGTCGCAGTCTATCAGGCGCATGAGGTCCTGACCGCGCTGGACCGTTTCGCCCGAAGCGGAGAGATACTCCCACAGCGCACCATTCACATTTGCCGCCAGATCTGACGAAGAAAGTCTGTTTACACGAAGACGCTCGTTCGCCAGCCGATCTGAAATTGCAGTCAATGCCAGTTTCTTCGCCTCAAGTTGCGCTTTTAATTCCAGACGCTGTACGTCGATCTCGGAAATCCTCTGTTCGGAGTAGGGAGCGTCGTTAAATCCGTCCCCGAGAAAGACTCCCCGCTCGGCCGCCTTCTGTGCGACAACGATTTCGGCGGCCTGAGCCTTTGCATTTGCGACCTCCAGCGCGGAAACCTCGGAAAGTGACTGAGCCTGTTCGAGGGACTGTGCGGTGGAAATGCCCTGACCGCTTAGCCGTGATGATCGCTCGCGGCTGAGTTCCGCGTATTTCAGACGCGCCTCGGACGCGGCACGCGAGGCGTCGGCAGACTGGGCCTGAGCCGCGAGCTGGCGTTTTCTTTCCTCACGATAGATAGCCGCGCGGGTCTGCAACTGATCAATCGATTCATCGAAAGACGTGACGACGGTTTCGAGCCTTTTTATTTCGGTCTGAGCATCGGCCTGTTGAAGTTCGAGATCAAGGAGACGGATGCCGTCAACAAGAGGATCCTCAAGAGAGCCCAGTGGATCGCCTCGCGCAACCTGGGCGCCCAGCGGCCTGGAAATCAATTCTATTTTGCCAGCGATGGGAGCGCGTATCGTCGTCAAACGGGCATTTATGAACGCATTTGCACTCGCCCCGCTAAGCTGTTCCCCAAGCACCACATAAAGAGCACCGCAGATCAGCAACAAACCGAATCCGATCTTTATGAGCTTCATGTTTCCTCCTCCGCATCTACCTAACAAAACGTACGGCCGGGGATCGGTTCACCCTGCTTGAGGAAACCCGCTCCCAGCGTTAGCGCGCGGTTAAACGAGAACCGGCGCATATAGACTTCCAGCTATCAAACCACCGAGCGCTAAACCTGTCTCAGGTCAAAACTTGCCTGCGAGTTTTTGTGGAGCGCTCGCTTTGCACGATATTCGACGGGCAAAGGGCGAGAACGGTGTGACGGTCACCGAGAAGAGGAGGCTCGGCGGCGTCATGGATAGATCGAGAAGCTCGGGAGACGCGACTAGGGTCGGTCGTTCGTTCGACACGCCGCGTGAATTAGTCCAGATCGACAGCAATAAGATCGCGACGCGGCGGTCGTGACGGGCGGATCGCACGCAGGATCAGACGGGGAGATGAACTTTGGCGTCACTGGCGACGCAGCACCGAAAGCGGCATCATCGAGAACAGCCAGATATTCTCGCACCGAGCGGCCAGCGTCCTCCTTTGCTTCCCACTCAGCTCCTGGTACCGAACGCTGTTTGTTGGCATCCGCTGCAATAAGGCTGGCATCGACGGCAAATCCTTCCGCGCCCACCAATCCTTGCGCGAGGCATCGCTCCACTACCGTTTCGAACATGTGTCGCAGGATATCGCTCTGCCGGAACCTGCCATGGCGATTCTTCGAGAAGCTGGAGTGATCACGCACCTTGCCGCTCAGTCCGAGGCGGCAGAACCAGCGGTAGGCGAGGTTGAGATGGACCTCTTCACACAGCCGCCGCTCCGAACGAATGCCCATTGTGTAACCGACAATCAGCATCCGCATCATCAGTTCGGTATCGACCGAGGGACGGCCAGTGCTGCTGTAGAAAGCCTTCAACTGCTCTCGAACGCTATCAAGTTCGAGATGTCGGTCTATCCCCCGCAAAAGGTGCTCGGCGGGGACGTGATCGTCAATGCAGAAGTCATAAATGAGCTGCGCCGGAGCTGCCTGACTGTTGATTGCCACTGAGAACTGACCCGACGGGAAGCGAAAAAACTTGGACTGATTTAGACGCTAAGGCCAAGACTTCTGCGATACTCTATGGGACTGAGTGATCCCAATGATAATTTGATGCGCTTTTCATTGTACCATCGGATGTAGGCATCAACCTCCCGGACAAACTGCTTGATCGTGATGGTTCTCCAGTCGCCAGGATAAAACAGTTCCGTTTTCAACCGACCGAAGAAGCCTTCGCACGCGGCGTTATCCTGTGAATAGCCCTTGCGAGACATCGAACGTAATAGCTTCGCATCGCTAATCCGCGTGAGCCAGCCGGGCCAGCGATAATGCGCTCCACGATCAGAGTGGACGATCGTCCTGCCTTCGCCGTCGGTAACGGTCTTGCCTCATCTTGGGCGGATGGCCCTACGACAATTTGTCTCTCGCAGGTCCAAATCCGCCAAACGCGTGTGGGTGATGACAATGCAAAGGACATTTATGTGCAAGCTTTTCGGTTTCGTTCGCAAAATATTTCTACAACCCATTGGCGCTCGATCAGCTGTGATGGAGATGCGCCAGGTTTTTGGCCCAGACGCTACCTTTTCTATCATGGTGCCTGTAGATTGGCTGGACGAGTCGCAGACGGAAAAGCTTGTGATCAGCGCGCCGCGTGGCGTGTAGACGAGGAGGTGTCGCTGCGCAGTTTCGCTGCCGCGCGGTTTGCCTGTGTTTCGGCGTGGAATATTGGCTCTGACTCAGTTTTGATGCAGTTGTAACGATGCTGTCTTGCTGGTTTCCACAAAGGAATCAGCATGATGAGCACCAAGTTCCGCGCTTCTGATTTGGTACCGGCTGGCTTCACCGCCGAACGCATCACTCACATTGATGACGAGACCCGCATCGTGCTTTCCCGAGCAGTCGCTAGCGCGGCGTGTCCGGCATGCGGACGAATGTCGCGAACGGTTCGAAGTCGCTATTGCCGCCAAGTCGCGGACCTTCCCCTCTCTGGGAAACGCGTCAGGCTGCTCGTACAGACACGAAGATTCGCTTGCGATGCCGTGCTCTGCGGCAGACAAATATTCGCTGAGCGGTTTGGCGAGGTCCTGCTTCCCTATGCCAGACGAACCGGACGCCTCGAACATCTCGTCCACCATTTGGCGCTTGCGCTTGGCGGAAGACCGGCGGCGCGTTTTGCCCAACGGCTGATGCTTCCCGTAAGCAACGATACCTTGCTCCGCGTTATCCGCAGGCAAGGACTTCCGCCGTCGACCCCGCCCTCGGTGATCGGCATCGACGACTGGGCATGGCGGCGCAACCATCGCTACGGCACGATCGTGTGCGATCTGGAACGTCGGCGGCCGGTCAGTCTGCTGCCGGACCGGGAGCCGGCGACGGCAGAGGCGTGGTTGCGGGGAAATCCCCAAATCGAGATCATTGCTCGCGACCGCGGTGGCGCTTACGGGCTGGCGGCAGCAAAGGCGTTGCCTGATGCAGTGCAGGTCGCTGATCGATGGCATCTGATGGAGAATGCCAGCCGTGCGTTCCTGGACGCCGTCCGCAAGTCGATGCGGCAAATCCGCAAGACACTCAAAGCAACGCGCGTCAATCCCAAGCTGCTGACCGCGGCCGAACGCCTTCAATACGAAGGCTATCTCCGGCGCGAACAGACCAACGCGGCCATCATCGCGCTGGCAAAGGACGGTATCATGATCAAGGAAATCGTGCGCCGTACCGGTCATAGCCGTGGCTTGGTCCGCCAAGTGCTCAGAGGTCAACGAAACGATGTCTTTCGGTCCAGAGAAAGCTCATTGGAGAGCTATTTTGAATGGCTCGACGCGCAATGGGCCGCCGGCAAGCGGAACGCTACTGAGCTATGGCGGCGTTTGCGAACACAGGGATTTCGTGGTTCTCGCCGGGTCGTGAGTGAATGGGCCACGAGAAGAAAGCGGGCCGACAAGGCGGATGCGGAATCGTTGACCCGCATTCCCTCCGCCCGAACGATTGCCCGCCTTTTGACAAACAGCAGAGACAACCTGACAAAATCCGAGACCGTCACCATCGCGGCCATCGAAAGCGGCGTCCCGTTGCTCATTGCGGCTCGCGATATCATTACCGACTTCCATCTGATGATCCGGCGCAAAGCGGAAAACCAACTCACGTCTTGGATCGACCGCGCCCGCGACAGTCTGGTTTCATCCTTTGGCAATGGCGTGGTGAAAGACATTCAGGCTGTCCGGGCAGCTATCGTCTCACCCTGGTCAAATGGACAAACCGAAGGGCAGATCACCAAGCTCAAGCTGGTGAAACGCCAAATGTACGGACGCGGAAAACTTGATCTTCTTCAAGCCCGGCTGATCGGTGCGACATGAGAGAATTGCACCAAATCTGCGTCAGAGCCAATATTGGACGCCGATAAGGGGTCAACATTCCGAGCCGATTGACATGCAATCGTCCCGGTAATGGGTTCAATCCATGCTCGACCATACCGGTTCGTGGATTCTCTCAAGATTTTCGCATCACTTCGCTCTGCTATGGAGGACGACAACCTGCGTAGATTGCCGGAGTTCGGGGGTGCCGATCAGTTCATCGCCAGCAACTTCGTTCTCGCTGTTCCCGCATACGCGAGCGCCGCCGTCGCTTCGCTTTGGGAGCTGTCAAAAGGCTCTGACGTCCTTTGAGGTCTTCTTCGGATCCGGGATCTGCTCCCAGCCTCAAGCACGGTGGAAAGCGATCATTGGTCTCCTGTCGAAAATGCTTTCCCAATTCTGCGAGCAATCAATCAATTTGACTTCGTATGGACGCTGCTAAATCGGGGTTTCTCACAAGCTCCCTTAAAACATCCGGCATGGCGATCTGAATGTCGTCGTGCTGCTGACTAAAGCGCTTTTTATAGCAGCCTGCCTTGCTCCTCCGACTCGCCAGATTTCGACACAATCGACGACCCATAAGGCTCGCGCGACAGAATAATCAACGCATCGTTCGGTAGTGGGCGGGCGAGGTGCTTTGCCTCGTCCCAGGGTGCCCGCATCCAGATTTCGGTTTCTTCCCTCGTCAGCAGCAGAACGGGCATGGCCTTCTCATGGATCGGCTTGACGAGATCATTGGGATCCGTGGTCAAGAAGCCATAGAGGTCGTCAGTGGTGAGGCCGTCACGTACTTTGCGTACACTCTTCCATTGCGGCACGTGGATACCGGCGAAAAACATCAGCGACTTTGCCTCATCACGGGCAAACCAGGCATTGGGCACATTGCCGCCTTCCTGTTTGCTCGCGGGGTCCGGTTCGGCGAAGCTTGTGACCGGGACAAGACACCTGTGTTCGACACCAAACCACCGCGTCCAGTGAGGCAGGTTGAGCTTGCGGACATTGGTCACGCCACGGTCCGGCTCCATGCGAATGAGTTCGTTGATATCGAAGGCTTTGCCCTTGGCCTTGAGTTTATCTGCTCGAGCTTCCGCAGCCTTCTTTTGCACGAAGATCGGTGAGGGCAGGCCCCATCGGGCATGAACCAGCTGCTTCTTGCCGTCCGCCGTGTTTCGGACGATCGGCCCCATCTGGTCGGGGTTCATCTGATAGGCTGGCATCAGATTGATCAGGCTTTCGGCGTCCTGGGCCCATTTTGAGACCCAGTCCTTGTCTTCCATGCGATAAAGGTTGCACATGGCAGCAATTCCTCCGTTGCGACCGAATGCAGTTTGTCAGGTTCCGCCTGTGTCGCTACTCGAGCCTGTAAACGTCGGCATTGTCTTGCCGTTCCCGCAAGCCCTTGTAGGAAGCGTGTCGCAATTTACCGTCGGCTGTCCACGCCCGAAACTCGATCTCTGCAATCAGTGTCGGCTCGACCCAAACGATATCTGTTTTTTCGGTAAAGGGCACAGGCGGCGGCTTTCGTTTCCAGCGCAGCTTGTCGAGCATTTTGCGAAGCCCGATCATCTCGGCTTCTTTGAAGCCCGTGCCGACGTTTCCGACATGGATGAGCTCGTCGCCGCGATAAGCAGCCACCACCAACGAGGCGAACCCGGCAGGCGATGCCATCGATGGCTCGTAACCCACGACCATGAAGGCTTCGCTCTCGATGCATTTGACCTTCACCCAGTCGCCGGCGCGACCGGAACGATAGGGCTGATCCAGATGCTTGCCGACGATGCCTTCAAGACCAAGGCTGCGGATATGCTCCAGCAGGACGTTGGGGTCAGCGTCGAGTGTTTCCGATAGACGAATGGCGCCGTCGTTTGCCTTTATCGTATCCTCGAGAAGATGCCGGCGTGATCGGTACTCCATCTCCCGCAGATCGTGGCCGTCGAGGTACATGAGATCAAAGGCGTAGAGGATGGCATCAGACGCTCGATTGCCAGCCGCCTTGCCCGAAGCACCCAACGATTTCTGAAGCAGCCCAAAATCAGGCCGCCCTTCGTCGTCGAGCACCACCGCCTCGCCATCGATGATCATGGTCGCCGGTCCGAGCGCTCGCGCTGCCTCTGCAATTGCCGGAAACCGATGCGTCCAGTCATGGCCGCCACGCGTCAGGATGCGGACCCCGGTCGGTTCGATATGAACCGCAAGCCGATAGCCATCCCACTTCAGCTCCCAGCTCCATTGATCACCTTGTGGCGGATGGGCCTTCAGTTGCTCAAGTGCCGGCTCGACGCGATCAGGCATCGGATTGAACAGAAGCTGTGGCTGTGCGGGATTGCGCTTCCGACGCGGCTTTGAGCGGATCGGGGCTTCGGTATCACGAAGGAGCGGCTTTGATCTCGGTGGCTTCGTCATGCAGACGAGTTCAGCACGAAAACCTTAAGAAGATTGTGACGCCGCCCATCTATCCCCGATCGGAGTTCGACACGAGGGGAGTGCGGTAAAAATTCTTGTTATCCCTACATCCTTGAATCCTTTTCGAATCTTCGGTTTTGCTAATGTTGGGATAATATTCCTCAACCCAGCGGTGCTTGACTCTTCTGCGGCGGAGGAACAAACAATGAACAAATACAACTTTCGACATGATGTCGATCCTTTGAACACGACCTCGAAGGGAGCCGTGAACGATGACTGCTGCCCATCAGAGGGTGATCTGCGACTTGCGCGAACGCATCGCCTCAATGGAGGGCGGATCCGCGAAACGAGCCGGAACGCTCGCCTTCGATGTTCCCGAGATCGATGCGGCCCTGCCTGGCGGTGGGCTTGCCTATGGGGCGCTGCACGAGTTTGCGGGCGGCGGTTCGGGTACCGTTGATGGCGCGGCGGCTGCGCTCTGTGTCGCTGGCATAGCCGCGCGAACGAAAGGCCCGGTCGTCTGGTGCCTGACGCGACCTGATCTGTTCTTTCCGGGGCTTGCTGAGGTGGGCCTTCACCCCAACCGCGTGATCTTCGTCGAATCCGACAGGGAAGAGGATGTTCTGGCCAATATGGAAGAAGGCTTGTCCTTCGGCGGAATTGGCGCCGTCGTTGGCGAGCTCGTTCGCCTGCCCATGGTCAGTTCCCGTCGCCTGCAGCTGGCAGCCGAACGGACGGGGAGCATGGCGCTCGCGGTCCGGCGATGGCGCAGGCAGTCTGAGGCGAATGATTTTGGCCAGCCGACCGCCTCGACAACAAGGTGGCGGGTGAGCGTGATGCCATCAGAGGAGCTGCCGGTACCGGGGGTGGGCAGGCCTCAATGGTTTCTGGAGTTGATGCGCGTGAAAGCGGGTGAGTGTGCTGAGTTTCTCGTGAGAGCGTGTGATGACAAGGGTCGTATCCATTTATCTTCCGGATCTGCCGACGGATCGAATACGTCGGGCCGATCCCTCCATTCCGCCTGAACAGCCAATCGCCGTGATTGCGAGAAGCGGTTCGAAGCGATGGGTGTCGGCTGCCGATGCCTCTGCGCGCAAGGCAGGCGTTCACGTTGGCATGGCCGCGGCAAAGGCACAGTCGCTGTTTCAGGGTCTCATGCTGATCGACGCAGATCCCGAAGCCGATCGCGTCGCACTTGAGCGCATCACGCTCTGGGCGCTGATGATCTATTCGCCAATCGTCGCCGTCGACGGGATTGATGGTATCGTCATGGATACGGAGGGTGCCGAACATCTGCAGGGCGGCGAGCTTCCCATGGTCACAAAGATTGCAAACCAGTTCCTGGGCAGGAAGCTGACTGCGCGTGTGGCGGTCGCCGACAGCTGGGGTGCTGCTCATGCCTGTGCCCGAGCCATCAGTCGCGAGACGATCGTCATTCCACCGGGCGAGACCGTCCGGGCCGTCGAAAAGCTTTCAATCTCGCTTCTGCGTTTGCCGGCAAAAATCGTGAGCGATCTGCGTATCCTTGGTTTTCAGACGGTCGGCGAGCTCGCAAATACCCCACGTGCCCCGCTTACTCTCCGCTTCGGTCCCGAGATCGGACGCCGTCTCGATCAGATGCTCTGTCGTATCGCCGAGCCTATCGAGCCGATCCGCACCCCTGAACTGGTGGAAGTCTCGAGAGCCTTCGCTGAACCGATTGGCGCTGCCGAAACGATCGACAAATATGTCGGCCGCCTCGTCGTCCAACAGGTTGATGCGCTACAGAAGCGCGGCCATGGTGTCCGCCGTGCTGACCTGATCGTCGAGAAGGTCGACGGTACCAGACAGGCAATCCGTGCGGGAACGGCAAAGCCGGCCCGCGATATCGCCTGGCTGACGAAACTGTTTCGGGACCGGACGGAGAAGATCGAGCCGGGTTTCGGGATCGAGAAGCTCACCCTCGTCGCCGTCATGACGGAGCCATTGGAGGAGGCGCAGAAAGCCTCTGCCCTGATTGGGGATGACGTCACCGATGTGACGCCGCTGATCGACATTTATGGAAACCGTGGACAGAGAGTCTATCGCGTCGCACCGGTTGCATCCGATGTGCCGGAACGCTCCGTCCAGCGGATCAGCCCTGTTGCCGAGCCGATCGCGGTTGCCTGGGTCAGCCATTGGCGCCGGCCGGTTCGTCTCCTGCCGCGCCCGGAACTGATCGAGGCGATCGCACTGATGCCGGACCGTCCACCGGTGTCCATCGTCTGGCGTGGCAGACGCCGCAAGGTCAAGCGTGCCGATGGGCCTGAGCGCATTTTTGGAGAGTGGTGGCAACGCGACGCCGAGATGGATGCCGTGCGCGACTACTTTGTTATCGAGGATGAGGCAGGCGAGCGCCTCTGGGTCTTTCGCTCCGGCGACGGCGTTGATCCTGATACCGGTTCTCATCGCTGGTTCTGCCATGGGATTTTCGCATGAGCTACGCCGAGCTTCAGGTCACGACGCACTTCTCCTTTCTGCGCGGCGCCTCGTCTGCACAGGAACTGTTCGAGACCGCAAAGGCTCTGGGTATCCAGGCAATCGGCGTCGTTGATCGCAATTCGTTGGCGGGGATTGTTCGCGCACTTGAAGCCTCACGCGCGACAGATATTCGGCTGGTTGTTGGCTGTCGTCTCGATCTCACCGATGGCATGTCTCTGCTTGTCTATCCCACGGATCGAGCCGCCTATTCGCGCCTCACCCGTCTAATTACGCTCGGCAAATCGCGGGGTGGCAAGAACAACTGCATTCTGCACTGGGACGATGTCATCGCCTATTCGCGCGGCATGATTGGCGTTCTCGTGCCGGATCTGCCGGATGCCACCTGTGCTGCGCAGCTTCGCAGAATTGCAGAAGCGTTTGGCGATCGCGCTTACGTGTCGCTCTGCCTGCGTCGGCGACAGAATGACCAGATGCGGCTGCATGAGATTTCTAATCTCGCAGCTCGGTTCAAGGTGAAGACCGTCGTCACCAATGACGTGCTGTTTCATGAGCCGGGCCGGCGGCAACTGCAGGACATCGTCACCTGTATCAGGCACAACACCACGATCGACGATGTCGGCTTTGAGCGCGAACGCCACGCCGACCGCTACCTCAAGCCTCCGGAAGAAATGGAGCGCCTGTTTTCGCGATACTCCGAAGCGCTGGCGCGCACTTTGGAAATCGTACGTCGCTGCAAATTCTCGCTTGAGGAACTGACCTACCAATACCCGGAGGAGGCGATCGTGCCGGGCAAGGATGCCCAGGCCTCGCTGGAGCATTATGTCTGGGAATGTGCGCCGGACCGGTATCCGGAAGGTCTGCCACAGGATGTATTGAAGACCGTACGCCACGAGCTCGATCTCATCCGCACCATGAAATACGCCCCGTATTTTCTGACGGTGTTTTCGATCGTGCGTTTTGCCAGAAGCCAGGGCATTCTCTGTCAGGGCAGGGGGTCCGCCGCCAATAGCGCCGTCTGCTATATTCTTGGCATCACCTCGATCGATCCCTCGACCAATGATCTCCTATTCGAGCGTTTCGTCAGTCAGGAACGCGACGAGCCGCCGGATATCGATGTCGACTTCGAGCATGAACGGCGCGAGGAGGTCATCCAGTGGATTTATAAGACCTACACCAAGGACAAGGCAGCACTTTGCGCGACCGTCACACGGTACCGTGCCAAAGGGGCGATCCGTGATGTCGGCAAGGCCCTCGGCCTTCCGGAGGACGTCATCAAGGCCCTGTCATCAGGCATGTGGTCGTGGTCGGAAGAGGTCCCGGATCGGAATATCCGGGAACTTAATCTCAATCCGGACGATCGCCGTCTGGCGCTCACCCTGAAACTGGCGCAGCAGTTGATGGGCGCGCCGCGCCATCTCGGTCAGCATCCTGGCGGCTTTGTCCTGACACATGACCGGCTGGACGATCTCGTGCCGATCGAGCCGGCGACGATGAAAGACAGGCAGATTATCGAATGGGACAAGGATGACGTCGAGGCACTGAAGTTCATGAAGGTGGACGTTTTGGCATTGGGGATGCTCACCTGCATGGCCAAGGCTTTCGATCTCATCCGCGAACATAAGGGCCAGCAACTTGATCTCTCGAACATCGAGCAGGAGGACGCGGCGACCTATGCAATGATCCGCAAGGCCGATACGCTCGGCACGTTCCAGATCGAAAGCCGCGCGCAGATGGCGATGCTGCCGCGGTTAAAACCGCGCACCTTCTACGATCTCGTCGTGCAGGTGGCGATCGTCCGCCCCGGCCCGATCCAGGGCGACATGGTGCACCCCTATCTTCGCCGGCGTGAAGGCAAGGAGCCGGTCGAGTATCCGACACCCGAGTTGGAGGCCGTGCTTGGAAAAACGCTGGGCGTGCCACTGTTTCAGGAGAGCGCCATGCGGGTTGCCATGGTCTGTGCAGGCTTTACCGGTGGTGAGGCCGATCAATTGCGCAAATCGATGGCCACTTTCAAGTTCACCGGCGGCGTCTCACGTTTCAAGGACAAGCTCGTCTCGGGGATGGTGAAGAATGGTTATTCGCCAGAGTTTGCCGAAAAGACCTTTTCGCAGCTCGAAGGCTTTGGCTCCTATGGCTTTCCGGAAAGCCATGCCGCCTCCTTCGCGCTGATCGCCTATGCTTCCAACTACATCAAGTGCCATTATCCGGATGTGTTTTGCGCAGCACTTCTCAACAGTCAGCCGATGGGATTTTATGCTCCGGCCCAGATTGTTGGTGACGCGATCAAACATGGTGTCGAGGTGCGGCCGGTCTGCGTCAACCGCTCGCGATGGGACTGCACGCTGGAAAGGATTGAGGGCAGCGATCGTCATGCTGTGCGCCTCGGGTTTCGGCAGGTGAAAGGGCTGGCTGTCGCGGACGCCGCACGGATCGTTGCAGCGCGCATGAACAACCCGTTCGCCTCAGTCGATGACATGTGGCGCCGGTCCAGCGTGCCGACCGAAGCACTTGTTCAACTCGCGGAGGCCGACGCCTTTCTGCCATCGCTGAAACTCGAACGACGCGATGCGCTCTGGGCGATCAAGGCGCTGCGCGACGAGCCCTTACCGTTGTTCGCAGCCGCAGCCGAACGCGAGGCGACGGCCATTGCCGAGCAACAGGAGCCGGAGGTCGCCCTTCGGCAGATGACGGACGGGCACAACGTCATCGAAGATTACAGCCATACGGGCTTGACGCTACGGCAGCATCCGGTTGCGTTCCTGCGCAGGGACCTGTCGGCACGCAACATCATCCCTTGTGCGGAGGCGATGAATGCTCGGGATGGGCGATGGGTTTATACTGCAGGTTTGGTGCTGGTGCGCCAGAAGCCCGGGTCGGCCAAGGGTGTCATGTTCATCACCATCGAGGACGAAACAGGCCCTGCCAACATCGTCGTCTGGCCGTCACTGTTCGAGAAGCGCAGGAGCGTGGTGCTCGGATCCTCGATGATGGCAATCAATGGGCGGATTCAGCGGGAAGGGGAGGTCGTGCATCTTGTCGCGCAGCAACTCTTCGACCTGTCAGCGGACCTTGTCGGTCTGGCTGATCGGGATACCGGGTTCAGGCTGCCGGCGGGGCGGGGCGACGAGTTTGCCCACGGCGGCGGCGGGCCTGATTCGCGTGATCGACAAAAGCCTGTTGTCCCGCGGGACATGTTCACACCCGATCTCCATATAGATACGCTGAAGATAAAAAGTCGGAATTTTCAGTGATTTTTCGCTATCCCGGGAGCCGCGCCGCTTGGCGTCCCTCGAGGGCCCCCGCAGCATTTTTTTGGAAAACAGTAGAGTTGGCGTGCAGCCATGGGTGCCACATCAGCGCGATCATTACCGAACGAGGCTGAGCATGTATGGGAGGGGGACGACAGCGCGCTCTACAGCGGCGAATGGTTCGAGATCGCCGACGCATCCCACGACTACACGTTTGAGATACTGCCGCCGCTCTCGATCAAGGCCGGGATATTCGCCATGCGCGAATTCCCGAACGGTTTGGTCACCAGCATCCTCTTCTGTCTGCCGGTCGACGGGTGCCTCTGGCACTTCCGCGGTTATTGCGACCTGGCCGACAAGAGCTCGCCCGAACGCATGTAAAGCGCTGTCATCGAACGCGAATCCAGGCCCTCCCTTGTGATGACGCACGACGAGAAGCTGGAACATATTTGGTCGCGCACTGCGGACGATTGTCTCGGTTATGCGGCATAATTCCTCCGTCGATGGACTTTCGTGAACGCTCGCGCGACAGGAGGATGCAATCGCATCATTGCGTGCCCGTGCACATCTGCCGGGTGGCTCAGGCCAAACGGGACCACGAGCCGATAGTGACGTCGGCGGTTGTGATGACTGGGCAAGCTGCGGCTTGGACGTTGGATCGGCGCGGCCTGGCGCAGGTCTAGCGTGGTTTCCTCTCAGCTTCGGCATCCGAGGTTTGCCTCTGGCCGTTCCGTCCTTCGGTTTCGTGGCGTCTGAACCGGCGCCCGTTCGGTTCAAGGCCGCTGTCGCGCCGCGGGGCGGCCGGTCATGCCGCTCTCGACAAAGCAGGCACGCGGGCTTCGCAAGGGCTTGTCACCCCTGCTTGACCGCCTGCCTGCTTCGCTCGATATGGCCTGCCCGGGCCCTGATCCGCCCGGATTGCGCCTGTTCCTTTCGACCGCACCGAAGGACAGAACGGCCAGGGGGCCGACACTTCGGCGAAGCAAAGGAGACCACCATGGCAAAGTCAGCAACCCAATCCCGTCAATCAATCCGCCAATCCGCCCGCGTCGTGCCGCTGCGCAGAGGCGCCACCCTCGAAATGGTCCGCCTTTCATGCCCCGATGAAACACAGGCGCTTCGGATCGCCGAAAGCTTCGGGATCGCCATTGTCGACAGCGATGGCATCCGTGGCATGCACGAGCGCCTGATCGTCGAAACCGCCACCGCACTTTCCGATGGCCTTGGCGACCGGGCGATGCAGATCCATCTGCAGCGCATCGTCGGGGCCTATGTCGGATCGGCCCATGGCGCCGGCCAGTTCTACTCCCGCGCCGTCACCGAGGCGCGGAACGCCACCGCCAAGAGCGCTGCGGATGCCCGCGACGAGGATCTCGACGGTCCGGTCGGCTATGAGAGCGCCGCCCAGCGCAAGCGCGAATTCGCAGCCGACATGGGCATCCAGGCACATGCGCTCAGAATGGCGGCCGTCGGCTCTGTCGCAGCCTATGAGCAGGTGGTGGGCGAAACATGGAAGCCCTTCGACCGGCCGGTCGAAAATCCCGGCCAGACGCTCGACCGCAAGGCGGCAGCAGTCCAGCTGTCAGCCTTCGAATAACATCCATCACGGCGGGGCTCCGGCCCCGCCTTTGTTCACGTCGACGAAGGTGTCCTGTTCTCGTCAGCTCGAAGTCACGAGGGCCTGTGCCGGCCACCGCCTTCGGATCAACGACGGGACGCGACTTCAATGCGTCGACAGAAGGTCCCAACCTCAACCGCGCCGTTGCTAAGATTCCGTCCGCTGCCGTGCGGCAGAAAGTGGTCTTGCTGGCGAAGCCCTTGCATTGGCTGCGGATGAAGATCGGTAATCTGTCCATTGCGACCCCGTTCCGCCTTCGGTCTGCCGGGTTGAGGGTCTCGCGCAAGGGCTTCGCCCTCCTTCACGTTGTTACGGCGCGTTCCGCGTGCGCTCATCCCTGATCTGCCCGGCTTTTGACCGACGTGACGGGGTCGCGATGGTCGCGACCTCCGAAAACGGAGGTTCAAGGATATGAAAAGAAAAGGGCAGGGCGAGCGCGCCGATCTCTATGCGCGGATCACCGACAGGATCGTTGCGGATCTGGAAAAAGGCGTCCGTCCGTGGATGAAGCCCTGGTCGGCCGCAAACACGACCGGACAGATCACCCGGCCGCTGCGCCACAACGGCGAAGCCTATAGCGGTCTCAACGTGCTGCTGTTGTGGTCGGAGAGCACAGCGAGGGGCTATGTCTCGCCGACATGGATGACGTTCAAACAGGCCTTGCAGCTGGATGGAGCTGTTCGCAAGGGCGAGACCGGAACGACGGTCATCTATGCAAGCCGCTTCACCAAGTCGGAGACCGACAGCAATGGCGGCGAGGTGGAGCGCGATATTCCGTTCCTTAAATCGTACACGGTGTTCAACGTGGCGCAGATCGACGGCCTGCCTGACCACTATCATGGCGTACCCGAACCGCTCCTGAGCCCGATCGAGCGCATCGGTCACGCCGACGAGTTCTTCCGCAATACCGGCGCAGTCATTCGGCACGGCGGCAAACAGGCATACTATTCTCCGGCCATGGACTATATCCAGATGCCACCGTTCGAAGCCTTCCGCGATGCCGCCGGGTATGCGGCAGTCCTCAGCCATGAGGCGACCCACTGGACGGCGGCAGAACATCGCGTGGGACGCGACCTGTCGCGCTATGCCAAGGACCGGACGGAGCGAGCGCGGGAAGAACTCATTGCCGAACTTGGCAGTTGCTTCCTCTGCGCTGACCTCGGTATCGCGCCGGAACTTGAGCCGCGGCCGGATCACGCGTCCTATCTGCAGTCATGGCTCTCGGTGCTGGCCAACGACAAACGGGCAATTTTCCAGGCGGCCGCGCATGCGCAGCGGGCGGTCAATTATCTCCACGGTCTTCAGCCAAGGGCGGATGCCTGCGCGACGAGGGAGGCAGTGTAATAGCGCCCCTCTCTTTTTAGAGCGTCCTTTGGTACTGCTCCCAAAATCTGAATCCGGGCAGCGCGGATTGACCGTTCGGGAGGAAAGCGAAGGCGATCTTGTTCCGTGCGGGCGCGAGCCAGTTTTGCTGCGACTGGCCCTCATGCGTTGCGCATCAGCAACAGGTCATGTTTGCGGATACGAGCAAGCATGGGCAACATGTGCCCGATTGAAAACCGGAGCCGCCATCGAGAAGGAAAGTTCGGCGACGCTCACCGGACTTGTCGCATTGGCCCGGCAATGCCCAAACGATCGATGTGGCCATTGCTGCCATCCATTCGGGCATAGGAAGTGGGCGCGGCCAACGCGGCCTCGATTTGACATGTCTGATCGAAGAGCGGCTGCGCCTCGATCGTTCTCCCGCAACGGCATCGCCCCCTTTCTTCCCCTGCGACCTGCGTTCGCATTCCTCGCGGTCCAAGAAAGCCGTCTCCCGCCGCCCTCCATTGCATTCCGGTCCCTTAAGGATGCGGTCCGATCGTCCCCGATCAAATCGACAGTCATCGAGGACGCGATGGTCGCGGCCCGATCAAACCGAAAGGATCACGACAATGGCAATCATCGGCGAATTCACCACCAACGGCAACACCATCCTCGGCCACGTACGCACTCTGACGGTCTCCATGAAGGCCCGCCTGAACCCGATCGAACGCACATCCCGCGACGCTCCCGACTTCCGGATCATGTCCGAAGCGGCCGAAGTCGGCGCCGCCTGGAGCCAGGTTTCCGGCGACGGAGAGCCCTACATTTCGGTCAAGCTCGACGATCCGAGCTTCCCGGCCCCGATCAATGCGGCACTTTGGCCGACCGAGAGGGAAGGCGACTATACGTTGGTCTGGAACCGCCCGAAGCGCGACGCCTGATCAAAGACGAAGCCCTGCCGGAAACGGCGGGGCTTTTCCCTTGTTCAAACCAAGAAGGAACCGGGCATCTAGCCCGCTTCTTCTTCTGGTCGCGATACGGAGAGGCGGGGTCTGCTCAGAGTGACCAATCGTGCCGCGAACAAATGTCGGCCTCAAGGACTTCGCGTAGCCCCCCGATTTTGCTTCCGCTCCGGTTCCCTGCGCTTCAACAAAACCGGCACCCCACTCGCCGCCTCTGGCGGTCGCCGACGCGATCCCTGACCCCGTCATTTCCTCACGCCCCGCGGCGTCATCTTTCTCAAACGTCAAGGAGATGACGATGCTACTGGAACAACATATCGAAGAACTGCGCGCCGAGATGAACCATTGCCACCCAGACGAGCGTCGCCAGATTGCCGCGGAGCTGGAACTGGCTCTGGCCGAACTGGCCGTTATCATGGCCGAGCAGGACGGTTCCGTTGACGCCGTGCCGCCCTTCTGAGGGTGGCATACACCCGCAATGCTGCCACCACCGTCCGATTGCCATCGAGATCGAGATCAGCTTAAGCGTGATGGCAAGCAGCGCCGATGATGCTGCGCCGTCTGCCTTTGGCGGCTCCCCCCTGATGACCCCGCTTACCGCGGTGCGGCTCACTTGTTCAGCACATCTTTCAGTGCTTTGGCAGGCTGAAACGTAAGCTTCTTCGCAGCGGCAACCTTGATGGTGGCGCCGGTTGCCGGATTGCGAGCCTCACGCTCCGGGGTATCCTTGATCTTGAACTTGCCGAATCCCGGGATAGATGTTTCCGCTCCGGACGTGGCTGCCGTCGTGATCGACGCGAAGACGGTTTCGACGATCGATTTCGCCTGGGCTTTGGTCAGGTTCTGTTCGGATGCGATCTTTTCGGCGATTTAATTGGTTGTGGTCATGACGGTTTCCTCGTTAAAGACGGGAAAACCCTTTCAGGCGATCGTTACGTTGTCATGCGGCGTTGTCCTCACACTGGCGCTCCTGCAGGGGTTTCCACAGCTTCTTGCCGGTTGATAGCCCCTTTTGCGCTTCTGCAGTACCAGTTCGAGAAAGCGCGATATCGCATCGTTGTCATTGCCGAACACCTCGGTCATCTCCCCGCCAGCCTTGCCGATCCGTCCCCAGCTTCGCACGACGGCTATTTCGCCAAAAAGGGTTGGCCGGATCGCGAGCGCGTAATATCGGGCCATGTTCCTGTTGGCGTCGATCCTCTGGCAATAAAGCTGGTAGTGGTGTGTTCCCATCCCCGCATGATCGGCGATGCTCGCGATCTGGTCCAACGAGACTTATGAATCGAAAGGTCGGTTCCGATTCATTTCTGTGATGGATGCCTGTTGCGATTTCGGCAGTGTCCGATCATCCTCACGGGATCAAGCTTCCCGGTCTGAACGATACGCCCGGGCGCGATCGTCGAGGTGAGCACAGCCGGTAAATCAGATGGCGAGCTGTCTCCGCTTCCGGTCGTCAGTATGTCCATGTTCAGGCATCGCATGTTTTCGAAAAAGGAGGATCAAATGTCACCCTTTGAGGAAGCGGCGGCCGCGACGACTACGATACAGGAGCATCTGTCATCTACACTGGAGAGGCATTAGGACGGGTTGAGCTAGCACATCGTCAATTCCTCGGTGTCCATGCTCATCCTTCAACGAGACACAACGACCTGATCGAAGCGCTAGAAGGCGATCGACGCGGCACTGGCGCTGATGAAGGCAACGAAATGGCCAATAGAAGCCGAATACGGCCCGCAAGAAAACGTCTGAGCCGTCAAGGTCCCAGCTTGGCAAACCTGTTGGGCCTGGCGTGCATATCCATGTCCTTCCGCCTGAAATAGATCGCCCGTCCGCAGCGGATCGGACTGTGGCCCTGGACGATAATGATCTGCTCGTCCTTGCGCATCGATTGTGTGATTTCGTGCGGCATAATGAGCGGCCGGCGCTGGAAATTGATGTTTTCTGATTTCCGCGATGCGCTGTTTTTCGTACCCCAGCCGAGATTGCGAGAACTGCCTTTGACTTCGACAGTCATTTCTCCACATTGGGCTGAGACGTTGCGGGCGGTATCCAGTGCCTTGATCGCGGCGTAACTCGCGAAAGCGCAGCCGTCGATCCACGACACCGCACCGTCTTTTCCGAAGTGCCGTTCCAGTTGCCCGACGGATTGGTACATCAGCATCATGCTGACGCCATACTTGCGACCGCGATCGCGCGCCTCTTCAAGCACGCGCATGTAGCCAAGCAGATCGACTTCGTCCAAAATGAACAACGCTCGCCTCGTGAACGCACCATCCGCTTCGATCATCGCGTTGATCAGCGAGCCGATGATCACCCGACCGATACCGGGATAGGACCGCAGGATCGATGCGGGGATATTGATAAAGACGTCTTTCTTTCCGCCAGCGATCTCGCTCGATTTGAACGTGTTGCCGCAAACCAGTGCCGCGTAATTATCGAGCGACAGCCATTGCGTATCCTTCGATGCCGTCGAATAGACGCCTGAGAACGTTTGCTCGGTCATGTTAACAAAGACGCCGAGCGTTTCGCGGATGAAGGCGGACGCGGAGTGTTCCTGTACGTCGCGCAGCATGGCGAGCACGGAGTTTTCCGGCTCGGAGACGATCTGGCGCAGGCTGCGCAGATTTCGCTGTCCTGCATATTCCGGTGACAGCATCACATGCGCCAGAAGACCAGTCAGCAGATTGTGCGCCTGCGATTGGAAGTAAGAGCCAGTCGACGATTCGAAGCGCACGCTTTCCGAGAGTAACATGTGCGCGATGCCGACAATGTCCTCTTCCTTTTTTAGCGAGTGCTCGATGCCGTCGAGCACGTTAAATCCCATGACCGGATTTGCCGGATCGAGCACAACAACCTCTCGGTCGAGTTTATCTCTTCGATGGTCAACGACCATCGGGGCTACCTCGGTGGACGGATCCAGGCAAATGAGCGGACCCGTATATCTGAGCGCCGTCGGCACGACGTTGCTGGTGGTCTTGAAGCCACCAGAGCCTGCGAAGAAAAGCATGTGGGTCGAATCGAAATCCTGGGCGTAGGTCAGCAGCGGGGCTTTGCCACCACGTCCCCAGGTAGCCGGATCGTTCGGATCGAACGGCAGCTCATGGATGAGTTCCTTGTCGACCCTGTAGCGCTCACCGATGACGATTTCGCCATCATCGGGAAACAGCCGTGCCGCCGCCGACATCGGCAGCCAGTCTGCATCTCCGAATGTTCCGCGCCTGGCGCGCGTCACCTGTTCGGGCACGACGCTGGAGATGCGCGCCGCGACCGCGGCCGCCATGAACCCCATCGCTGCGCCAACGACCGCAATCATGTCAACGAATGATAGCGCCTGATCCCAGGTCAGCACACCGCTCTCTACGAGCGGCTGAAGCCGACCGAACTCGCGCATCCCGTAAAAGCCGGCCACCAGGAAAAAGCATAGAAAGCTTGCCAATGCCACGGGCCTTCGCCGATGGAGGGGCAGCGCCCAAACTGCCAGCAATCCAGCCAGCGGCCCGAACAAAAGGACGGGCAACGGTGACGCCCGAAGGAACCAGTATTGCGTCTTGCCTGTGATGCCGGCCGCCAATTCAGGCCAACGCCAGTGGGCGACGTAAAAGGAAAATCCGGTGACGGCGATGGGAATGGTGATAAGCAACAGGCTCGGATGCTGTTTGGCCTTTCCCTTCATTCCACCACCTTCAAAAAGCGTTCTAACCCGCCGTTGGATGCCGCATCCCTGAAGGCCAGCTCTCCGATATCGCACAGACGCCGATGTTCAGGTGTCCCCTGCACGACCCGCTTCATTTCGAGAAGTCCGCCAAGCAGGAAAGCCCGATCGGCGTCCGACAGGCCCGCGCGAACGACAATGTCACCGAGCAAGAACTTTTCTCTCGCTCCCTTCTTTCGGTCAGATGTCATGAGGAACCTCCGTTTCCGAACCAGTCGCTCCATTTGCCTGTCCACGCGGCGAAGCAGGTGAGCCAGCGGCTTGCTTCTTCTCGCCGTTGCGAAATCGCGCTGCGATCTCGTCGAAGATGCGATCCACCTCCTCGTCAGCGATCTCCATCTCCGCCAATCCCGACTTCGTCGCCGCACGCGCGAAACGATCAGCTGATTTTACTATTAAAGTTTTTCTTCGTTCGCGAAGCTTCTCGATTTGAGCATCAATATCCATGAGCGCAGGCTTGGTGGCCATAATTAAGTCCTCTCAACCTCTTTGGAAATTTCTATTCCGTCATTTAACTGGCTAGAAAATGTTAGTAAAACGCGCTACCGTACACAAGCCCCCAAACGTCTATTTTGGAAATCCCAGCTGGGCCGTCTTCCGGAAAAGCAGCATCGGTCTTGTCAGGCCGATTCATTTGAGGGCGCAATATACGTCGCTGACGCGACGGGCCTGGAAGGACTGGAGACGTCAGTGGCGATCATGTTCGTCAGAGCGCAGGTGATCAGCAGGGGAGCGGGACGCAGTATCGTTTCGGCCGCCGCCTATCGTCATCGGGCGCGGATGGTGGACGAACAGGCCGGAACCTCCTTCAGTTACCGTGGCGGCGGCGCCGAACTGAAACACGAGGAGTTGGTGCTGCCGGACCAGGTACCGGCCTGGCTGCGCGCGGCTATCGATGGGAAGAGCGTCGTTGCGGCCAGCGAGGCGCTTTGGAATGCAGTGGACGCATTCGAAACTCGTGCCGACGCGCAGCTTGCCCGCGAGTTGATCATCGCGCTTCCGGAAGAGTTGACGCGATCAGAGAACATCGCCCTTGTGCGCGAGTTCGTCCGGGACAACCTGACGTCCAAGGGCATGATCGCCGACTGGGTTTATCATGACAGGCAAGGCAATCCACACATCCACCTGATGACCGCGCTTCGACCTCTGACGGAACAGGGTTTCGGGCCGAAGAAAGTGCCGGTGCTTGGCGCCGACGGCGAGCCGTTGCGTGTCGTCACGCCGGACCGACCGAAGGGCAAGATCGTCTACAGGCTCTGGGCCGGCGACAAGGAAACCATGAAGGCATGGAAGATCGCCTGGGCGGATACGGCCAATCGGCATCTGGCGCTTGCCGGCCAGGAGATCCGCCTCGACGGGCGTTCCTATGCCGAACAGGGGCTCGACGGGATTGCCCAGAAACATCTTGGGCCGGAAAAGGCAGCGCTCGCCCGCAAGGGTGTCGCGATGTATTTCGCGCCGGCCGATCTCGCGCGCCGGCAGGAGATGGCCGACCGGCTGCTGGCCGATCCGTACCTACTCCTGAAACAACTCGGCAACGAGCGCTCCACCTTCGACGAACGTGACATCGCCAAGGCACTGCACCGCTATGTCGACGATCCGGCCGATTTCGCCAACATACGCTCCAAGCTGATGGCCTCCAATGACCTCGTGCTGTTGAAGCCGCAACAGGCGAACCTGCAGACCGGCAAGGTGGCCGAACTTGCGGTCTTCACCACACGCGATATCCTGCGCACCGAATACGACATGGCGCAGTCGGCGGAAGTTCTGGCCCGGCGCAAGGGCTCCGGCGTCGCCAACGCGAAAATTGCGGCGGCTGTCAGAACCATAGAAACCGGCAATCCGGAAAATCCGTTCACGCTTGATCGCGAACAGGTGGAGGCTGTCCATCATGTCGCCGGCGACACTGGCATCGCCGCTGTGGTCGGGCATGCCGGTGCGGGAAAATCGACGCTGCTTGCCGCGGCGCGCGTCGCCTGGGAGAGCGACAACCACCGTGTCTTCGGGGCGGCGCTTGCTGGCAAGGCGGCCGAAGGGCTTGAGGATAGTTCCGGCATCAGATCGCGCACGCTGGCCTCATGGGAACTAGCCTGGGAGAACGGACGCGATCTCCTCGACCGGCGGGACATCTTTGTCATCGATGAAGCCGGCATGGTCTCGTCGCAGCAGATGGCGCGTGTGCTCAAGCGCGCCGAGGAGGCTGGAGCCAAGGTGGTTCTGGTCGGCGATGCAATGCAGCTTCAGCCGATCCAGGCCGGCGCGGCCTTTCGGGCAATTTCCGAACGGATCGGTTTTGCCGAACTTGCCGGTGTGCGGCGTCAGCGCGAGGAGTGGGCGCGAGAGGCTTCCCGTCTTTTCGCCTGCGGCAAGGTCGAGGAGGGGTTGGATGCGTATGCGCAGCGGGGGCGTATTGTTGAGGCGGAGAGCCGGGCTGAAGCTGTTGAGCGCATTGTTGCAGACTGGACGAGCGCTCGCCGCGAGCTCATCCAGCAACATGCCGATAAAGAACAGCCGGTCCGCTTGCGTGGTGACGAACTGCTCGTTCTCGCCTATACCAATGACGACGTAAGGCGGCTCAATGAAGCGCTGCGCAACGTCATGAAAGATGAAGGCGCCCTGACCGTCTCTCGTGAATTTCAAACGGAACGAGGCGTGCGGGAGTTCGCCGTCGGCGACCGGATCATCTTCCTCGAAAACGCCCGGTTCCTCGAGCCGCGGGCGCAAAGACTTGGGCCTCAATATGTCAAGAACGGCATGCTCGGCACGGTCGTCTCCACCGGCGACACGCACGGCGGCCCACTACTATCGGTCCGTCTCGATAATGGCCGGGATGTCGTCATTAGTGAAGACAGCTATCGCAATGTCGATCACGGTTATGCCGCGACCATTCACAAGTCCCAAGGTGCGACCGTCGACAGGACATTCGTGCTCGCAACCGGGATGATGGATCAGCACCTGACGTACGTGTCGATGACTCGCCATCGCGACCGGGCCGATCTTTATGCCGCTCGCGAGGACTTTGAGCCGAAGCCGGGATGGGGAAAAAGATCCCGGGTTGATCACGCCGCCGGCGTCACGGGCGAGCTGGTCGGAACCGGCAATGCGAAGTTCCGGCCGCAAGACGAGGATACCGATAAAAGCCCGTACGCCGATGTGAAAACGGACGACGGAACCGTGCATCGGCTTTGGGGCGTGAGCCTGCCAAAGGCCCTGGAGGAGGGCGGCGTGTCGGAAGGCGATACGGTAACGCTGCGCAAGGACGGCGTCGAACGGGTGACGGTGACGGTATCCGTCATCGACGAGAAAACCGGAGAGAAGAGGTTCGAGGAACGGACGGTCGATCGAAACGTCTGGACTGCCAAACGGATTGAAACGGCAGAGGTTCGCCGGCAGCGCATCGAGGAGGAGAGCCATCGGCCGGAACAATTCAAGCAACTGGTGGAGCGTCTTGGCCGCTCCGGCGCCAAGACGACGACCCTCGATTTCGAGAGCGAGGCCGGCTACCACGCGCACGCTCGGGATTTTGCCAAGCGTCGCGGTATCGATACGCTCTCCGGTGTCGCAGCCTGGATGGAGGACGGGGCGGGGCGGCAGCTGGCGTGGCTGGCGCAGAAGCGCGAGCAAGTGGCGAAGCTTTGGGAGCGGGCGAGCGTGGCGCTCGGCTTCGCGATCGAAAGCGAGAAGCGTGTTTCCTATAGTGAGGAACGAGCCGAAACCCGGACGGCAAAAATTCCGACGGATCGACAATATCTCATCCCGCCGACAACATTGTTTTCCCGTGGTGTCGGTGAGGATGCCCGCCGCGCTCAGCTTCGCTCGGATCACTGGAAGGAACGCGACGCCATTCTTCGCCCAGTCTTGCAACAGATCTATCGCGATCCCGAAGGCGCGCTTGCCAGACTGAACACGCTTGCTTCCGACGCGCGGATTGCGCCCCGCGAGCTTGCCGACGACCTTGAGGCCTCGCCGCAGCGCCTCGGCCGTCTGCATGGATCGGATCTTCTTGTCGATGGCCGCGCGGCCCGCTCCCAGCGCGAAGCGGCGTTGTCGGCGTTGTCCGAATTGCTGCCGCTGGCACGTGCCCATGCCACAGAGTTCCGCCGCCAGGTCGAACGCTTCGGCATGCGCGAGGAGCAGCGGCGCGCCCACATGGCCGTCTCGGTCCCAGCGCTGTCCAAACCGGCTATGGCGCGCCTTGCCGAAATCGAAGCCGTACGCGAGCGCGGTGGCAAGGATGCCTACAAGACGGCCTTCGCCTACGCGGCGGAGGATCGCCTTTTTGTTCAAGAGGTGAGGGGGGTCAACGACGCTCTCAACGCTCGCTTCGGCTGGTCCGCCTTCACCGACAAGGCAGACACTGTTGCCCAGCGCAACATGATCGAGCGCATGCCGGACGACCTTGACCTCGACCGGCGCGAAAAGCTCAATCGTCTTTTTGCCGCCATACGCCGCTTTGCCGAAGAACAGCATCTTGCCGAAAGGAAAGATCGCTCCAGGATCGTTACCGGCGCCAGCGTCGTGCCTGGGAAAGAGACGGTGCCGGTGTTGCCAATGCTTGCAGCTGTAACAGAGTTTGAAACCCCGATCGACCACGAGGCGCGGGAGAGGGCGCGAGCTGTTCCTCACTACAGTCAAAATCGCGCCGCCCTTGCGAACGCGGCAGCGCGTATCTGGCGCGATCCGGCAGGTGCTGTCGGAAAGATTGAAGATCTGATCCTGAAGGGCTTTGCCGGTGAGCGGATCGCTGCGGCCATCAGCAATGATCCCGCTGCCTACGGCGCGTTGCGAGGCTCCGGCCGTATCATGGACAAATTGCTCGCTGTCGGCCAGGAGCGGAAGGAGGCTTTCCGTGCCGTCCCGGAGGCGGCAAGCCGTGTGCGGTTATTGGCCACCTCATTTAGGGCCGCATTTGATGCAGAGAGGGAGGCGATCACTGAGGAGCGCCAGCGCATGAGCATTGCCATCCCGGGACTGTCGCCGTCCGCCGAAGATGCACTGAGAGAACTCTCAGTGGCGATGAAGAAAAAGAACGGCAGGCTCGACGTC
Organism: Agrobacterium fabrum str. C58; assembly: GCF_000092025.1. Taxonomy (NCBI): domain Bacteria; kingdom Pseudomonadati; phylum Pseudomonadota; class Alphaproteobacteria; order Hyphomicrobiales; family Rhizobiaceae; genus Agrobacterium; species Agrobacterium fabrum. The sequence goes on from NC_003064.2 coordinate 120,543, forward strand.
GCTGCCGGCTCGCTCGATCCCGCCATTAGTAAGGAGTTTGCAACCGTGAGCCGCGCCCTCGACGAGCGCTTCGGCCGCAATGCTATCCTGCGTGGAGAGCTGGATGTTATCAATCGCGTGCCGCCTGCTCAGCGCCGTGCGTTCGAGGTAATGCGGGAACAGTTGAAGGTGCTGCAGCAGGTTGTCCGCATGCAGGCAAGCCAGAACATCGTAGCAGAGCGCCACCGGCTTGTACTCGACCGCGCCCGCGGCGTTATCCTCTTTAACCAATGAATGGCTAACACCTGTGCTGAGCTTGTCCCTCATGCTGTTCGCTTACGGCAATGCGTTGCGTGGCCGGAAGATGGTCAGCCGGATCAGGAGTTTTAATGACCGCTTCAGTAGCTGGCAGTTCCAAGGGCAGTTATTCAACCCACTTTGATGGGTTGAATAAATTGAAAATATACATTAATTGAACCATTGAAAGGGTCAATTAATGCGCCTAACGCTCCAAACCCATTTTTATGGCCAGTGGCACCACGCCGCGACGCTAGAACTTAAGGATGACGCGGCCGGCTTCCAGGGCGCGTCCATCGTTGATTACGATCTCGACTATTTCGTCACAGTTGCATCTGCGGAGTTCGCGGGTGGAAAAACGGTTCGCGACCATCGCGCGTTATCTGTCCGATATCCCGTTGATCTCGAAAATCGATATAGCCGCAGCTGGCCGCCCTTCCTCTTGGATCTTATGCCCCAGGGGCATGCAAGGCGAAAGCTTGCCGAGCATCTCAGTCTTGCTGAAGGCTCGCGCGCTTCCGATCTCCCGCTGCTTCTGCGATCGGCGACGGGCGGCATAGGCAATATCCGGATCAAAGAAGCGGCGGAGGCCGAGACGGAACGGCTGCGCGGTGTTGAGCGCCAAGGGGTTACAGAAGCGGAAATCCTTGAGCGCTCGGATCGTTTCATGGAAGTCGCCGATCGCTTCGGAATGCTCGCCTCTGGCTCAAGTGGCCTGCAAGGCGAATGGCCTAAGGTCTCGATGACCCAAGCGAAGGACGGTCTCTATTATCCCGACAGCTTCGTAACTGACGATGAGGCCGTGCGCCACGTCATTGTCAAGCTGGTCCGCAGCAACGAGCCCGTGGACCGCCTTATACTCGAAGGCGAAGCTCTCTATTCGCGGATCGCTCAAGAGATCGGCCTGAATGTGCACGAACCTTCGACCTATGCCGAAAGCGTCCTGATCATTCCTCGGTTCGACCGGAAGAAAAAAGAAGGTGGCGGAACCGTTAGGCTAGGCCAAGAAAGCCTGGTATCCGCGATCGGCGTTGCTGATTTCGGTCATGTCGGCTCGCACGAGGCCTACATCGACGTTTTGCGCCAATATTCTGCTAATCCCTTCGCGGACATTGTCGAATACCTGAAGCGGGACATCGCCAATTTGGCGCTCGGCAATCCCGATAATCACGGCCGAAATTCTGCACTGAGTAAGCACCAGGACGGCACGATCCGCCTGTCTCCGCTCTTTGATTTCGCGCCAATGCGGATTGCCAAAGAGGGGATCGTTCGTTCCACCCGCTGGGCCATGATGAGGGACGGTGGTCGCGATCACCTTCCCGATTGGAAACGCATTTGCGCTGAACTGATCCCTGATCCAGATGAGCAGAATGCGCTCGCAGCTGAGCTTTCCGTGTTTGCCGAATACCTCCGGCAAACACCGGCTATGGCGAAAGATATGGGTGGGTCTCCGGAAATTCTAGAGCGTGCAATTGGACGCTGCATTGAAATCGCGGAGAGCGTTCTGGCGGCGTGCCAGTGATGCCGGAGGACAGCTAAATGGCGCGATGGAGAAAGCCAACGAAAGAGGAAATTCTTGAGAACCGGCGAACACTGGCGGAACGCGCTCGGACTGGCGACTTGAGGTTACCTGAGGCTGTTGTTGAAATCCGAAGAGGGCTTGGTTTGACGCAGGACGAATTCGCCAAGACGCTATCGCTCACCAGGCGCCAAGTTGCTGAGATCGAAGCCGGGACGGCGAACCCAACGCTCGAAACTTTAGGGAAGGTTGGCCGATTGTTCGGATTTACTGTGGGGTTTATTCCGAAGGCGCAATGAGGGCTGATTTTCTCGGGGGATGGGCGTTGGTACTACGCAAGTAAGCGACGGCGACCATCAAAAATCAATCGGCTGCTGGAGGCCGCTGGCTGGCGCTTCTTCGATGACAAGAGCGGTCCCGTGAATGTCGTTCTTGAGCCGAATGTCAAGCTGAAGCCTGAGCACATCGAAAGTCGCGGTGCAGACTTTGAGAAAAGCGCGGAGGGATTCATCGACTTTTTGTTGCCGGGCGACGACGGCAAGCCGCTGATCGTCTTGGAAGCGAAATCGGAAGATAAATCGTATAGCCCCACCTGCAAGCGTATTCGCGCATTCTGACCTTGCCATCAATGTCGTAGCGGCATTTTTCGGAAAGCCCAATCGAGCTTGGTCAATGTGCAAGGAAAACACCGCTTACTGCTCCGATCCCTGAAAACTGGACCAGTTCATAACTGGAGTTTTCCGCGATAACTTCCCGGTTGGGACAAGGAGCGGAAGTATGAAGGCATCGAACTTCTCGGACGCCCAGAAGTCGTTCATTTTTAAGCAGGGCGACGACGGCGTGCCGGTGGCGGAGATTTGCCGGAAGGCGGGGAAAGGCAACTTCACAAATTTGTCGGCTATGCCCTTAACTCGCTTGTCTTTCCGGGAAAGTTGAGAGGCGACCTGATCCGAAGCCATCTTGTGTTATCCGTAGCGGGCGCTCTCTACCTGTGGCCCGGTCACTCGAGGGGCTCGCCATCGGCGCGGTGCCATTCGACATTCGGAAGCATACTGGTAGCGACCTTATAGAGGGCTGCCTGCAGCACGGACCGCATCCCGAGGAGTATTAAAGGATCCTCGGCCTCCACACGAAGGTGGAGGCTACCGTCTAAGTTGGTGATGATGACTCTCCCGTCGTCAAAGGTAAGAAGTCGTTCGGAATGATTGGTGGTGGTTGAAAAAGACCAACACCGCAGGGCTGCGCACAGCAGATCGATCGTCCGATCCGAATTCGGGATCGACACAAACGTTTCGGAAATGTGTTTGGCCATAAGAAATTCTCGGCGACTGGTCAGAAAAACAATAAGGCTGGAGCAGCTGCAGCTTGTAACGCAAACACCGTTTTGTAATAAAGTGGATCATACACTTAGAGTTTTCCGAAATTGACAGCGAGGATACTGCACGAAAACGTCGATCCGACGCAACAGACGGTCAAAGTCACGTAACAACAGTTTGACGGTCATCATTCCTTCCCGGATTCTTCATTCGGAACTCCACAACGCGCAATTAATGAACGACTGTGCCGCTAGCCGCCAAGGTCCACTACCAAGTTAAAGTTAATTTGGGAAAGCGCTTTAGCCCGCTATTCTTCAGCCGCGCCTTGCTCGGCAATCTCACGACCGGCGTCTCTCTCAAGCGCCGATATATGATCGCGGCATACCTCTCCCACCAGACTGAGCAGCAGCGTTGCTCGCTCGCCAATCCAGTCAAGCGCTTCCTGACTGATTTTGTACTGGCTTGAGTAGCGTGCTTTTACGTATGCTTCGTTTATCGTATTGAACCATGCTCTCTCCCGATGGTGATCGCGAGGGAAGGCCTCGATCAGTCGACGATCCCGTTCTTCTGCGAAGGATCGCAGGACTTTCAGGTTGTGAGACGCCGGCGTGTAGTTCGTCAGCGTCAAAAGAACGCTGGCATAGGCCTGCTCGATTGCTTGGTGTAGGAGGAATGCAGCTTCACTGATCATTCCCTTTTGTAAAGCAGCGTCAGAAAGTGCCGCAAAGTTTCTTCCCGCGCCAAAACGCTTCTCAAAATGCTCTTTTGCCACGCGTAATTGCTCTTCCGGCGTCAAAGTCTTGGGCTCTGCGAGCGGCTTGTCGTCCAGCTCATAAAGCGCGATGCCTTCCTTGCGGATGTCGGAAAAGAAATGCTGGCTCTCCTGCAAAGATGTGTTCACTTCCCGCAGCGAGTGGACGATGATCTGCACGGGTCTCTTTATCATCTTGTCACGGATCAACCTGTCGGCAGCCTTGTACCAATATTCGGCAAAATCCGTCAGCTTGCGGTTGTTGACGATCACAAGAAGATCGAAATCAGATCTATACCCCTTGGATGTGAACGGTTCGTCCACCTGCGTACCTCTGGCATAGGATCCGAAGAGGATGATCTTCAGGATGCGGCCACGCTTTTTGAATTTCGCCGTGCCGCCCTCCAGGGCATCCTCGAATTCTTCGTGAATAATCTCCAGCGCGCGCTGGAGCTCCGTTTGTATTTGCGGGGGAATATGATCGAGCGATGTTTTCATGGTCGGCAAATGTCTTCTCTTCTCCGCAACAGGCTGGATTCGTCCGCCTCAATCTGTAGTTTACATCACACTTTGCTGGCAACAAATGTTGCTATCCGCAAAACCCGCCGCTCATTCTAGTCGCAAGACCGGCCTTCTGGGCGACTACAGCCTGATGCGGACTTACGATATTGCCTGGTCATCCATGATCTCTGACAGAGCTGTGCAAAGTCCCGTGATTTCCTCAGGTGTATGGTCCGAGGTGACACAAACGCGAATGCCGGCCTTCCCCTTCGCAACTGTCGGGAAGAAGATCGCCGAGCCGTAAATTCCCCGATCGAGCAGCGCCCGGGTCCCATTGACGGCACGCTCTTCGGTGCCAAGGTTCACCGTCCGAATTGGCAAGGGAGCTCCGCTTTGCTCTGTCACCAACATCGAGTCCAGAAGTGCGATATTGGAACTGAGAGCCAGCTGTCTTCGCAAAAGCTCGTCGCTGCGGTGTATTGTCAACGAACCTGAAACTGCACCAATTGCCGCAACATTCAATGACGCAGAAAATGCGTGCGCGACAGCAAAACGACGGAATAGTTCTTCCTGACGCGCCGTACCAAGCATCAACATTCCGCCCGAGGCGCCAAAACCCTTTCCGAGCGACGCGGCTATGATAGTTCGCTCGCCGAGTTCGTTTCCGTATTGTGACCGCACAAATCCTTCACCGTTCTTCCCGCAGATTGATACGCCGTGGGCGTCATCGATGTAGAGAAACAGACCGTATCGATCCTGCAAGTAGCGCAGATCCCTAATGGGCGCATTTCCACCCATCGAGTAGACGCCGTCGCAAACGTAAGCCACGGCCCTGTTGGACCGGCACAACTCCTCCAATGCATCTAGATCATTATGGGCCAACGTACGGACCTGCGTTTCCAGAGCGATTGTGCCCTTGTGAAAGGCGAGTGTTGCGTGCGCGTGACGGTCAAAAACCATCATCGGCCTGATGCCGCCGGTGAGGTGTCCGGAGGCGACGATAGGTAATGCTCCCATGTTCGCCGCCAGCACCGTTGTGTAGGTGATGACCCTCGCCTGGAAGAGATCTGAAAGCGAATTTTCCAAGTCGCGGAGGATTGCAAAATTCAGTCGGGTCCTTGCGCATGACCAGTGCAGTGCCCGGTATTCCTCAATCGCCTTGATCGCGCCGTCTATGATGAGCGGGTGATTGTCGAGGCCCAGATATGAACAACGCACGAAATCAGTGATGCGCTGTGATGGAAAGCCGTCAAAAACGATGTCTACCTGCCTCGCAGCCCTTGGCCGCGCATATAGGGCCATCAAGCCCTGCTGGTGAGCCGCGTTAAAGTAGTCTTGCGCATGATCTATCAATCCCCCGGTGTTTCGGCTTGCATGCTGCTGCGTTTTGTCGGTCGACATTTCTCAGGTCCCCTAACCAAAAAGATGCATGCAGGATCGGCAAATTATCGCAACGATCAACAAACGCTCTCGGAAGATTTTGAGAAATCTCTGTAAACCTTTGGCGTCATAAACCAGAACGGCGCTTACGCCGGCTGCGCGGCTACATCGATGGCGTAGCCGCTTGATCTCGCGGTTCTGATGATGTCGAAGCCCGCCGCTTTCTTCAGGTGCCGCCTGATACGGCCAATGTGAACGTCAACCGTCCGTGGTTGCACGTAAACCTCATTCGGCCACGCCGCTGTTATCAACTCGTCTCGACTGAACACTCTCCCGGGAGCCGTAAGAAGGTGCTCGAGCAATTTGAACTCAATCGGTCCCAAAGTGAGCTCGACGCCGCTAACCAAAACGCGTTTGCGTTCTGGCCAAAGCTCGATTTCGCCCAGTTTAAGGGATGCGTTTTGTGACGTTGTCGCGACTGGTTGTTGCCGTACAGGGTTTATGCCTTCGAGAAAGCCCAGCAGATGTGGCGGCCAGAATGGGCGGATCAGGCACTGATCCGCGCCTGCACGCATGAGTTCCATATAGGCTTCCGTGTCGCCGTTGGGAATGATGGCAAGTACTGGCAGTTTTTCCGTCTTGTCACACGATTTGATGCGTTGGCAGATGATGGCTGCCCCATGGTGATCGCGATCCACGTCGAGGATCAGTCCGACGATGTCCGGCTGGGCAACTTTGTCGCCGATTTCGTTTCTATCGCAGAGAACCGCCCGCGTGCCCTCCGTAGAGAGAATGTGCTTGAGCATCGCATAATAGTCCGCGTTCTCCGTAAGAATTGCGACTGCGGCTTTGGTCTCTATCCCGTGCTGCATCTCAGATCCTCAATACATAACGTCTTTTAGTAGCCGTCATATGATGTCACAAAAAATAATGCAATCACCGGTAGCCATCTATGTAAAATAGAATAATCAACAAATTATCCTCGATATACCGGCAAGTCGCTTGAAGTCAGAGCGTATTATGTGACATCATAAAGATGCTTTCTTGCGGCCCATTGCGCTTCATGGGCGGGAAAGCCGTAACCTGATCGAATAGCCATGGGCGAACATGCAGGCGCTGCGCTCTGCATCTCTGAAACGAGCCTGAACGCCCGGCAAATTCGTTGTTCCGCGCCGGGTGGCTCGGAGGTTACATGCGTAGTTGGAAAAGTACAGGCATTGCCCATAGCGCCGGCGATGACATTCTCACGTCTTGCGATGAAGCCGACGCCACGGCAATTGCCAGAGTGATTTTCGGTACAGATGCCGCGCTCGCCGTCGCCTTCAGTGCTATTGATGCACGCCTCGACGGGAGGGATCGCGATTTTCTTTTTTGGGCCAGAGTTTTTCGGTCGCTTGCTGACGTATGAATTGTGCGCGCCGGATTATTATTTTGTGGCCGAATATCCTGCGGAGCGCACGGTTCTGATGACGTTGTGGCCGTGTCGGTTCAAAGACCGTCTTATTTTGCCGATGTGAATGTCCACTGTACGCGGTTCGACATCGGCATCCTCGGGCCAGCAATTCCGGATGAGTTCGTCCCGGCTGACGACCCTGTCTGTGTTTCTTGCCAGATACAACAGGATCCTGAAATGCAGGGGCGAAAGACTGATGTGCGTCTCACCCCGCCGGACCCGGACGGATGCAACATTGATTTCCACGTCATCGAGAAAAACGCTGACATCAGTTGGTGCGGTTGTGTTGCAACGCAGGCCAAACTTGAGAAACTCAAGCAGGTTGCCCGGGTCAAAAGGGCGCCTCACCAGATAGTCAAACACGGATGATTGAACGCCGCCCATCTTTTTATTGTCAAGTGGGAAGCCGACAACTCGAATGTCCGGCTGTTCTTTCTTTATAAGAACCGCTGAGCGGAGCAGATCGTCCATTGCAAGGCAGATCAGTACCGTGCGGCGGTGTGGCTGACTATTCGCTTCATCCGGTAAAAACATGTCGAGGCTCGGCAGCAGGTCGACGTCGTGGCCGGCCTGCTCGAGAATGTAACGCAAAATCAGGTAGAGCTCCGGGTCAGTCGTGTGGATTAAGATCGAGTGACGCAAGAGCATCTCCCTTCGCTTTGTTTCTGCGTCTGACAATTTGTGGGTCAGGCGGGCGTGTACTCGCCGCCGTTGATGTCTATGATCGCTCCATTGATGAAAGCGGCTTCATCGGAGACTAAAAAGCCGACCAGCCGTGCCACTTCTTCGGCCTCTCCTAGTCTCCTGGTGGGTATTCGTTTTACTGCCTCGAGATTGACTGACGTCGCTGCGGTTCCCGCCATTGGCGTCAAGATGCGACCCGGAGCGGCGACATTGATTGTAATCCCGTCGGCTGAAAATTCGCTGACGAGCGCACGGGCCAGGCCAGCGAGCCCGGCTTTTGATGCTGCATATGCCGCACCGGCGATCATAGGCCGTGTTCGTCCTGCAAGCGAGCCGATGAGGACAATCCGGCCAAATCCCTTGTCGACCATACCTGGTAAGGCTGCTTGACAGCAGAGCATGGCGCCCGTCAAGTTCACGTCCAGCACATCATTCCACTCGTCCAGGTCAACCGAGGTAAATCGCTTGGCCACACCGTCCGTTGCTTTCGGCGAAATGCCCGCGCAATAAACCAGTAGCGCAGTGGACGACCACAAGGTTTCGACATCGCGAAAGAAATCGGCAACCTCGCCTGGATTTCTGACGTCGCAACAACCGACCAATAGCTGGTTAGATGTTATCTCAGCCTCGAAGGACGAGCGCGCGGCCTTCGCCGCGCTTTCTGTCTGCCCAAAAACCGCGACCTTGTGGCCAATACCGAGTAAATGTCGTGCAACCGACAGTCCGATACCGGACGTGCCTCCGGCGACCACTGCGACTCGGCTCTGGCGATCTCTCGTCATGCCGCACTGTCCATCTGAGCAAAGAGAGAAAGTGCCGGGTGAGCTTCGGGATCGGTCATAGCCTCTATCAGCAACGGCAACTTTCTTTTCTTGACCTTTTGCATATGGGCCTTGAGGTCCTGCGGTTGCGTGACACGGACCGCATCGCATCCGCACGCGTGTGCAATCTTGACGTGATCGACCTCTGCAAAATGGCAGGCGGTTGTGTACTTTCCGAATTTTACAGTTTCGGCATCACGCTGGAAGCCAAGAATTCCGTTGTTTAGCACGATGATCGTGATCGGAATTTGCATGCGGACCAGGGTTTCAAGCTCGGCCCAGCTGTGCGCAAATCCCCCATCTCCCACCAGCGCTACAACATCGCTCTCAGGTGCGGCGACCTTGGCTCCGATTGCAAGGGGAACTCCCCACCCAAGTCCTGCAAGACCCCGGGGGGTGAGCACACGTGTCCTTTCGGAAGAAATTCTGAGTTGTCCGAGGACCCACATCGATGAATAACTAGCGTCCGCCACCACTGTGGTGTTTTCATCGATAACTCCCTGAAGTTCGGCCATAATCCGTTCGGGACGAAGCGGTGAGGCCTCAGAGCTGTAATAGCCTCTGCGATCATCATTGAATTTCCTCCAGCTTTCCCGAAGACGGTTGCAGACAGCCTCGCGGGAAACGGTTCTCAGGTGCAAGTCACAAAGCCTGATCCTTTCGCGTAGGCCGGCCAAGGTCTCCCGTGCGTCACCAACAAGACGAATTGCCTCAAAATTCCGGCCGACCTCCTGTGGATCGGTATCTATGTGAATAATCTGGGCATCAGGACTATACTGGCGCCAGTTGTCTGTTCCATTCTGGTTCGTCCTCGTGCCGATTAAGACGACAAGATCCGCTTCCCGAACGATCTCGACCGTGTGTCGACCCAGTGACTTCGGACCGACAAGAGATGCCAGTACCCCTCCTGAAAGAGGGTGCCACTCATCAACTGAGCCCTTGCCCATATTCGTTGTGAAGACAGGTATCGAGCATTCGTCCTGCAGTAGTCGCAACTGCTGGGCAGCCCCGGAGGCGTGGATGCCGCCGCCTGCTATCACGACAGGTGCGCGTGCGTTCGCAATCGCTTTCGCAGCGATATCAAGATCTTTGTCGGCGGGACGTGATCTGTCGAGCGGCCAATGGCCGAGATTGTTCGTTCTTCTCCTTGAAGGGGTAGTAGATACGGATCGCAAAAGATCCGCAGGAAGAAGCAGGACTGCGGGACCTGCTCTACCAGACGAGGCGGCGGTGAACGCGGCATCGATGTAATCGTCTATCCGCTCTTCCACGGAAACACGACGAACCCATTTTGTGCATGACTGAAACAGGCCGATGTGATCGAGGTCCTGAAACGCGTTCCGATCAGTCTGATCACGCTCCACATCCTGGACAAGTGCTACGACCGGGACGCTAGCCTTGAGTGCTTCAGCCAGCGGAGCAACCAGCAGCGCCGCCGCGGGCCCGTTCTGGGCTGCCACGATCCCGATTTTGCCCGAACGCCTGGCGTAACCATCGGCCATGGCGCCACCCATGTTTTCCTGACGATAGGCTATCTGAGTTATACCGATCTTTTCGGCCGCCAAAATGACCGCCGACGGAAGGCTTTGTCCAAAGATTACCTCCACATCATGGCGCCTCAACGCTTTGGCAATACGCTCAGCGACGGTTGTTTCATGAACTGCAGTATCCATTATGCGGCCTCCCAGGCATGTCGATCGAGATTCACGAGGAAATCGTCAAAGACGGAAACAATGTCACCCATGTCATTGTCCGTCATGGGCGTTGATAGCGACGCAGCGGCGCCGTAGGGCATCAAGATCCCATTGTTTGCAAAGTGCCTGCGCAGCAGTTTCAAAACGACGTCTTCCGAAGCTGTCGGAATGCTGTCCTGATAAGAAACCGGCGCCACTTTCTTGGCGTGTATTCGAAAAAGCGAAGCCGCTCCCGTCACGCTCAGATTTGCGCCGTGACGTTCGATGCGTGACCTCAACCCCTCGCGAACCAGGTTGCCCATATGTTCGAGACGTTGGAAAGCATCTTGCGTCAGGGCTTCCATCGCAAGACGGCCAGCGACCATCGACACGGGATTTGCAGCAAAGGTTCCGCCTTGCGTCAATGGCGCCTTACTTCCTTGCTTGCCAAAGGCCGACATGATCTCCCGACGTCCACCGACTGCCCCTATTGGAAAGCCACCGCCGATGATCTTCCCCATTGTGACGAGATCCGGCTTCAGACCGTAGCGCGCTGAAGCTCCAGCGAAGCCCTGGCGGAGGTTCAGGACTTCATCCGCGATAATGACGATCCCATGTTGCTTCGCCACCTTGTTGATAGTTGCGATGAACTCCTCTGTTGGCTCTATGAGGCCTGCCCGGCTGGGCATCGGATCGATAAGAATAGCCGCAAGGCGCCCGGCATTCATCGCGATCTGTTGCTCCAACTCTGCGGGGCAGTTAAATTGGAGGAGCACGACGTCATCTATGACGCTTGCTGGCATTCCTGGATAGGCGGCGCAGGGCGTATTCGACGATGCGTGCTGGCCCGCCTCCGCCCAGTCATATGCGCCGTGGTACGCACCCTCCACCCGAGCGATTGCGACCCGGCCGGTCGTTGCTCTAGCGGCTTTGATGGCAAACATAACGGCTTCCGTTCCACTCGCGACGAAGCGGACCTGCTCAACAGCCGGAATCCTGCCTACTAGCAATTCGGCCAGATCGATTTCATGGTTCATCGGATTAGCAAAGCAACTGCCTGTTCTTAGTAGTCCGGCAATCGCTTCAGTTATTGGGGGATAGGCATGTCCGTGGATCAGGGTTGTGAAGTTATTGTTTAGATCCAGCATACGGTGCCCGTCGACGTCGGTCACAAACGCGCCTTCCCCGTAGGCAACAAAGATCGGGTGGGGATCCAGCTCAATTGTCGCGCGTGTGACACCGCCTGGAAAAACGGTGGAGGCGCGTTCAAAGAACGCGATGGACGTTTGCCGGTCGTTGGGACCTGTTAGCGGGGTATTCGACGATGACAGCATTGAACCATAAAACCCTTGTCCTGGAGGAAGACAGGCAATCTGCGCCCGCCATTTGCAATTTTGTTGCAACAAAAACTTGATGAGTCAATATGTGACGTCAATTTTAAGTTCAGGTTATAATTCGTCTGTCACCGATACGGCGTTGCGAAGTTTGCGGTAACCCTCCCTGATATCGTTCTCTATCGCCGCCCGCACGCCGGCCGGGTCTTTGTCAATAAGAGCCTCAATCGCGACCATGTGATTGTGGACGCCCTGGCGGTTTTGCGCGTACTCGGGGTAGAGGTTGAGAAGTGTAGGGCCAATGCGCGCCCACAGGGTTTCAATCATGCTGAGCAGGCCGGTCAGTCCGGATAGATTATAGATGGCAAAGTGGAATTCCTTGTTGTGCCACAGAGCATCGTGATACCGGCCCGCTGCTAAATTCTCGTTTATAACTCTTTGTATATCAATGAGTTTTCTATTTGTCGCTTCGTCGGGATTCCTTGCCCCGTATTCAGCGGCGGTTCCTTCCAGGGCGATCCTCGTAACGGTGATATCGCGTAATTCCGCCTTTGTGAGCGTCGGAACGATGAGCGTCTTGGGGCCGGAAAAAACAAGTACCGATTCCGTTGTCAGGCGGTTCAACGCGTCGCGGGCAGGCGTCGTGCTCACGTCGAGTTCACTGGCTATCCCCCGGACAGTAAACTTGTGCCCGGGAGGGTAGCTGCCGCGGATCATTCTCTCCCGTAGCACGTCATAAACCATGCTTCCCATTCGCTGGCCTTGGGCGCCGGTATCGCTCTCATCACGTAAAATGTCGATCATTTTCCCCTCATGTTCCGTTGACTCATCACATTTTTGATGTCACAAAAATGGAATGCAAAGTTTTTGCGAACGCTATGTGACATCATAAACGCTGTTAGCATCTAATCCTGTTACGCGTCGCTGGCTTGGCAAGATAATCTTGAAAGCCGCTCCGAGCACTCGTTTTCACGTTCGTCGCGGCAATAAAAAACGGAGGGGTGAGGTATTGATAGGTGAGACTCTAAATCTTGACGGGCTCGCGAAGAGCTATGGCAACGTCGTTGCAGTCGCTGGTGTTGACGTCCGCGTGGAGCCAGGCGAGTTCGTGTCAGTGCTGGGCCCATCTGGGTCAGGCAAGACCAGCGTCCTGACGATGATTGCCGGTTTTGAGCGTCCCACGGCAGGCAGGATCGTGATCGGCGACCGAGACGTGACCGACCTTGCGCCGAATAAGCGAAATATCGGGATGGTCTTTCAGAAATACGCGCTTTTCCCCCATCTCACTGTCCGTCAGAACATTGCTTTCCCGCTAAAGCTCAGATCGCGGTGGCGCTCCGGATGGAGGCAGCGGGCAGACGACATGCTTGACCTCGTTCACCTAGCCGGTTTTGCTGACAGGTTTCCTTCTGAACTTTCGGGTGGCCAGCAGCAGCGTGTGGCGGTCGCACGAGCGCTTGCGTTTGAGCCGCCCGTTATGCTGATGGACGAGCCCCTCGGCGCGCTTGACAAGAAATTGCGTGAAGCCATGCAGTTCGAAATCAAGCGCATCCAGAGACAGGTGGGAGCAACCGTCCTTTACGTAACGCATGATCAGGAAGAAGCGCTGACGATGTCCGATCGCGTTGCGATAATGCAGGGCGGAAACATCGTCCAGATAGGGGCTCCTTCTAGTCTTTACCACGCGCCCGCAACCCGTTTTGTTGCTGATTTCGTCGGAAAAATGAGCTTCGTCGGAGGAGAGATTGTTTCTTTTGAAGACGACGGGATGCTCGTGCGATTGGCGGACGACGTATTTGTCCGGACCGCTTCTGTCGATGCGGCACGGGCGGCACTCCGGCTTGGTGACGAGGTAATCCTGGCCATGCGTCCCGAGAGGATCGCCTTGAAAAAACGAGGTCCTCGAGGTTTTGGGGCAATACCAGCTCAGATCGAGAGCCTTGCATTCGTTGGATCATTCCATGCGTACATGGTCCGTCTGGACCTGCCTGGATCACCGCTGGTGGAGGTTCAGGTCGTGACCGGAAGTGAGGTAAATTTCCGCGCCGGTGATACGGTCGATCTCGTACCCGACCCGCAGGCTGTCAGCTTTTTTTCAAAAGAGGAGACGTCTGCGGCATGAGCGCTTCTTCACTCGCTTCCAGAGCAATCGCCAATTTACAAAGCGTGATGTTTTCTACGCCCTCTGCAAAAACATATTCCCATGCAGGCGCATTGCTTTTGCTTCTGCCAGCTGCACTCATGCTTTTGACAGGATTCGTTTATCCTCTGGCAAGGCTCGTCGCACTCAGTATGCCGGACATGAGCCTGGAGCTGTACATCCGCATCTTTCGCGACCCGCTTTATCTAAACGTCCTGTTCTCCACGACGGTCGTGGCACTTGCGGTTATGTGCTGCTGCCTGCTCCTAGGCTTTCCTGTAGCCAACGCGATGGTCCGGCTCAAACACCCCTGGACCCTCATATTGACGGGATGCGTGCTCATTCCGCTCTGGACATCGGTCTTGGTCCGATCATATGCTTGGATTGTGCTGCTTCAGAGAACCGGCATTATCAACCAGGCACTTCTCTCGACCAAGCTCATCGACGAGCCCCTGCGCATGATCTACACACAGGGTGCGGTCATCGTCGCAATGACCCATGTCCTTCTTCCCTTCATGATCATGCCTATCTTTGCGGCACTGCGGGCTATCCCCCCCGAGTACGTTCAGGCGGCAATGAATCTTGGCTCAACTCGATTGCACGCCTTTCGCGCGATCATTGTTCCTCTGAGCCTTCCTGGGATATTTGCGGGCTGCGTTATCAGTTTCGTTCTTGCACTCGGTTTCTACGTCACCCCGGCGTTGGTAGGGGGAGCAGGATCGCTCATGGTGGCAACGCTCATCGGTCAACAGACGACTGTCCTGCTCGATTGGCCTTTTGCGGCTGCGCTCTCAACCTCACTGTTGGTCGTCACGCTTGCCGTCGTAATCATATTTCGAAGAACACTTTCGCTAAGCAAGGGGCTGAACAGTGGCATCTGATAGCTCAACATTTCCGGTCCGGCCTTCTTTGGCGCGGCCACTGCGCAATGCCGTCGGACGGTATCGCAATATCGTACGGATCTATACCGCAGGCTTCTTCGTCTTCCTGATAACGGTATTCTTGATCCTGCCGACATTTCTCGTCGTCCCGATGAGCCTGAATGACGGCAGCTACCTTGCGTTTCCACCGCAAGGCCTCACTTTAAAATGGTATAGGGCGTATTTCTCTGATCCTGACTGGATGTCGGCAACATTGTTCAGCCTGCAGGTCGCATTCGCGACAGCTATCGTGGCAACAACCATTGGCACGACAGCAGCGCTAGCGCTCGCAAAGAGTAGATTGCCTTTTAAGGGGCTTCTGCAAAGCCTTGCGCTTGGGCCAATGATCGTCCCGCACGTAGTTCTGGGTGTATCGCTTTACCTGGTGTTCTCACCGTGGAGAGTAACGGGGACGTTTGCAGGCTTTGTTCTCGCGCACACAGTTTTAGCCATCCCCTATGTCATGATCGTGGTGGGTGCTGCGGTGCAGAAGTTTGACCCTTCGCTCGAACTCGCGGCTCTCAACTGCGGCGCAAATCGATTCCAGAGCTTTTTCCTCGTGATGCTGCCTAATATTGGCCCGAGCGTCGCCGCGGCTTCGGTCTTTGCATTTCTTGCGTCGTTCGATGACGCGACGGTTTCGTTCTTCATCTCTGACATTGGCGGGAAGTCGATTGGACGCAAGATGTTCGAAGATATCGATTTCAATCTCACGCCAGTGATCGCCGCCGCGTCAACCGTGCTCGTCGCGATCTCACTCGTGCTCATGACGGCGGCGCAACTTCTGACTACTCGAAGCAGACACTAACTCCACATTAACTGAAGAGGATTTGAAATGATCAGATCGGATCAGACGCCGAAGGCTTGCCTGAAATCCGCGTTTTACGTGTTCGTCGCCTTCGC
Source organism: Agrobacterium fabrum str. C58 (assembly GCF_000092025.1). Classification (NCBI taxonomy): domain Bacteria; kingdom Pseudomonadati; phylum Pseudomonadota; class Alphaproteobacteria; order Hyphomicrobiales; family Rhizobiaceae; genus Agrobacterium; species Agrobacterium fabrum. The sequence goes on from NC_003064.2 coordinate 136,214, forward strand.
TCTCATGTTCGCTCTTGGGCTTGAAAAGGCGAGTGCCGAGCAACGTGTGGTCATTGCTACTACGGGAGGTACCTACGAAAAGGCGCTGCGTGAAGCGTGGTTCGAGCCCTTCACGAAAGCGACAGGAATAAAAGTCGTCACTGTTTCTGGAACAGATGCGGAGAAGCGGGCGAAGGTCACTGCTATGGTTCAAACAGGCAACGTCACATGGGACCTCTATCTGGATGGCGAAATCCAAGCTGGATCCGACGCACACTTCGCCATAACGGAAGACCTGTCAGACTTTTGCATGCAGTTCATTAACAGCACGGACCTGCTGGCCGACTCTTGTACGCGCGGCGGGGCGAAATTGCAGTCAACCTCCACCCTTTTGGCTTACAAACTGAATGAGAACGGCAGCAACCCTCAAACTTGGGCTGACATGTGGGATCTGGCGAAGTTTCCGGGTGCTCGAAGTTTTCCTAATTTTGACGATCCATGGAGAGTGTTGGCCGCAGCATTGCTCGCGGACGGAGTGCCGAGAGAAAAACTTTTCCCACTTGATGTAGATCGAGCATTTCGCAAGCTTGACGAACTCAGGGACAGTGTACAGGTTTGGTGGAGGACGGGAGATCAAAGCGTTCAAGCATTTCGCAATGACGAGTATCGCGTTGGACAGATCTGGTTGACGCGCGCGAAGGCCTTGAAAGCAGAAGGTTACAAGATAGGCTGGAGTTACGATGGCGCATTTCTTGTGGGCGATCGCATAGCGCTCGTGCGTGGCGCACCGAATCGGGAAAATGCGCTGAAGCTCATTGAGTTCTGGCTAAGGAATCCTGCGGCGCAGGCCAAAGCCTGCGAAACGCTTTCTTGCACTCCTCCAAGTCAGAAAGCGATTTCGCAGATGTCATCTGAGGCTCGCGCCACCCTCCCATCTGCGGCAGATGTTGAAAACCGGATCATCGTCCCTGATGCACAATGGATCAACGCGAACATGGGCATGCTGGTGCAGCGCTGGAACTCATGGATACGCTGAAAAAACCGAGGGCGCCAAGGCACCTTCCTTGACGCTGCGAGCGGATGCGCAGGCGGCTCTCTTTGGGCGCCTGCGCCGACCGCGTCACCGCGTTCGCAAGACCACAGCAGAGCAAGAGCGGGTTCAGACGTCGCGTCTTTCTTTTATGCAGAAGAGATTTTCGCACGATGAACCCGTCATTGTGCAGTCCGCTGTCTGGATGGTGCCCGGCTCACAAACTATCTAAGGCGCCGCGACATAAAACCTTCAGGTTGATCATGTCGTTCGTCCATCCATCCGATCCTCGAGAGCCGCCATGACTGTCGGAAGCCTACGGTGAGCGTTCTCAAACTCGGAACGGGCGAGGAGAGATGCCAGAGGGGAGGGCGACTTTACAGCCAGAAACGGTGCGGTCGTTTAGGCTGCGCGTGGAATATCGGTATCTAAACCGGTTGAGATCCGCCTGCATATCGGTCCATATAGGACGAAGCAGAGATCGAAGAGCCATGGTCCTTTCACTTTCCGGCATCAAGAAATCCTACCAGACAGCCGAAGGCAATATCCCGGTCCTGAACGGCGTCGACCTTTCACTTGAAGCAGGCGAAAGTCTTGCCCTGACGGGGGAATCCGGCAGTGGAAAGAGTACGCTTTTGCATCTGGCCGGCGGCCTTGATTTGCCCGACAGCGGCATTATCACGGTGAGGGGTCGGAAAATCACCGATCTCGACGAGGCCGGTCGAGCGAGCTTCCGACGCCGGGAGGTGGGATTGATCTTCCAGCAGTTCAATCTCATTCCGAGCCTCGATGTCGGATCCAATATCTCGTTTCATGCCCGGCTGGCGGGCCGTTTCGACCCGGTCTGGGAAAAAAGCCTGGTCGAGGCGCTCGGGATCGGAGAGCTGCTTGCACGCTATCCCGAACAGCTCTCCGGCGGTCAGCAGCAAAGGGTGGCGATCGGACGTACGCTTGCGGCAAGACCGCCCCTCATCCTTGCCGATGAGCCGACGGGTAATCTCGATGAGACGACGGCTGATATCGTCATCGATCTCATGTTGAGACTGACAAAGTCCGCGCAGATCACACTCCTCCTGGTGACCCATTCCAGCCGGCTGGCGGTAAAACTCGATCGGCGTCTCGCGCTGAGTGGCGGGAAGGTTTCGCAATGAACTGGACCGCTTTCCGGGCGCTGCTCTCACACTGGCGCTACAGACCGCTTCAGCTTATCACCCTCATTGTCGGCGTCACGCTCGCAACCGGCCTCTGGTGCGCCGTCCAGGCAATCAATGCCGAAGCCAGAGCAAGTTATGACCGGGCGGCCTCGGTCCTGGCGCAAAACCAGCTGGATCAACTGGTGGCAAAGGACGGCGGCAGAATTTCCTCCCAAACATATGCCCGGCTTCGAAGGACGGGTTTGCACGTCTCTCCGATCATTGAAGGCGATTACAGGTTTGGTACGACGCGTATCAGGCTTATCGGCATCGACCCCCTGACCATGCCGTCCGAAGGAATGGTGCCTGCACCATCTGATCCGTCCGGGCTGGTGTTATTCATCCAGACGCCCGGACAGATGATCGTTTCGCCTGCAACGGCTGCCACATTGAAAGATACCTCTGGCCTTTCCCTTAAGGCACGAGCGGACCTCCCCGACGGCGCAGCATTTGTCGATATTTCCACGGCTGACCGCCTGTTGAAACGCAATGGTGACCTGAGCCGGCTTATCGTTTCGCCATCGCAAGACCCCGATCTTCCGACGATCGGAAACATAGCCCCTGAACTTTCCCTCGAACACGCAAGAAGCAGGCCCGACGTTGCAAGGCTCACGGACAGTTTTCATCTCAACCTGACCGCATTTGGTTTTCTTGCCTTCGTTGTCGGTCTCTTCATCGTGTATTCCGCAACGGGCTTGTCGTTCGAGCAACGGCGTGGGTCGTTCAGGACCATGCGGTCGCTCGGGGTCTCACTTCGCTCCCTGACCGCGATGCTGGTTATCGAAACCGCGCTCTTTGCGCTGGTATCGGGAGCGCTGGGCATTGTTGTCGGATACGTGGTCGCATCGGCTCTATTGCCGGGCGTGGCCGCGACGCTGCGTGGTCTTTACGGGGCCAGTGTTGCCGGTTCACTCTCGCTGCGGCCTGAATGGTGGATTGCCGGCCTTGCAATGGCGCTGGTGGGGACCGGGCTCTCCTCGCTTCAACATCTCCTCCGCGTCTGGCGGATGCCCATACTGTCCACGGCACAGGGAGGGCGTGGGCGATGGTGTCCACGAGAAGCCTCCTCCATCAGGCGGCCGCCGGGATGGTTCTGCTCTTTGTATCCGGCGCGCTTGTGTTGCTGGGCGGGGGGCTCATTTCAGGTTTCGCAGTGCTTGCAGCGCTTCTTCTGGGCGCTGCACTCATTCTTCCAACCTTGCTGGCACTGGGCATGAGAGCGGCCGAACACATCTCCGGACACGGACTGACCCGCTGGTTTCTCGCCGATACGCGCCAGCAACTGCCGGGTCTTTCCCTGGCGCTGATGGCATTGCTGCTCGCTTTGTCGGCCAATATCGGGGTCGGCACCATGGTCTCAAGCTTCAGGCAAACCTTTGTGGGATGGCTCGATCAGCGCCTGGCCGCAGAGGTCTATGTGACGGCCCGTGACGAGGCTGAAGCTGCGCATCTGCGGCAGTGGTTTCCACACCATGCAAGGGCGGTTCTACCCATCTGGAGTACGGAAGGGGAAATTTCGGGGCAGGACGTCCGCATCTTCGGCGTCGCTGACGATGCGACATACAGGGATCATTGGCCGTTGATTTCGGGTGCGCTCGCAACATGGGACGAGATTGCGAGCGGGAAGGGTGCACTGGTCAACGAACTGTTCTGGAGGTCAGGAAAGGCGTCGCCCGGCGCAGAGATAGAAATGCCAGGTGGCTGGAAAGCCCGGGTCGTGGGGGTGTTTTCCGACTATGGCAATCCGAGGGGCGAGGTCATCATTGGTCTTGATGCCCTTGTCCAGCACTACCCGGACGTGGAAAAGCTGAGATACGGCCTTCGCATGCAGCCACAGGAGGTTGCGGGCTTCAGACAATGCCTCATGACTGAGTTCGGCCTGCCCGAAGCCAATATTGTCGACCAGGTCTCGCTGAAACGGCAGTCTGCTGCAATCTTCGAACAGACGTTTGCGGTCACCGGCGCGCTTAATGTGCTCACGCTCGCCGTGGCGGGTTTTGCCATGTTTTCGAGCCAGCTTACGCTCGCTTCGCTTCGACTGCCGCAGCTTGCTCCTGTCTGGGCACTTGGACTTCGTCGCCGCGACCTTGCGATGCTGGAGCTCCTGCGAACTCTTGCGCTATGGCTTGTGACATTCATTGCCGCCATCCCTGTCGGGCTGGGACTGGCTTGGGTTTTGCTGGCAATCATCAATGTAGAGGCTTTCGGATGGCGACTACCGCTGATCCTGTTTCCGCTGGACTGGCTGAGGCTGGGTCTTGTTGCCCTGCTTGCCGCCATCATTTCGGTCCTGATCCCTGTTCGACGGCTTGCTAAAACCGCGCCGGCTGATCTTCTGAGGATATTCGCCAGTGAACGCTAAAGCCATTCTCCTGCTCCTTTGCGCTTCATGCACTTCCTTGCCCACGCCGGTCATGGGGCAAGGCTTTGCGGGCCTCGGGTCAAATGCCGAAGGCTTCAGCATTCCCACACGCGGCGTTGAACTCGTCTTTCCAAAAGACCACAAGCCGCATCCCGGTTTCAAGATCGAGTGGTGGTACGTTACTGCAAATCTGCAGACGGCCGATGGACAGCGCATGGGCGTCCAATGGACACTTTTTCGTTCTGCGCTTGAACCTGTGGAGCGCCCCGGATGGTCCGACCCTCAAATTTGGATTGGCCACGCAGCCGTGACGACTGCGAGCCGCCACCATGTTGCCGAACGGCTGGCGCGGGGAGGCGTGGGGCAGGCGGGGGTCAAAGGCGAACCCTTCGACGCCTGGATTGACAATTGGCAAATGAAGGCAGGGACTGACGACGCACGGGACGACCTCGATCAGATCGATTTGAACGCCAATGGCGAGAGCTTCCGATATCGTCTGAAACTTCAGGCCCACGGGCCTTTGGTGCGTCAGGGGGACAACGGCTACTCGGTTAAATCGGCAGAGGGCCAAGCAAGCTATTATTACTCCCAGCCATTCTACAGTGTCAGCGGCAGCGTCTTTCTTGATGGTGAAACTCATGAGGTAACGGGCGAGGCGTGGCTCGATCGGGAATGGTCGTCGCAACCGCTAGCCTCGAGCCAGACGGGATGGGACTGGTTTTCCCTTCACCTCGCATCCGGCGAAAAACTCATGGCCTTCCGTCTGCGTGACGACAAAAGCGGCTACATCTCCGCCAACTGGATTTCCGCCGATGGCAGGGCGTCTCCCGTCGATCCGGACGACGTTTTGCTCAGTCCGTTGCGAACCGCGGATATCAACGGCAAGAGCGTTCCGGTCGAATGGAGCGTGAAGATACCCAGCCGTGGCCTCGACATAAAAACGAAGCCCCTGAACGAGAAAGCCTGGATGGCGACGTCAACCCCCTACTGGGAGGGGCCAATAGAGTTTGATGGAAGCACATCGGGACAAGGTTATCTGGAGATGACCGGATATTAGCCAGTTCAACTGCGTTTGCCGAGATATCGGCTGCAACAGGTCCCGAGCTTACAGACGCCGCCTCATACGGTCCGGCGAGACACCTAGGACACGCTCCGAAGGAGTCGTCTCGAGTTCCTCGATCTAACGATAAGCGTCGTTTCCACTCTTGCCAGGTTTCCCCGGGTCGGGAACGTACATCTGCCTTCTGGCACTGCAATTGCCGAGAAATTATTGGCAAGTTCGTGGAGACACGCACGAGGTTTTCGCACCGTACCGGAGGGCAATGACCTATGTTGACAACCCTTTGTTCGGCTTCGTCCCAGTTGGGTATCAGGCAACGCGGTGGATGGCGCATCTCCGGACCGAGGTCTTTTCACTTGGTGCTCAACACATCAGCGATGTATTTTTTTGTTCTCGATCCGGAGTGCGCCCGGCGCAGCCGTACTCTGCACGCGGGTTACCTGGGGTATTGGTGCACTGGCCCCTACAGCAAAGCTGGGCTCGTCGGCATCGACCATACCCCTACAGGTTACGACTAGTCTTTCTGCGATCGGTACCCAAGCTTTTCAGAAAGCGCGTTGGCAGTGGTGCGAAGCTCCTCACCAAGGCTAGCGATTTTTTCGTCGCTGGCTTCGCTGCGGATCAGACTGATTGCAATGCCGGCAGATGCGGCTCCCGAGTAATCGCGTATCGCAGCCCCAATGCAAAGCATACCTTCGCGGATCTGACCATCGTCGATGGAGTAGCCGCGAGCGCGCGTCAGAGCCAGTTCCTCTTCAAGCTGCGAAAGGCCAGCAACACTCCTTGATGTCAGAGGCTGTGGAAACTGAGAGAACAGCATCCTCAATTCACCAGGCCCCAGATCGGACAGGAGAATCTTCCCGGTGGCCGTAAATGGCGCCGGCAGACGCATACCGATCCGGAACGTGTGTCCAAGCGGCTGAGCCGAGTTGCGACAGCCGATGTAAACGACTTCGCCACCCTCGCGGACGGTGAGGGTCACCGTGTAGGGATCGAGGTCGTGGCGCTGGGCGAGATGGTCGTTGAATGTCGATACTATATCGAGGTGCGACAGAAAACCATTTGCCCATCTGAGCGAGTGGGGTCCAATACGCAGGGTTCCATCGGCAGATCGCGCCAGAAGATCAAGCTCAGTCATCACCGCAAGCAAGCCATGCGCGCTGCTTTTGGGCAAATCCAGAATGCGTGTCAGCTCGGCGGCTGTAAGGTCCCGCGGGGAACCTGCCACAAGATCCAGAATACGCACGGCGCGTCTGAGTGCTGGTACAGTGTCTGATATTTGCGACGATTGTTGATCTTCAGCCATGCACCTTCCTTGACACACTTGGCCCCTTTGGCCCATAGTTCACTCTAATGATTCAAGTTCAATTAGTTGAACTCTAATGCGGGAGAGGTCGATGATCAAGCTAAAAAATGCGGCGCTGTTGCGTGATGCCTGCCTGGTGAATGGTCGCTGGCTGAAAGCCGCGGATGGCAAGACGATTGCGGTGGAAAATCCCGCCAACTCGATGATCATCGGTCACGTTCCTTCATTGTCGGCAGATGAGGTTAAAGCTGCAGTCGAGTCAGCAGGCAAGGCATTTTCCGAGTGGAGCCGCCGTTCTGCGAAGGACCGCGCTGCCATATTGCGTCGATGGTTTGATCTCATGGTGGCGAACGCTGACGATCTTGGTGCGTTGATGACTGCCGAGCAGGGAAAGCCGTTTGCGGAAGCAAAGGGCGAAGCCCTTTATGCGGCATCTTTCGTGGAATGGTTCGCGGAGGAAGCCAAACGTGTTTATGGCGATACCATTCCTTCGCCGACCACGGACAAGCGCATTACCATCCTGAAGCAGCCGATCGGTGTCTGCGCCGCGATCACGCCATGGAACTTCCCGGCCGCGATGATCACCCGCAAGGCGGCCCCGGCACTTGCCGCAGGCTGCGCGATGATCGTCAAACCGGCTGAGCAGACCCCTCTCACCGCACTTGCTCTGGGTGTTCTCGCCGAAGAAGCGGGCGTTCCCGCCGGTGTCTTCCAGGTGGTGACGGGCGCCGCACGCGATATCGGCAAGGTGTTTACCGAAAGCGACACGGTGCGAAAGATCTCCTTTACCGGATCGACTGAAGTCGGTCGTCTGCTGATGGCGCAATCGGCCCCGACGATCAAGAAACTGTCGCTGGAACTTGGTGGCAATGCGCCTTTCATCGTCTTTGATGATGCCGATCTGGATGCGGCCGTTGAGGGCGCGATCGTGTCGAAATACCGCAATGCCGGACAGACCTGCGTGTGCTCCAACCGGATCTATGTCCAGGATGGTGTTTACGACGCATTCGCGGAAAAGCTGGTCAAAAGGGTCGAAAGCCTGTCCGTCGGTGAGGGCACGGAACCTGGTGTTCTGATAGGTCCACTGATCGACCAGGAGGCCGTGGCAAAGGTCGAGGATCACGTTGCTGATGCCCTTGGCAAGGGAGCAAAGATCGTCATCGGTGGAAAGCGTCATGCTCTTGGAGGCACATTCTACGAACCAACGGTTCTGACTGGTGCAACCCAGGCCATGAAGGTTGCCCGTGAGGAGACCTTTGGACCCGTCGCCCCGCTCTTTCGGTTCGGGACGGAAGACGAAGCGGTCGCCATGGCGAACGATACCGAATTTGGTCTGGCGGCCTATTTCTACACCGAGAATGTCCGCCGGACATGGCGTGTCGCAGAAGCGCTCGAATACGGCATGGTGGGCCACAATACAGGCCTCATCTCCAACGAAGTCGCACCATTCGGTGGCGTGAAGCAGTCCGGCTTGGGCCGCGAAGGCTCGCACTACGGCATCGATGAATATCTTGAAATCAAATACCTGTGCTCGGCCATCGGCTGAGATCACGCTGGGAGGATCAGATGACCATCAACCCTTTCGAATTCCGCACCGTTCCCTCCATGCAGGTTGCCTGGGGTGGCGCCCATCGCCTCGGAGAGATTCTTTCCGGCAGGTTTCAGGCGCGCAAGGCGCTGCTGATTACCGATGCAGGTCTCATCAAGGCCGGCCTCATCAAGCCGATTGCTGACGCCCTTGCGGCCAGCGGCTTTAACGTCACGATCTTCGACAAGGTCGTTGCTGATCCGCCAGAGCACATCGTTGCCGACTGCGTCGAGTCCGCAAGGCAGATCGGCGTCGATATCGTTATTGGTCTTGGCGGGGGCTCATCGCTCGACATCGCCAAGCTCGTGGCTGTCCTTCTGGTTTCCGACCAGACGCTTGCCGACATGTACGGGATCGGAAACGTTAAGGGATCACGCCTGCCGCTCGTGCTGGTGCCGACCACGGCCGGTACCGGTTCGGAAGTCACAAACATCTCCATCATCACCACGGGAGAAACCACCAAGATGGGGGTCGTTTCTCCGCAGCTTTACGCTGATTTCGTTCTTCTGGATGCTGAACTGACGGTGGGACTGCCGCAGGTCCATACGGCTGCCACCGGTATCGATGCCATGGTGCATGCCATCGAGGCTTACACCAGCAAACACAAGAAGAACCCGCTATCAGATGCTCTGGCGCGCGAGGCACTGCGGCTGCTCGGTGCAAACCTGATCGCCGCCTGCAGGAACGGGGCCGACCGGAAAGCCCGTGAAGGCATGCTTTTGGGTGCGACATTGGCAGGTCAGGCTTTCGCCAACTCACCGGTGGCCGCCGTCCACGCGCTCGCTTATCCGCTGGGCGGCCATTATCACGTGCCACACGGGCTTTCCAATGCCCTGATGCTGGGGCCGGTTTTACGCTTTAACGCGAAGGCTGCAGCGTCGCTTTATGCGGAGCTTGCCGACGTGCTGGGTGTTCCGGGTGAAGGGGATGCGGCAACCCGTTCGGATGCGTTCGTTCAGCATATGGAAACGCTGATGGACGAAAGCGGCGCGCCGCGGCGTCTGCGCGATGTCGGCGTGACGGACAACACGCTCGCCATGCTTGCGTCCGACGCAATGAAACAGAGCCGTCTGTTGGTCAATAATCCGGTCGAAGTCCGCGAAGAGGATGCGCTTGCGCTCTACCGCGAGGCGTTCTGACCCATTTCTTACAGCGATATCTTCAGTTCCAAGGGAGGAAAACGAGTGACCGATATCAGACTTTACATGCTTCAGTCGGGTACGCTGAAATGCAAGGTACACAACATTAAGATGAACCAGGGGAACGGTGCAGACTATGAGATCCCCGTTCCGTTTTTCCTGATTACCCATCCGGCCGGGCACACCGTGATCGACGGCGGCAACGCGATTGAAGTTGCAACAGATCCGCGTGGCCATTGGGGCGGCATCTGCGATGTCTATTGGCCAGTACTGGACAAGGACCAGGGCTGCGTTGACCAGATCAAGGCGCTTGGTTTCGATCCGGCCGATGTCAAATATGTTGTGCAGTCGCACCTGCATCTCGATCATACCGGCGCCATCGGTCGCTTCCCCAACGCAACCCACATCGTGCAGCGCTCTGAATATGAATATGCCTTTACGCCCGACTGGTTTGCTGGCGGCGGCTATATCCGCAAGGACTTCGACAAGCCGGGTCTGAAGTGGCAGTTCCTCAACGGTGCGCAGGACGATTATTACGATGTTTACGGCGACGGCACGCTCACCACGATCTTCACGCCCGGTCATGCGCCCGGCCACCAGTCCTTCCTGGTGCGCCTGCCAAACAGCAAACCGCTTCTCCTGACGATCGATGCTGCCTACACACTGGACCACTGGGAAGAGAAGGCTTTGCCTGGCTTCCTTGCCTCGACCGTTGACACGGTCCGTTCTGTTCAGAAGCTCCGCACCTATGCCGAAAAGCATGATGCGACAGTCGTCACCGGCCATGACCCTGACGCCTGGGCGAACTTCAAGAAGGCTCCCGAATTTTACGCGTAAATAGAACGCGCAAGTCAACGGCCAGATACGGCGAGGTTGCATGCAATCTCGCCGATTTTTATCATATGAGCCAAGGGCACCGAGCCGAGCGGGACCGTGTATTTCGGCGCATCGACCTTTTCCGGATATACGGCTTCGTTCAGGTCGCTCTTGTTGTCGCTTCAAGGCCTGAAAGCTATCCTCTAGCTGCGCGAGTGTGCTCATACGACGTTTTTCGCCCCGGCGTTACGTAGAGCCATCGGGGTTCGGGCTGACAATTAGCCAATACCGGATGGCTTAGAGTAAACTTGTCTCTTTGATCCAAACTGTCTGCAAATCGAGCAGATTATGGCGCTCACTTAGCGTTCCCCACGTGTCGGGCCAGCCATGCTCCCCAAAACAGGCCTGCAAAAAACCGAAGCGGTTCGTTGAAACCAACGCCTTCCAGCAATGAAATGACCTCGTCTTCCGATCGGGGTGGCTCCGCACCCTGCAGAATCTTGCCCATTTTGGCCTGGACCTCTTCTGGCCCGGCGCCGTTCATACGCCAGCGTGCTGCCCATGCTGCCATGAGCAGGGGCTGCGACGCATACGCCCGATAATTCCCCGCCACAATCAGGGGCGCGTCAGGATACAGCCGCATTGCAATCTGCGCCAGAACATCCTGCTTTGCGGCGTTCCCTGGCAAATGGTGCAGCACGCCGATCATGATTGCGGCGTCAAACGATGGAGCTCTATCCAGATCGGAGACCGTTCCGAGGACGGTCTCCACCCGGTCAGACACTTCGGCCCTGACCAGATGATCGCGTGCAAGGTTGAGCATCGGTGCTGAAGGATCGACGGCGACAAAGGACCATTGCGGTTCCAGCCGAGCGGCGGCGATGATTTCGCCCGCCGTACCGCCGGCCCCGACAACCAGAACCCGTGCCGCCGTTCCTTCGCCCAGAGCTGCCGACAGCATGCAGGCGGAAAGCTCGTGGCAGGCGTCATATCCGGCCAGCGCTATCCTACTCTGTCGTGCGTATTCCCCTGCGCGGGAGGCGTCAAATTTAGCTGCAAAATCCTGTGTCATGCTGTCTCTTGTCTGTTTAGACGTGCTGGCGTGCTTCGCTCAAGGAGGATACAAGATTTGCGATCAGGAAAGGGAGGAAATACATGACTGAAAGTTCAGATTCCGGGCGAAAACATGATCGGTTGACGGCTTTCCTGAAAGCCTTTCATCTTGGCGCATCACGTTGCGATTGTGCTGAAGCCGCTAACCTCCTGATCATCAATGTCCATGGCGCAGGTGAACCGACCCATCTGCTTTATCGCGCCAGATCCACGGCGTCGCTGCCGGATGGCGCAGCTATATGCGCTGGCGCCACAGTGGATTTTGGCGGTAGTGCCAATCCGTTGGTCGGTGCACTGCCAGACGAATTGTGCCTTTCACTGGCCAACGAACCGGAATTGCGCGGTTTGTGTCAACTGATGGTGGCCGAGGTCGAGGTCGCCCGCTGTGGTGGCGGTACTATCGAGGCGCGTCTATGCGAGATCATCGTCGTGCTTGCGATCCGCAAGGCAATAGCGATCGGCACGGTCGATGCGGGATTACTGGCGGGTCTGGCGCACCCCGGACTGCATCCCAGCCTTGTGGCCATACATGACAATCCGGCGCGAAATTGGCGGATTGCGGACCTTGCCGCCATAGCGGATATGTCGCGCGGACAATTCATTTCCACCTTCACGCAAACCGTTGCCCAGTCGCCTATCGCCTACCTCAATGGCTGGCGCCTGGCGCTTGGACGAGCAGAACTGCGCGCCGGACGAAGTGTCAAATCGGTCGCCACCGGGGTCGGCTTCGGCAGCGCCGCCGCATTTTCCCGCGCCTATTCCCGCAAGTTCGGCTCACCGCCGGCCCAGAGCAAACCACGACCATGAGGCAGAGGATATTAATTCCCGACAGTGCTCCAGCCCTCTCGGCCAATATTGAGGCCACTTTCCAGGGCACGACCGCCGATGCTCGTGTCGAGTGGCACGATCTGGGAGAGAGTTTCCCAGAGGAACGTCCGATTTGGCGACCGTCATGTTTCTCACACGAGATCTTGGGGAAGCTGCGAGCGAGGTATAAGGACGGAGCGCAAGGCAAGCTTTTGGATTAGTTGCTCGCGGCGGCTTTTGGGCGTTGGCGTTCTGGCGCCAAACGGCCAGAATGGGATCGGGTCTGGCAAGCTGGCAAAGCGGCTTCAATCGGTCGTTCGGCCCGCATTAAGTTCACGGAAGCTTCCGTTCGCTAAACCAGCCGATCCTCACAGACGCATCGGTTCACCTTTGAATGCGAGCTAACTAATGGCGTCGACGAGGCGACCCATCGGTTCCTCTTCAGGCGCGCGATCGACTTGCGCGAGAACGCGGAAATGGCAACGCTGCTCTATTGCATGCGTCGCTACCTTTACAGCTAAGGCCCCCCGCGATGATTGCTTCCGGGAAGTCAGCCCGCATAGTGAACGGCGATAATGGGGTCGGCTCCGGCCAGTCGGCAAAGCGCCTTCGTGTCGGTCACAGAGGCCATCATGGGACGCGCCTGAAAGCAGGCAACGCTTCGCAACGGCGTAACACGTCACCTGTGCGCCAGAAGCGGTCATTGGCGCACAAACACTCGCCAAGCCATTATAAAAACCATTCATGGCAGCGATAAAGGCGGCACGGTGGCTTCCGTGGCTTGGAAGGGATATCGTCATTCCGATCACGTCAATCTAGCCTACTCAACGCGCCCGACCTCGTGTAGCGTCGGAATGGGCAGTAAAAGGTTCACCATGTCGCTCCTCGATCCTGACGCAATCCATCCTATCACCCTGCCTGACGGCAGGGTTTATTCGGACACGGTGTATCTAAAGAACGTCGTCGACCATCCTCGTATCGAGGTCGGCGAATACAGCTACTTCACGCATTCTGGAACCCCAGAAGAGACAGCCCAGATACTTGCCCCTTATCTCGGTCACACATGTCGCGAGCGGCTGCTGATCGGCAAATTTGTACAGATTGCTAAGGGTTGCTACTTCATAACCAGCTCGGCCAATCATCCCATGACTGGTTTCACAACATATCCATTTCGAATCTTCAAGCCCGAGACGTTTGGCTACAAGGAACTGCCGGTCAAAGACACGGTCGTCGGTCATGACGTTTGGATCGGCCACAACGCGGCTATCATGCCTGGTGTGCGCATTGGCGCGGGTGCTATCGTGGCCGCAGCCTCGGTCGTTGCTCGCGATATCCCGCCTTACGCCGTGGTTGGCGGCAATCCCGCTACCGTGATTAGAATGCGTTATCCCGCTGAGGTGATAGATGTCCTGCTTCATATTGCTTGGTGGGACTGGCCAATCGAGAAGATTGAAGCTAATTTAGCATCTCTGAGTAATGGTGACCTTGACGCTCTCAAAATCGCCTAGCGCCGGGCTCGCCATCTCGTAATGTTCGCAATCGGCCCAAGGCTGTCATGTCGCAGAAGCGCCATTTGGGGACCTTGACGGTAGGACATCCCGCCGTATCCTCACCCGCAGTTGCAACGGGGTGACCGCCATGGCTGAGGTAACAGAACACACCATAGATCGGGGCGATGGCGCTCGTGTTCAGCTATTCCAGGCGCGTGCTTCGGATCGACGAAACGGAGCGATACTGTTCGTTCACGGTAATCAGGGAGGACTTCTTTTAGGTGGACAGGAAGCGGTCGAAGATGGATCCCTCGTCCGGTTCTCCTCGCGCCTCGGCATAACGGCGGCCGCCGTATCGCAGCCTGGTTTCGGCACATCGGACGGACCAGCGGATTTCTGCGGACCGTCGACACAGAAAGCGATTGTCGCGGCGTTGGATTTCCTCAAGCGGCAGCCATCGGTCGATCCAGAGCGTATCGTACTTTATGGCAACAGCCGTGGGGCTGTCGCCTCTGCCATGGTGGCAACCAAGGTGGCCGATCTCAAAGCGATCATACTGACTGGAGGCGTCTATGACTTGAGAGACGCCTACAAGACAAGTGCACGAGGCCTGCAAGAGGCTATCCGAAACGAAGCAGGTATCTCAGACGAGGCCTTCCTGGATAGATCCGCACTCTATCATGCTCATAGCATCCGATCAGAAACCCTACTTCTCCACGGCAAATATGATGATCGTGCATCGGTCGATCAGGCTGAACGATTTTCCGAGGCTCTTGCAAGGTCGGGGGTCCCTGTACGTTTTCACGCGCTTGATGGCGGTCATCGGCTTCCCCGCGATCAGGTCACTCCCATTCTCCGCGATTTCCTTACCCGAGTGTTCGCACCGATGGCGACTATTCATTGATGATCGTCCGCTTAGGGCCGACTGCCGTCTTCCGCTTTGCGCCAATTGCGGCCGTCTTGCAAGCTCGTTTCAAGGTTCAGCCGAAGTAACCCGATATGCCATTCCCAGCGATCGCGGAGCAGTTTCTTTGAAGCCAAATTTTTCGTAGAGTTTGTTCGCCGGAACGTCGGCGATCAGACTGACATAGGCCGAGACGGGCAGCTTTCGCGAGACATACGACATGATTGTCTGCATGATGGTTTTCCCCAGTCCTCGTCCCTGATGGTCGGGATGAACAGCGATGTCGACAACCTGGAAAAAGCAGCCTCCATCGCCGATCAATCGCCCCATCCCGATTGCCGCGCCTCGATGCATGACAACGACCGAGTAAACCGTACCCGTTAGCCCTAACCGGGCAGCCTCTGGCGAAAACGCACTTAGCCCGGCGACAGAACGAAGATGCAGGTACTCTTCTACTGTCGGCAAACGGGACGCGGTGCTGTATTGCGATTGTTCCATCTTATCGGACGCTTTCCAAATTGAACCCATAAAGTAGCGATTATTTGCCACTCCAAACAGGGTCAGTTGTCAATGGACGTTCAGGACCGAGCTCGACTTCCTCTCCGGGCCGAAGGTCGTCTTCCGCTTCGCGCCTGCATTCCAGTCACAGACACCGTGTTTGCCCGTACCTAAATGCAGACATGGCTTTACATCCCGGTGCTTGCTGCTTGCGCTCGCACGAGCAATCGCTCCGCTGGACGGTTGGGGGAAGGCATCCCGCGGCAATTGACGGTGCGAGCGGCTGTTATTCCCCCTATCGGCACAAAAGTTACCCTCACGGGTGACGATGGCGGCAGTGAAGTTGCCAACGCAGCGTTTGTATGGCACCTCGTTTACATGCCAAATTTGCGAACGAAATAAGGATGCGACCGTGGGAGACGAAGTTTGGGGGACGTTAGTCAAAGAATTCTCTGATGTTCCAGACGCGTCGGCCATAACTCGCATCACTGTGCGCCTTGTGATCGCGGCGGTACTCGGTGGGGTTCTCGGGTTCGAACGCGAGAGCAAGGGCAGAAGTGCTGGCTTGCGGACTCACATGTTGGTTGCCGTAGGTGCTGCACTTTTCGTTTTAGGTCCACTGCAGAGCGGCATGCAGATCGGCGATCTGTCACGGGTACTGCAGGGTGTCGTTCAAGGAATAGGCTTCCTCGGCGCGGGTGCTATCATAATCCGCTCGGCGCAGCGGGAGGTAGAAGGGCTCACCACAGCGGCCAGTATCTGGGCGACAGCCGCGATTGGTGTAATGGCCGGCCTGGGAATGGAGGTAACGGCCGTCTTATCGACCGCGATCGTCTTGGTCATTCTCGCAGCGGTGCCTCACATCTTGCCCACGCCATCCGAGACGGACTCAAAGTCTATTGGGGACGATTGACCGTAGGACGACAGCGAAGATGTTTCGGCCTCAACTCAATCTGTAGCAGGTACCGCGAAAAGGCTGAAAAGCGCCAAAAACGGTCATGCGACCTGTATTATCGTCGGGATCCCGCGATTGAGGGAGTTGGCGACTGTGCACACCGACCACGCATGATCGATCAAGGCTTTCGGATCGGAGCCGTCCGATGTCTCGCACTTTACAGATAGCACGGCTTTGGTGGCGACCAGCGGTACACCCTCTAGGTCAAGTGTCGCTGTTACGGCAATTTGTTCGATTTTCACGCCACGTTCATGGGCGACATAGCGTAGGTCATTACAGTAGCAGCCTCCTATTGCTAGAGCGAGCATTTGGCCGCCATTGAAACCGAGACCCAATCCCCCGGCCTTGCCTTCCGGCCGATCGATGACCACCGTATGGCCGCCAGCCCAACCCATCGCTGCCTCAGTGCCGGCGACGTTCCGCAACTCGATGACCGACCGCACCATCACATAACTCCGTCCATGTCTGAGCTTTGCAAGTTCGTGGCAAACGTTGGCGTGGTCAACTGTGTTTTCGAGCCTGTTCTTTAAAAGATGAGGTTTGAGGCCGCTCGGGGCGGCGGCCAATTTGGCGAGAGTGCACCAGAAGCGGCCGTTCCGGCAACAGAGAGTCCAACTTATGGCTGGGTGCCGTTGAGTTAAGGAATGCCCGCAATTTCGGGAAATGCTACACTTCTGATGTCCACCATGTCGAAGCTAATGAAAGGTTGGCTTGGCTCAATAACGCAGTTTTGGCGGCATCCCGTTGAGCGCCAACTACCACAACTTGTGCGAACCCCCGCCGATTTAGCTCCGATTTTGCGCGCTGTAACAATGCTGCACCCGCATCGTGCCAACGATCTTTAGCAGCAACGCAGAAGTCATCGATCAAAGCGGTCGCCCCACCCGGATCGTATACTTGCGGAGTTGGAAACTCTCGCGCGATAAGAAAACCGACGATCAGTGTGTTCTCAACGGCGACAAGAGACACGTTGTGCTCATCAGAGAACAGTTTTTCAAACCATGAAAGAGTCGAAGCAGCTGAGTTAGCGGCTTTCTTCCAAAAGCGCGGCTCGTAGTTCTCGTATTCTTTGCGTCTTGCTTCGACAAGCTCCACGCACCGGAGCGCATCCTCTTTCGAGGCATTCCTAATTTGCATCTGGCTAACCTTGTGGCTGCATTCATCTGCGATGGCAGCCAGTACAGTGTGGCAAAACACCTCTGTCAACATCTGCTATGGGCCAACGGCCGACTTGGCGCGGAAGCGCCAATTGCGGACATATAGCGTGCTGGAAAGAATGATGAACTCAGCTCAGCGATAAGCCTTCTTCAAGTATGGACTGCTTCACCGCATCCCGTTCTTTTACGCGTTCATACCAGCCTCTGAGGTTGAGAAGATCGTCGAAATGGATATCTGCACCATAGTATGACTTCAGCCATGACGCTTGTCCCCAGCTTGTGAGAGCGAACAGATATGCATCGGCGACCGTGAAATTCTCGCCCATCAAAAAACGCTGCGATGCCAGCAAATTGTCGATCCATGCGTAGCGCTTTTCCAGCTTCGGCGTTGCTGTTTCGAGATATGCACCCGCCTGTTTCGCATAAAGAAGTGGAATGAAGCCCTTGTGGATTTCGGTCGATAGGAAACTCAGCATCTCCTGCAGCTTGTAACGCTCGAAAGTGCCGTTGGCGGGAGCGAGGCCGGATTGAGGCTTCAGATCGGCCATGTATTGGACGATGGCTGGCCCCTCGAAAAGCATCGCGCCGTTCCCCACGTCCAGGGCCGGAATGTAGCCATTGGGATTGATGTCGTAATAATCTTGGCCCCCTTCAGTCTTATGATCTTTGAAGTTCACCCTGACAAATTCGATATCCAACTCCAGTTCGTTGGCAACGATGTGTGGTGAGAGCGAGCAAGCGGCGGGCATGTAGTAGAGTTTCATTAATCGTCTCCTGGATTTCAGTACCTCGCGGCATGTTGCATGAGGACCAAAATCCACTTAGTTGACGCGGTAGAGAAATGTAAGAACGCAAAATAATGTCATCTAGGTACATAAATTATACCGGTTTTCAGGAGGTGCGAATTTGAAGGACACCGTCACCGGTTGTTCCGTTGAGCTCGCAATGCATCTGCTGGGCGGAAGATGGCGTTTGCTAATCGCATCCTATCTCATCGATGGTCCAAAACGGTTCAACGAACTCAGGAGGCTCATACCGGGCATTTCTCAAAGGATGCTGAGCCTAGACCTCCGTGCATTGGAGGACGCCAGCTTGATTGCCAGAACCGTTTACCCAACAGTTCCCGTAAAGGTGGAGTATGCGCTCACCGAAGAAGGACGCCGTCTGGGTAAAGTTGTCGCAGTCGTTCAGGAATTCGGGCTTTGGCTGAAAGATAGGAATGCAAGCTGACCTGATGTCCGCTTCGGGCGGGGAACTGCCCTAATGCAAAGCACCAAGTGCGGTCGGGAATCTATCGGACGCGGGGAACTACCGGATTTTCAAGAAAGCCACGCCGGAAGGCTCTTGCAACAACCACGCCCAGTCCAAATCCCGATATCAATCTTGCTAGCAAAAGATCAGGCAATGAATAGGACGCCAGCCAATGAAAGATTCCAAATGCCAAGAACGATGTTGCGACAAGGCTAAGCTGGCCGTCTGTTGCTGGCCGACGAAAAGCCACAGAATGAAACCCAGCGACGCCCCCAACCAAGCATGGCAAAAACTGACCGAGAGTTATCGTTGGCTTCGCCGTAAGCGTGTCCAGATGGCAAAAGATGAACGCTAACAATCCGGTGCCAAGTAACTGCAACAATACGGCTCCAACCAGGCGTGTTCTGACGGAATATTTGGGTTTTGAGTAGCGAAAATATGTGACCAAGACGCCCTCCTTTGACGTGGTCGCGTTCGATGGGCCGCGACCGCCTTAAAATTCGTACAACCTCAACTAGAGTTGAGGTCAAGGGGCAATGGCACAAGAGTCAACCTTTTGGCAGAGTGTCCGACGGGCGAGATGAGAGGTTTGCGTGCCAACTATTATGAGGACTAACCGACTGCTTCTTAGGGAAGTCGAGAAACAAGACCTAGACGCGTTGAGCAAGATTTACGCCGACCATGAATGCATGAAATTCTATCCAAGCACCAAGTCGTCATCGGAAATCCGGACTTGGTTTCAGGAGCTTTCATTCGACAGCTACCTCAAGCACGGCTTCGGCCTTTGGGCAGTAGTTGACCCTTCTTCTGGACAGGTCATCGGCGACTGTGGGATTACTCTCCAAGAGACCCCTGAAGGCACCGAACCGGAAATTGGGTATCATCTGTGGCGTGGCTTCTAGGGGAACGGCTTTGCTACTGAGGCTGCGACAGCTTGTCGGGGCCATGCGCTGAACACCCTTGGCCTGGGCAGGGTGGTCAGCATAATAAGCCCCGAAAATATACCGTCGCAGAAAGTCGCGGAAAAAGTCCATGACCGAATGGAGGTCTACCAAAAACGGCTCCAGAGCAGCGGGCGCATCGTAAATCGATACCTGTATATTAGCCAAGCTCAATGACCACTACGGGCCAACTGCGGTCTTCCGCTTCGCGCCAAAAGCGGTCATCGCATAAATTCAAGGAATGCCTGTTCTAAGGTATATGGCTTACGTCCTCCGAGCAGAAATGCTTAATTCCAGGAATGACAGAACCTACGCCCGAACAAATCGAAAAACTCGCTACCGCCTTTGAGCGCTTTACCCGTCGTTTCAAGGTCGCGGAGGCAGCGGCAGTCATGCAAAACTCGCTCAACCCCCTCGACATTCAGGCGCTTCTTTTCATTGATGAGCATCCCGAGTGTAATCTGGGGGATGTAGCCCGGCATCTTCAGGTCGCGCTGACGACAATGTCGTCTTCGGCCGACCGGCTGGTCCGTCGGGAGATGATTGAACGGCAGCGGCCAGAGGCAAACCGCAGGTCGGTGGCTCTGACAATCACGGACAAGGGGCAGCAAGTGGTCGCAGGCTATATCGATGGATATCGAGCCTCCTGCAAAGCGATGCTGCGGGCGCTTGATACCGTTGACCAAACCGAATTTCTGAGGATTACCCAACAGATCGCAAAATACGAAGGTTGAATATTACGAATATCGTAGTATGTCTCTGACATCGAAATGATCAGGGACGTCATCATGACCCACACACCGCCCACTGCACTCGTCACAGGAGCAAACAAGGGTATTGGCCTCGCCATCGCACGGCAGCTTGGCGCAGCCGGACACACGGTCTGGCTGGGGTGCCGAGATATGTCACGGGGTGAGATGGCAGCTTTCGAACTGAGAGAAAACGGGGTTGACGCCCGTGCAGTGCAACTCGATGTTACGGACGATGCGAGCGCGTCCAGTGCCGCCAAAACTATCGAGAGTGAAGTCGGGCATCTCGACGTTTTGGTCAACAACGCCGGGCTCATGTTTGGTTCGCCTCCCTCTCTTGCCGAGGAGTCAATTGACGAGATTCAGCAAATGTTCAACACCAACGTTTTCGGGGTGATGCGCGTCACTCAAGCCTTCTTGCCGTTGTTGCGCAAATCGAAGGCGGCCCGGATCGTAATGATGAGCAGCGGCCTCAGTTCGTTGACGGATGCCTTGGACATGCGGAGCGAAACATGGACGGTCGGTTTTGGCGGATACTGCGCCTCAAAGACTGCACTGAACATGTTGACCGTCAAGCTTGCGAAGGAGCTTGATCGGGAAGGGATCAAAGTGAATGCGGTAGACCCCGGCCTGACATCGACTGATATGACAGGCAACGGACCGGGGCACTCACCTGAAGATGGCGCACGCCCCGCATTCGCTCTAGCAACGACGCACGCATATGGACCGACAGCAGGGTTCTACGCTTGCGCTCCATCAGGCGAACTTGTGCAAAAGAGTTGGTGAGACGCATTCAGCGATTATGGGATGCGGGCCGACCGGTTCCGCATCTCAATGTCTCCTTCGGGCCGACAGGAGACGCTCTGCCGCAAGAAGGGTTGCCGTCGGCTTTTCCGTCATCCCCGTTGCTCGGTTTCTTGCTATTCTTCGCTGAGTGTGTGTTGAACCTTACATCCTGCGCTCGGTACTCTTCAGTGAGCTTGAGAGCCCGGAAACGCGACTGGCCTCACGCTGCTGCAAGACATGCCGGGATTCGGCCAGTATCTCGCGATACCTTTGGATCTTGGTCGTTTTCATCCTGAATAAGTCGTCGACTGATACCGTTGCCTGCTGCACCGGAAAAGCCATTTCGTTTTCCAGAAGGTCGAGCAAAAGGTTTCGCATCACTGCGTTTTTCTCGAAGTTTCGCGAGCTCAATAGCCTTCCCACTCGACTCAAATTTCCGTGCGATAGCTTTGTCAATATCGTGTTCGACAAGCAGAATCTTGGTGGTATAATACCGGCAAGCAAAGAATGCTGTGACGAGCGCGCATAACGCGATGACAATGTAGATCATTTCGACCTCCAGGTTATCCTAAAAGTCGATATTCGGAAGTCGGATTTCAATACGCGATTCACTCGGCAAACCAAAATGGCTCCGCTTTGATGAGGAACCGGGCCGTAACCGTATCAAGTTCATCGCGATTGAAACGGTGATTGTCAGACGCTTCAATCTTACATACTTTGGCGTCTTGTTACCTTAACAGGTACTTCGCCTTTCTCACGGGGTATGCGAGAGGCTCACCATTTTCCAAGATGAAACCCATACGGTACATGCATCTGCGCATTTCGGGAGAGCCATATGCACCTCCATAAATACCGACGGGGTGGTATGATGGGTAAGATTCAAAACTGCATCTGTCGAGTGCTGAACGATAGGCGATCTCACGTACGTAGTCACCCGTCACCGGAACCGTACCGTAAAGATGCCATTGAGTACGTGCTTCCGCGACTGCTGCCGTGAAGGTAACGCCCAGAATCACGCTTAGAGCCGCTTGAGTTTCATGACACGCCTCCAAATGAACAATTATGACGAGCAACGGAGATTTCGTCCGGTTATTCCCTCGCTCAGACGCAGTTGCGCAATTGTGGTCTCTTCGCCCCCACGGTCGGAGTACATGCCACTTTCTTTTCCCCTTTGGGTCAACTTCGGGAGTGACGTCAGCTTTGGGCCTCCGTACCGGCTATTCAGATCAGTCCCGCCATCTCCTGAAATAAGACGTAAGCAAAAAGTCGTGGCGTCGTTCTTGTCAGGGACAGTCTAGCAAAATTTGGCAACACTACATTGTTGCCGATTCTCTACATTTCCAACGAGCGCCAAGCAAAAACCCCGCCGGGGATGGCGGGGCCGATAACGCCGTTTAGATGCAGGATTTAAGCGACAGCGAGTGCTTTCTCGATATCCTGTACAGAATGGCCAGTCAGATCTTTATCCAGTTCTCCAATAAGAACTTCCGACAACGACTTATGGTAGCCCTTGCGCATCTCACCCAGTGTGCGCGGTGCCGCGATAATCACCAGACTTTTAATCTTGCCCTCAAGCACCTGCTTGTTCAGCATATCCGTAACACCTGCACCAAACCCGTCTTCGTCTTGCTGGCTATCGTCGGGATTAGCCGAGCTACGGGAATGTCGGGCGCCGGAAGAGATCTTCGAGCTGTCGATCGCCGGATCTGGCAACGCTGTCAGATTGACAGTCGCCGCATCTCCGTCGTTCCGAAAAAGGCTAAGCTTTTCGCCATCGGCAACGGCAACGACCGTGTTCTGCGGAAGGTTCATGTTGATCTCCTTGGTGAGCAGCTCGAGCCCAGATGACCGACCCTGCTTGTTTCTGTCAGAGAATAACCTCGCTACAGACCATCCGTTCCGCAGTCGGCCCGACAAAAATCCAGCCTTGGCGTATCGCCTTGATCAGTCATCCCAGTCAAATGCTTGATGGCCTTCCTCTAGCCATCGCTGCGGCAGAGGTCAGTCGAGGCTGCTGTACCAAGCACAGACCCTTGGAACAAACTCGGCAGTAAGCATCCGCAGCGAGAAACTTCCGCGACAATGCTGGTGAGCGGTACGGCATGGACATGCCGACCCTGTAATCTGAAACGGCGTCCACATTGAATACTGTATAAAATATAATTGGTAAAATCAGGCATTTCCGGTCGCTGTGGTACCCCCAAGCGCGGCAAAAACCTGCGGGGAAAACTCAAACTGTCGAGCCGTTCCTCGTCCCATTGAGTTTCTTCCCAGCGTTTCCGTAAGGATGCCCCGCCGGACCAAGAGTTCAATGGTTTCGATCACCCCACCACGCGTCATTCCGGTAATATCAATTACATTTGAGAGTGTTAGTTTCTGATGCGCCTGGTGCATCAGATAGAGAATATTCATCATGCCGATCTGCTTGATGCGAGACTGCGCCGATTCACCATCGATCGGCTTCTCCAGGATTTCACGCACCGCAAAAACGGACAAGGCCTGACTCTGCCATCTTTCACTTAAATTGCTTGCCATCGTTTTAACTATCTATTATTTGCATAGTGAAATAATTGTGCTGAGTCGCCGTGCAGTTGAGGCGGACATTTAGGAAGACGGAGAGTAGGTGGCATGAAGGGCCTTTTCTTTCGAATGATCATAGCAGCGTCAGGGTCCATTTCACTCTATACCATTTCGGAGCGAAGCGCTCGTGCCGACGAATGGGGGTGCCAGGTTATCCTGTGCTTATCCAATCCCGGCGGTCCGACCCAGTATGGCGAATGCAAGCCGCCCGTCGAGAAGCTTTGGAGGTGGTTGGCAAAAGGGCGTCCGTTTCCAACTTGCGCGGGCGTGGGTTTTCAGACCTCTCGCCCTCTTTACGAACCATATTACTGCAACGCCGGCTACCGCTTATCTGCTGGCTACGGTCCTAGGGGACGTGACGCGACGTGCATTTCCACGTCGCTGCAGGCCGTGAGCGATAGCTTTTGCCGGCGAGATCGAGACGGTGGCGATCCGAACAAAGGCTCTGTCACGTCGCCGAGGTGGCAAAGGGTAAACGGGCGATACCAATGCCTGGCCAATACCGTCGCCCGACCCCTGGTCCGCGAGAAACCTCGATACGTCGACTTGACGATTGAGGGCGTCGCCACGCAGAGGGTGTGGTTCTGAACATGCCCGTTGTCTTCTCAGATTTTTGCCAGACCTTCGAGCCATTCCTTGCGTCGGACGCCGTTCCGGGTGTTGCGGGCTTCAAAAGCCAATTGTCTCCGCT
This sequence comes from Agrobacterium fabrum str. C58, assembly GCF_000092025.1. Lineage (NCBI taxonomy): Bacteria > Pseudomonadati > Pseudomonadota > Alphaproteobacteria > Hyphomicrobiales > Rhizobiaceae > Agrobacterium > Agrobacterium fabrum. The sequence goes on from NC_003064.2 coordinate 160,609, forward strand.
CGACATCAGGAGCGACAGCAGTGCGCCGCTCGGGCGGCCTGAGACCAAGCCAGAGGTGATCAAAGTTGCCACATCCTTTCCGGTGGAACGCCGCGAGATGCACATTGGTGTTGAAGGGATCGGGCCGCAAGAACTGCGCAGATTGAACCCCTCGATACCGGAAGCCATCGAACTCCGCCTTGACCAGACGTCTACAGGAACGCAACTCGACGCCTGTTTTCGTGTCGCGGTGAAGGTGGAGGCGCACCCTGCCTCGGGCGAGCAGGTGCCGCAATCCCGCCGCGGACGTGACGATCCGTCGGTCGGGGGCGTGGTCAACTATGGCGATCAGGTTCGCCGCGAAATCGAACGGCTCGGACCGACAGTGGCTCGATTTACAATCGGCGACACGGGAAAAGGGTTGCAGACAAACGTGTCGGCGAATTCTTCCCAAGCAGACGTTGTTGCCGAAGTGGTGGCGGAAAACACTCCGGGGGAAGCACACGCGATCTCGGCGGCGTCCGCGTGGGACGTCTTCAAGACCCGAAGCCGTTCATCCGTCCTGGTGTTTCAAGACAATCAATTGGAATTGGAGCAGAGTGAATGATAATCAGTTCCCGGATCAGACCCGTCGTCGCTTCGTCCGTCATGGCCGTCGCCATTATAGTGACGATGGTTGAGCCCGCCTTCGCGCAATCCGCCGGCATCGAGACCGTCCTGCAGAACATCGTTGACATGCTGACGGGAAACATTGCGAAGCTTCTCGCTGTGATTGCGGTCATCGTCATCTGCATCGCCTGGATGTTTGGTTACATGGACCTGAGGCGAGCGGGCTTCTGGATCATCGGAATTGGCGGCATCTTTGGCGCCACCGAACTCGTCAACACCATCGTCGGAGCCTGAAGATGGTAGGCGGACAAACGGTTTTCGAAGAAGACACACTCTTCGTCGCGTGCACGCGTCCCGCGATGATTGCCGGTGTTACGATGGAGGCGATGGGCTTCAACATCATGGTCACGACGATCCTATACATCATCGCCGGATCTATCGCCTACGCGTTCGTCGGCATCGTTTTCCATCTCATCTTCAAAGCGCTCGTCAAGCACGATCACAACATGTTCCGCATCCTGCTCGCCTGGGTCGAGACACGCGGCCGCTCGCGCAACGGTGCCTATTGGGGCGGGGCAACACTTTCCCCCCTGAGACTGACACGCCGCTTCGACGAAAGGGATATTGGAATTGCCTGACATCGCCACCCTTAGATCACGCGAACTCACGCCAGAGGCTTTTATCCCTTACGTGCGGCACATCGACGAGACGACAATCGCGCTCGAGTCCCGGACACTCATGGTCATGGTCGCGCTCGCAGGCGTATCTTTCGAAACTGCTGATCTGCTCGACATCAACGCGCTCCATCGCGATCTCAACACGCTCTATCGAAATATAGCCGATGAGCGGCTCGCGATCTGGACCCATCTCATTCGGCGCAGGGATAGTGACTATCCGGGCGGAACGTTTGCAACGCCATTCTCCGCCTCGCTCAACGAGAAATACCGGGAACGCATGGCACGCGAACACCTTTTCCGCAACGATCTCTATCTGACCGTCCTTTGGTCGCCAGCGCGTAGCCCTGCGGACAAGGCGGGGAAGCTGCTGTCGTACCTTCGACGGTCAAAACGACTCGATACGGAGCTGGATGAAGAGGCTCTGAAAGAGCTTAAGGATAAAGTCGTCATTGTAATGGCGGGCTTGAGGAGCTTTGAGCCACGGCTCCTTTCTCTTTATGAACAGGAAGGCATGCTCTTCTCTGAACCGAGCGAGGTGCTGCACCAGCTCGTCGGCGGGAGGCGTGAGCGCGTGCCGCTTACCGAAGGTCGCGTCGCGTCGGCAATTTACTCTGATCGCGTCATCATAGGTCGGGAAACGATCGAGATCCGGCATGAGGCAGAAAGCCGCTTCGCCGGCATGCTGAGCTTCAAGGAATATCCAGCCCGTACCAGGACAGGCATGCTGGACGGAGTTCTAAACAGTCCGTTTGAACTCATTCTCTCACAGTCGTTCTGCTTTGTGTCGAAGGCGGACGCTCGCGTCATCATGGGGCGTAAGCAAAACCAGTTGGTGAGCAGCGGCGACAAGGCGGCTTCGCAGATCGATGAACTTGACGATGCGATGGACGACCTGGAGTCCAACCGCTTCGTGCTCGGTGAGCATCACCTGACACTCTCCGTCTTTGCGACCACTTTAAAGGAATTAACCGACAATCTGGCAAAGGTTCGCGCCAGCCTGACCAATGGCGGGGCTGTCGTTGCGCGCGAGGATCTTGGTCTCGAAGCGGCATGGTGGGCGCAACTTCCGGGCAATTTTCGTTACCGCGCGCGCTCAGGCGCGATCAGCTCGAAGAATTTCGCAGCATTGTCACCGTTCCATTCCTATCCGATCGGACAGAAGGACGGCAATGAGTGGGGACCCGCCGTCGCCCTGCTCAAGACCGCTTCAGGCTCGCCCTACTACTTCAATCTCCATTATGGCGATCTGGGCAACACCTTCATGTGCGGTCCGTCGGGAGCGGGCAAAACCGTGATTGTCAATTTCATGCTGTCACAGCTCGAGAAACACGACCCGCACGTGGTGTTCTTCGACAAGGATCGCGGCGCGGACCTTTATGTTCGCGCCGCCGGAGGCACCTACCTGCCGCTGAAGAACGGGGTCCCCACCGGCTGCGCTCCCTTAAAGGCCCTCAACCTGACGCCGGAGAACAAGGTGTTCCTGGCGCGCTGGATCGGCAAGCTTGTGGGTTCAGGGGCGCGGGAACTGACTGTCACCGAACTTCGCGACATCTCCGGCGCGATCGACGGCCTTGCCGACCTGCCCGCTGAGCGACGGACAATAGGGGCGCTGCGGGCTTTCCTCAACAATACGGATCCGGAAGGTATCGCGGCGAGGCTCCGCCGGTGGGAAGAGGGAGGGCCGCTCGGCTGGGTCTTCGACAATGTCATCGAAGATATCGGATTTGGCGATTTCGGCGGATCAGGGAAGTTCATCGGCTACGACATGACCGACTTCCTCGACAACGAGGAAATTCGCATACCGCTGATGGCCTATCTCTTCCATCGCGTCGAGCAGGTGATCGATGGCCGCCGGATCATCATCGTCATCGACGAATTCTGGAAGGCGCTACAGGACGAGGGGTTCCGCGATCTTGCGCAAAACAAGCTGAAGACCATCCGCAAACAAAATGGGTTGATGCTGTTTGCCACGCAAAGCCCGCGCGACGCGCTGAACTCGCCAATCGCGCACACGATCATCGAGCAATGCCCGACACAGATCTTCCTGCCCAACTCGCGCGGCAACCATGCCGACTATGTCGATGGATTCAAGCTCACCGAGCGCGAATACGAATTGATAGCGCGCGAGCTTTCCGTTGAAAGCCGGAGGTTCGTGTTGAAGCAAGGACACAACAGCGTCGTTGCCGAGCTCGATCTCAACGGCTTCGATGACGAGCTCGCCATCCTCTCCGGCCGGACCGCCAATGTCGAACTTCTCGACGCGATCCGCGCGGAGGTTGGAGACGACGTCGAGAACTGGCTTCCCATTTTCCAACAGCGAAGGAGTGCTAGCTGATGACTTCCTATCGACTTCATGGCGTACTGCTCAGCGCGGTGCTTATGCTTGCTGCTGAAGGCGTGTCAGGGCAGGGGATTCCTGTCAACGATCAGGCTGCGATTGCCAAGCAGATCGAGAGCATCGCTCAGCTCAAGTCGCAACTCGACGCGCTCAATGAGCAGATCGGCCAGGCTCGGCAGCTTTATGGCTCGCTCAACAAGCTGACCGATATGGCGGATGTCGCCGAGGTTCTCAACGATCCGGCGATCCGCAAGGCGCTTCCCTTTGACTTCGCTGCCATCGAGGGATTGCTCAAAGGCAACGGCACCGGCGTGTTCGGTGATTCCGCCTCAAGGTTTCTGGAAGGTAACTCGACCTACCGCACTGACGCCGATGATTTCTACGCTCGGGAATTGTCACGGCTTCAGAACAAGAATGCCGGGCAAATGAGCGTTGGTGAGCAAATCTACGATGCCGGGACCAAGCGCATCGACGGGATTGATCAGCTGCGGGGAAAGATTTCCACGGCTGGCGACGCCAAAGAGATTGCCGACCTGCAGGCTCGGCTACAGGTCGAACAGGCATTTCTTCAGACCGACGTCCTGCGGATGGAGGGGCTGAGGATGGTGCAGGAGGCGCAGAACCAGGTCGACGAACAGCGCAAGGCGGAGGACTGGCGCCAACGGATGGACAATATGAAGGCGGCGCTGCAGTGAAGTGCACCCTCATCGTCCTTTCCCTGGTGCTCTTGTCGGCTTGTTCGCAAGAGGCGGAGCGAACTCATACGGTGGACGAGTTCGTCGCCGACACCGAATTGCTGTCCCGTACGATTACCGAGTGCCGCAACAACCCGGGTGCATTGCGCCAGACGCCCAATTGCCAGAACGCGGAAGCGGCCGAGGTTAAGCTCCGGCTCCAGAACATGCGCAAGGCATTGGGAGGCTGACCAAATGTACCAGGTGTTTGAGTTTATCGACGGTCAGTTCAAGCGGCCGTTGGAGATTTTCGTCTCGGATGGGACGTCGAACATAGCAGAATGGGTCGCTGGTCCGTTGACGGTGGCAGTGACCCTCTACGTCGTCCTCTACGGCTATCTCATCCTTCGGGGCTCGGTCCAGGAACCTATCCTTGACTTCGCCTTCCGCGCGATGAAGCTCGCGATCATAGTGATGCTGGTGAAGAACGCGGGCGAATATCAGACCTATGTCACAAACATCTTCTTCGATGTTTTGCCACGCGAGATCGCTCAGGCGCTGAATGCAGGTACGGCGCCGAGTGCCAGCACCTTTGACAGTCTGCTCGACAAGGGCCAGGCCTCTGCGACCGATATCTGGACCAGGGCTTCCTGGCCGATTGACATCGTCACAGGTGTGGGCGGCATCATGGTGATCGGCGTCAGCTTTCTGGTGGCGGGGATCGGTTATGTTGTTTCCCTTTATGCACGGTTGGCGCTGGCGATCGTCCTGGCGATCGGGCCGATTTTCATTGCGCTTGCCATGTTTCAATCGACGCGCCGTTTTACCGAGTCCTGGATCGGGCAGCTCGCAAACTTCGTGATCCTTCAGGTCCTTGTCGTTGCCGTCGGTTCGCTTTTGATCTCCTGCCTCGACTCGACCTTCACCGCAATCGACAGCTACAGCGACGTCCTTATGCGCCCTATTGCTTTTTGTGCCATCGGGATAGCTGCCCTGTACATATTCTACCAGCTACCTGGCATTGCATCGGCGCTGGCGTCTGGCGGCGCCTCGCTGGTCTATGGTTACACGACCGCACGCGATGCGCATGAAGGCATGCTGGCCAGAGCAGCCTCCCACACCGGCCGGATGATCGGTCGCGGTGCTCGGTTTGCCCGCCGCGCCTTCGGATCAAGAAATGCCGGCGTATGACACCCAATCCAGAACATTAGATAAAGGCCTGCTGAATGATTAAGCCTGCCCTGTTGATCATCTTTTCAGCCACGCTTGTCGGCTGCGCTTCGATGACCTACCCATTGCCGAACTGCGACGGCTATTCGCGCCGCCCATTGAACCGCCCGATGTGGGACTGGGAGGGCGGCAGCAAGCTGCAACAGCAGCAATCCAACACGAGTTCGTCCACGTCCCTCACACCTTTCGTAAAAGAGGCCAGCGAGACTTCCGCTTTTGCGCATCTGGACATCGACGGTTCCTATCGCCGCTGTGAGGGATGAAACATGGCGACGACAGATAATCTCAAGAGCTACTTCGACAAAGCACGTCGTTTCGACCAGGACCGGATGATCCAGGTCGAGCGATCGAAGAGGATTGCCTGGTCGATCGCCATAGTTTCAGGCATTGTCGCCGCTGTAGCCGTCTTCGCGGTCGCGTGTCTCACACCCCTCAAGACGGTTGAACCCTTTGTGGTGCGCGTCGACAATTCGACCGGCATTGTCGACGTCGTGTCAGCGCTGACATCGACGGCTGGCACCTACGATGAGGCGGTGACGAAATATTTCGCTGCAAAATATGTCCGGGCCCGCGAGGGTTACGTCTGGAGTGAAGCACAGGAAAATTTCCGCACCATCGCCCTCTTGTCGACGCAAGCGGAGCAAACGCGTTTCGCGGCCCTCTACCGTGGCAGCAACCCGCAATCGCCCCAGAATACTTATGGTCGCGGGGCTACAGCAAGGATCGATATCGCTTCAATCTCCCTCATCAATCAGAATGTCGTTTCCGTACGCTACATGCGAACCATCACGCGTGGCGAGGAAGTACGAACGACCCATTGGGTTGCGTCGATCACCTATTCCTACGCGAACGCTCCGATGTCCTCGACGGACCGGCTCGTAAACCCGCTCGGTTTCGTCGTCAGCGAGTATCGCGCTGATCCGGAGGAGGTGAGATGATGCGCATCCCTCGAATTCCTGCACTCATCGTGACCCTTTCGATGTCGCCGGCGTTTGCGCTTGAGATACCCCGAGGTGCCTCGCAAGACAGTCGTATCCGGTTCGTGAACTACCAACCCTACAACATCACGCGGGTGGTCGGCACTCTGCGGTCATCCGTACAGGTCGAGTTCGCGGCGGACGAGGAAATCGCCCATGTCGCGCTCGGCAATAGCGTCGCCTGGGAAGTTGCGCCGGCCGGCAACATCCTGTTCCTGAAGCCACGCGAGAGCCAGCCGGTGACGAATATTTCCGTGGTTACGACGCGCAGGGATGGCTCGACCCGCAGCTACCAGATGGAACTGACGGCGCGCGATGGCTCCGTGGAGGCTGGTCAAAACACCTACTTCTACGTGAAGTACAGGTATCCAGGCGATGACGCCGAGCTTCGCCGCCAGCAGGCAGCGTCGAGGGCTCTCGCGGCCCAGGCGAAGGACGCCGACAATGTGCTGGCGCTTCACGAAGCCTATGGCCCCCGAAACTGGCGCTATTCTTCTCAGGGATCGCAGGCACTGGAGCCGCAAAGCGTCTACGACAACGGCAAGATTACAACGTTCGCCTTTGTGGGTAACCAGGAAATGCCCGCGATCTATATGGAGAACTCCGATGGCTCCGAAAGCCTTGTTCCGAAGTCGGTCGATGGAGATCTGGTGATGGTGCACGCGATCAGCCGCAAGTTCATCTTGCGTCGGGGCAAGGATGTGCTCTGCGTCTTCAACGAAGCCTACGACCGCGTCGGTATCAATCCTGACACCAACACAACGTCTCCTTCGGTGGAGCGCGTCGTGAAGCGCGACGTTACCGGGCAATAGGGAAGGGAACAGTCATGGCTCAGGAAGACGAGGATCGCATCCCCGGAGAGCGTGCCGAAACCGTCACCAGTCGTCAGATCGACAACAGCCCTCTCTTGAAACGCGGCGCTGTTGCCATTGCGATCATCGCGTTTGTCAGCTTCGCGCTTTGGTCGACGACGGGAAAGAAGGGAAGGGATGAAAATGTTCAGCCCGAACGGATCATTATTCGTCAGACGACCCCCTTCGAGGCCGCAAAAGAGAAAGTTGAACCGGACCAGGCGCTCCCTGAAGTAAAATTGCCAACGCCTGTCGTCGAACCGGTCATTGAAGAGCAGGATAAGCTGCTCGATTCCGCCCGCCGCGCGCCCGTGATGGCCTTCAGTGGAGGGCAGAGGAATCGGAAAGAGCTGAGGGAAGGTGACAGCTCTTATCCTTCCGACAACAGCAATTTCGTGCCGCTCGACAACAATATGTCTGTTCAGAACCAGCAAAACAATGAGCAGCAGAGTTTCGATGGCCTGCTGCGGCCAACGCGGCTTGAAGGCTCAAGGGCCGGTACACTCGGAAACCGCAATTTCATCGTCGCGATGGGAACGACCATTCCCTGCGTTCTTGAAACCGCGTTAGCATCCGACCAGCCGGGTTTTACCACTTGTGTGATCAACCGCGATGTTCTCTCTGACAATGGCAGGGTGGTCTTGATGGAAAAGGGCACGCAGGTTGTCGGCGAATATCGTGGAGGGCTTCAACGCGGGCAAGAGCGCCTGTTCATTCTCTGGAATCGCGCGAAAACGCCGAAGGGCGTTATCGTCACTCTCGCATCACCAGCAACCGACGCACTGGGTCGTGCCGGTGTCGACGGCCATGTCGACACCCATTGGTGGGAGCGGTTCGGCAGCGCTCTTCTGCTTTCCATTGTCGGGGACGCGACGAACTATGCAAGCAGTCGGCTGCAGGACAGCGATGTCGACGCGCAAAAAACAACGAGTGCCAGTCAACAGGCGGCCGCCATCGCGGTCGAGCAGTCCATCAATATCCCGCCGACACTCAATAAGCACCAAGGTGAACCGGTTTCGATCTTTGTCGCTCGCGATCTCGACTTTTCCGGCATCTACGGTCTTCGGGTGACCGAACCCAGAAACCGCGTTTTCGATCGTGCAGTCCTGGGGGATTTCGCGCCACGATCGACGCTCCTAACGAAATAGGGCGCGAAATGTCAGAGAGGCAAGAATCGGCTGTCGTCAGCGAGCTGTTGAAGCCGTTTTCGACATTCCTTCAGGACAAGTCTCTCCTAGAGGTGATTGTCAATCGGCCCGGGCAGGTGTTGACGGAAGGTCCCGGTGGGTGGCGGACCTATGAAATGCCGGAGCTGACCTTCGAAAAGCTCATGCGTCTTGCCCGGGCAGTCGCAAGTTTTTCCCATCAGTCGATTGATGAGACGCGTCCAATATTGTCGGCGACGCTACCCGGGAACGAACGAATCCAGATCGTCATCCCCCCGGCGACCATCAATGACACTGTCAGCATGACAATCCGCAAGCCTTCTTCGGTCGACTTCAGTCTTGATGATCTGGAGGAAAAGGGATTTTTCCAGACAGCGTGCGCAGCGACCAGTACCTCCTCCTCCGCGCAGGATGAGGAACTGTGTGAAACATATCGTGCCGGCCGTTTTAAGGATTTCCTGCGGCAGGCCGTCATCGCTCGAAAAAACATCATCATTTCTGGCGCCACAGGTTCGGCGAAAACGACACTTTCCAAAGCATTGATCAAGCATATTCCCGAAAACGAGAGGGTCATTTCAATCGAGGACACTCCCGAGCTCGTTATCTCACAACCGAACCACGTGCGCTTGTTCTACTCGAAAGGACGGCAGGGGCTTTCGCGTGCCGGACCGAAAGAGCTTCTCGAATCCTGTCTTCGTATGCGGCCGGATAGGATTCTGCTTCAGGAGCTTCGCGATGGGACGGCCTTTTATTATATCCGGAACGTGAATTCAGGCCATCCTGGCTCAATAACCACGGTCCATGCGAACTCGGCCGAATTGGCTTTTGAGCAGCTGGTCCTCCTCGTCAAGGAATCGGAGGGCGTTGCAGGCTTGGATCGGGCCGACATCGTGGCTTTGTTGAAGGCGAGTATCGATATCGTCGCCCAGTGCAGGAGAAACAAAGGAAACTTTCGGCTGTCTGAGGTTTATTTCAGGTGTGAGCGTAAAGCCAAGGACTAGCAAACTGATCGATTCACGCATGGTTTCGTTGCCGGAAATCTGGTCATCGACATGAGCTCGATTTCACCTATTGCTACGAAGGGTTTTGCCGCGCGCATCGAGGAAATGGGATGTGATTATCTCGACGCGCCGGTGTCAGCCGGCGAGGTTGGCGCCAAGGCGGCGTCGCTGACGATCTTGGTCGGCGGCAGATCGGATGTGTTCGAACGCGCAAAGCCGTTGTTCGAAAAGATGGGCAAGAACATAACCCTGATCGGTGACGGGGGAAATTGTCAGGTTGCCAAGGTTCCCAACCAGATCGTGGTTGCCCTCAACACTCAGGCCGTTTCAGAAGTCCTTCGCTTTTCCAGCAAAGCAAGTGCGGATCCCGCCACCGTCCGCAAGTCGTTGTGGGCGGCTTTGCCGCGTCGCGCGTTCTGGACGTTCACGGCGAACCGATGATCAACGAAACCTTCGAGCCCTGCTTTCGGATACGCCTCTATCACAAGGACATATACTGGCGATGGATGCGGCGCGTCTGCTGGAGCTTATGCTGCCAAACACTGCGATGGTTCATCAATGGCCTAGGCGACAAAGACCTCTCGGCGCTAATCAATGTCTTATAGTTCGAACGAGACCTCCTGATTGACAGTAGGCAATCCAGCGTAAACCGCGCAATATCAGAAGATGAGCCCATCGGTAGGGCCGCAAGAACGTTTGCGAGGGACTGTGCGTAGTCATTTCGACTCACCATCCTGAAACGCAGTGAAGAGCAGCGAGAGTCTGGAGCCGATAAATGGGCGTCACTTGAGAATGGGCGATCGCTAAGGCGCGCGTCCTACAGGATTTGCTCTTTCGACAGGTGTCGATGGCAACGGTTCTGCGTAACTTCCACGTAATTTTCGGCGGCCATACGTCTTTGCCTCAGAGGTCGACGGACGGCCGCAGTGGCGGTGAACGAAAGGACAGGCATGAAAAAGATCATTTCGGGTGTACTCGTTTGCGTGGCACTGACCGCGTGCAGCCAGACCGAAAAGGGCGCCGGCATTGGCGCGGCGAGCGGTGCTATCATCGGTGGGTTGGCAAGCGGTACTTGGGAAGGCGCCGCGGTGGGAGCCGCCGCAGGCGGCGCGGGTGGCGCTGTGATAGGCAACATCAGCGAACGTCAGGACCGGAACCGCCGCGACCGCTGGGAACAACGGGATCGCCGCGACTACAACTGCAGATACCGGGATTATTACGGTCGCTGCCGATAGAGATTGCAGTCGGGCTGCCTCACGTCAAAGGTGAGAGCGATACCGACGAACCCCGGTTCTTCGGTCTCGGCGTCCGAAGCAGTTTTATGACATCCGGCAATCTGACGGTCATGACGTCACGAACGTCGAGTTTATCTCGACCAAGGGTCGTAGTTTTGCTGTAAGGATTTTCGGAAACGATAGTCCGACTTGAACGTGTAGCCGACTATGAAACTTCTGCTTATCGAAGATGATCCGGAAATGACGGATGCCTTGAAGGTAGCCCTCTCGCAACACGGCATTGTTCTTGATGCCGTTGGCGATCTGGCAACGGCGCGGGAAGCGATCATTATGGCGGATTATGATATCGTCCTTATCGATCGACAACTGCCGGATGGTGATGGCAGTACCTTCCTCGCCGATTTACGCCGCGCGGGTTCAAATACACGATCGATCATCATCTCCGCTCTGAGGTCGACCGACGAGCGAATTTCGGGGCTGAATGACGGTGCTGACGATTACTTACCGAAGCCCTTCGAAATCCCCGAACTGGTCGCGAGAATGAGCGCCGTGCTGAGGCGGGCACCGACAACCGGCCCGTTCGTCCTGTCGGCAGGAAACGTCACCTATGATCGTGTTTCATGTGACGTGCATGTCAACGGCATCCGGCTTGCGCTCACCCGCAGGGAACTGCTCATCATCGAAACGCTTCTGAGAAACCGCGGTCGTACCGTGTTGCGCTCGTCCCTTGAGGGTCAGGTCTATTCCTTTGACGACGAGATCCAGTCGAACTCACTGGAATCCAATATGTCTCGCCTGCGCCGAAAGCTTGGCGAAGCGGAGGCCGACATTGTCATCAAGAACATTCGAGGCATAGGCTATTATCTTCATGAGCAGAAATAGGATGACCAGCACCTCCCTTCGCTGGCGGTTCACTTTTGGTTTTATCGTCCTCCAGCTCTGCGCCGTCATTGCCTCGCTCAGCCTGGTTTTCTATCTTCTTTCCGGCCTCAAGCCCGATGTGGCGATTACGTCCATCTGGCTGTCTCAGGAAATCGCAGATTCAGTCCGTCTCGAGCCGAATGGCCGTGCAAGTCTGATGCCGACGGCTGAACTTAAAGAGATTATGGAAGACTCGCCTAACCTTTGGTTCGTGGCAGATCTGGGAAAAGATATCGTTCTGGCACATGGCACGCCTCCCGGGAAAATTGCCGACAACATGCCATTCTTGCGGACGTTCAGAAGTGTCGAAATTCATGGCGATCTAGATGATCCGTTGAGTGTGGGCCGCGTGGAGCGTTTCGACACCCGGGCCGGTGAGGCGACGATTTTTGCTGGCGGTGTTCCGATGTCTCAATATGGTGTGACCGTGCTGTTGGGGAACCTTGCCATCGGTATTCCGGCGCTGATCCTCATCGCCATCTCGCTCATTGGCGCTCCGGTTGTCACACGCTGGGCTTTGCGATCCTTCAGCGATCTGACCACGCGTCTTGACAGGATCGATCTCGACACACGTGGCGCCCTGGTGGAAGAGCGGGGCTTGCCCACTGAGGTGCTTCGTCTGGTGCGCGACATCAACAGGGCGCTGCGTCGTCTCGATAATGGCTTCGAGGCGACGGAGCGCTTCTTCGTCAACGCGGCGCATGAACTTCGAACGCCGATCGCTGTCCTGCAGGTGAGGATTGATACGCTTTCACCAAGTTCTGACAAGACCCACCTGCAGACGGCCATCAAGCGACTGACAGCGATCGCGAACCAGCTTCTCGACACCGAGAAGTACCGGCAGAAGCCCCAGCAGAATGCACCTGTCGATCTCAACAGCGTTGTGTCGAAGGTCGTCGCCGACCTTGCTCCCCTGGCCATCGCCGAAGGCTACGAGATTTCATTCGACAGCGACGCGCAAGACGTGTTCGTCCCTGGTGATGCCGAATCTCTGGAGCGTGCATTCGTCAATCTGGTACGGAATGCAGTCCAGTACGGAGGTGGAAGAGGACAGATATCGGTCGGTATTGAGGCTGACGGCAGCGTGACCGTAGCCGATCAGGGCTGCGGAATTGCTGGCGACAAGCATTCGCGCATATTCGAACCGTTCTACCGGGTTAACCCTCACGGCTCAGGTGCGGGCCTGGGGCTCAGTATGGTCAATGAGATCGTGACCCGCCATGGCGGTTACGTCGAGCTCTCTTCCGCACCAGGCAAGGGCAGCACCTTTGTGGTGCGCTGGCGCGAAATGCGCGTTTTCAAACAGCGGTAGGGGCTGTCGCCTGCGCCAACAGGTCAAGGCGTTTTCATCCGTCAATGTTGGCTGAGCACGGCCGCGATCGCTTGATGTCGGGGGGAGATTTCTGGGACGCCATCCACATTACAAACACTTTTTGACGATCGGTTGATTTTACAGTGCTTGCCAAACGGATAGGCGCGACGACCGCTCTCCGTAATTTTCAGGTAACTCTCGTGACAGAGAAAGCCCGCAAATTTCAATAGCATGGGCCACGACTAAATGACACGACACATTACCCGCAAGCGTTTCATCCTGGCGGCGGCAACACTTGTCGGTCTGCTGGGCGTCTGGCTCCTGTTTCTGCGTCCGCCGGCGAAGCTTGAACTGGTGACGGCGCAGGCACGAACGGGTGACATTGAAGAGGTTGTGTTGGCGACAGGGGTTCTCGAACCGCTCGAGCTGGTGCGTGTTGGCGCCCAGGCGTCGGGTCGCGTTGAGCGACTGTCGGTCGAGGTCGGTGACGTCGTCGAGGCTGGTCAATTGGTGGCCGAGATCGATTCCCAGACCCGGCGCAACACCTTGCGGGACCGGGAGGCCGCCCTGGCCAACATCCGTGCCGTGCACGCCGCGCGTATGGCCGGTCTGGTCAAAGCCCGGAAGGATTTCGAGCGCGAGCGTGAACTGCTGGCGGGAGGCTCGATACCGCGTGCCCAGTATGACGCGGCTGTCGCCACGTTAGACAGTGCGCGCGCGGAGGTCCAGGCGCTGGACGCTCAGATCACCCAGGCGCAGGTCGCGCTGGCGTCTGCGGACATAGAGCTGGGCTATACCCGCATCACCGCCCCGATCGCCGGCACCGTGGTGGCGATCGTCACTGAGGAAGGTCAAACCGTCAATGCCCTGCAGACCGCGCCGACCATCGTTATGATCGCGCGATTGGACAGAATGAAGGTGCGCGCGGATATTTCCGAGGCTGACGTCGTTCGTGTACGGCGGGGCATGCCGGTCTGGTTCAGTATTCTCGGCGACCCGAAGCGTCGTTTCGATGGGGAATTGCGCCAGGTGGAACCGGCTCCAGCCTCCATCGCCAACGACGGCAGCTCTGCTGCAAGGGAGCTTGGCTCAACCAAAGGTGCTGTCTATTACACCGGGCTGATCGACGTCGCAAACGCGGACGGGGTTCTGCGGCCCTCCATGACGGCGCAGGTGTCCATTGTTCTCAGCCGCGTCAGCGGCGCCGTGCTGGCGCCGCTGAGTGCTGTGGAGGGTGCGCCGCGGGCTGGCGATACGGCACGCATCCGGGTGCTCGACGCGGCAAGCGAGGTCCAGATCCGGCAGGTTCAGGTCGGCGTCGACAACGGCGCGGACATCCAGATCCTTAGTGGTCTTCAGGCAGGCGAGACCATCGTTCTGGGAGCATCCACGGATGAACGCACAGATGGCCAGGCTCAATTGGCCGCGGCGAAGCGATAGGGCGGCGCCATGACGGAACCACTGATACGCGTACGCGGGGTATCCCGCGCTTTTCCCGCAGGCGACGAGATGGTGCGCGTGCTGAAAGACGTCGACCTCGACATCGAGGCCGGCGAGATGATGGCCATCATCGGTGCTTCGGGTTCTGGCAAGTCGACCCTGATGAACATCCTTGGCTGCCTCGATCGTCCAACGACTGGCAGTTACTGGATCGAGGGGCGCGAGACGTCGAAAATGGCCGTGGACGAACTGGCTGCACTACGCCGTGAGCGTTTTGGTTTCATCTTTCAGCGCTACCATCTGCTTGGCGATCTCAGCGCGGCCAGCAACGTCGAGGTGCCGGCCATCTATGCCGGGCGCAGCCGATCCGACCGGCACAAGCGAGCGATCTCCTTGTTGACCCGGCTGGGCCTGGCCGAGCGGACGGGCAATATCCCGAGCAAGCTTTCGGGCGGCCAGCAGCAGCGGGTGTCGATCGCCCGCGCCCTGATGAATGGCGGCGAGATAATTCTGGCCGACGAACCGACCGGAGCGCTGGATACGCACAGTGGCGCCGAGGTTATGAAGATCCTGCGCGAGCTTCACGCCGAAGGACACACCATCATCCTCGTCACTCACGACAAGAAGATCGCCGAACATGCGGATCGGGTTGTAGAGATAAGCGACGGCGTTATCATTTCCGATGAACGCAATGTATCGAGGTCCACGACGGCCCGTCCCATCCGCGAACACGGGCCGAGCGCGGGCTGGCGCGGCGCAATTGACCGGATGACTGAGGCCCTTCGTATGGCGGGCGCGGCAATATGGGCGCACAAAATGCGCTCGCTTCTGACCATGCTCGGTATCATCATTGGCATCGCCTCGGTGGCGGCTATCTCGGCACTGGGAGCCGGCTCGCAGCAACAAATCCTGAGCAGTATCAGTTCACTCGGCACCAACACGATCGAGGTGCGGGCCGGTAAAGGCTTCGGCGATCTGGAAGCGGGCAAGATACGGACGCTGGTTCCCGCCGATGCAGAAGCGCTGGTGAACCAGCCCTATGTCGACAGCGTGACACCAACCGTCACGACGAGCGTAACTGTCAAGCGCGCCGCTGTGGCCGTCAATGCGTCGGTCACCGGAGTTGGCGCCGACTTCTTTCGTGTACGGGGCCTTGAGCTGGCGCATGGACAACTGTTCGACGCCCAGGATGTTATCGCCTACAGCCAGAATGTGGTGATCGATGCAAGTGCCGCGCGAGACCTGTTTCCAGACCGGGTTAACCCGGTGGGGCAGGTCATCCTTCTGGGCACAATGCCGGCGAGGGTTGTGGGTGTGACGAAACGGGAAAACTCTTTCGGCCCGGCGGTTGATACGTTGACCGTTTATGCGCCTTACACAACCGTCATGGGCCGCATGCTGGGTCGTCCGAACGTCGACGGCATAACGGTCCGTATCAGAGACGATGTCGATCCGGGCAATGTCGAGGCCGCAGTTACGCGCCTTATCGAGCGTCGGCATGGCGCGAAAGACTTCTTCCTCACCAACTCGGCGACCATTCGCGAGACTATCGAGACCACCACGCAAACCCTGACGCTGCTGATTTCGTCAGTCGCCGTGATCTCGCTGATCGTCGGCGGCATTGGCGTGATGAATATCATGCTGGTATCCGTGACCGAACGCACCAAGGAGATCGGCGTTCGTGTGGCCGTCGGCGCGCGCCGCAGCGACATCCTCTCCCAGTTCCTGATCGAGGCTGTCATGGTCTGCCTTGTCGGCGGCCTCATGGGGATCATGCTCGCCCTCGGGATCAGCGCTCTTTTCAATTTGTTGAGCCCCGACTTCAAGATGATCTTCTCTCCTGGCTCCATTATTGTGGCCTTCGCCTGCTCCACCCTGATCGGTATTGTTTTCGGCTTCCTTCCCGCCCGCAATGCGGCAAAGCTGGACCCGATAGAAGCCTTGGCTCGCGATTGATGGCTGGAAAGGTGTGTGATGGTATAGTGAAGAATAGCAGTGGGCATTTCCGTTTTGGAATTCCAATTGGAAATCAGTCTCGCAAGTAGCTGGAGAACTGACTGCTTCCGAGTTCACGGCCTGATGATCGGCGGTCTTCACAGTATGGTCTAACGGCATTTCTAAATCAAACCTCTGCCTCCGATTCATTTCCTTCCCCGATCAAGATCCTGGTCGGCACGGTCGCATCGCCCTGAGACGGCAGCGGGTCTCAGACCGCAGGGCAACGGACGGTCCTTTCGGTTTGTCATAACTTGTCTGCTTTGGGCTTTCATCGAGAAACCTGCAAAGCAGACGTCCGGCCCGACCAGACCTATTGACCACGATCAGCCCGAAGTGGCCATTTCATCGATCCGGCGCACGTTCGCTAGGCTGAACCGTCAGATAGCTGGTTGGAGTATGGTTGGTAACCACAGCCGGCCCCTCCGGTTCTCCTGGACCGTAAAACAGACGATTGACCGAGTCATAAAGCAGGATCCCCATCGACGTGGACGACGGCCACACCTTGAATATCACCCCAATCGCTGGTTCTTATCAGCGCGCCGATAGGCCAGCCGAGCGACCTCAACACCCGGCAGACGTCATTCCACAGCGTATATGGCGCGACCTGATCATACGTCATGCCGGTGAGCATTTGCCGAACGCGAACCCCCACAGCCGTCATCCCTTGGCAATTGTGAGTGAAAGGGAAATCGAACTTGGCCGGGCTGGCGCAGTGACATGGTTGAGCTCCTTGATTCACGAATCTCGGCATATTGCCTTTCGACTCATGCCCTCCTCCTCCAGTCCAAGCAGGCCGGACTTGCAGATTCGCAACCGGCCGACTTTCTCCGTGGTGACGAGGCCCGCTTGCTTCAGGACGCCGACGTGCTTCTTCATGCCCGTGAGGCTAATGTGGAATTTCGCGGCGAGCTCCCTGATCGAAGCGTTGTGACGTCCAAGCTGCTCCCGGATGCCGCGTCGCGTGGCGTCCGAAAGCGCGGCGAAATGGGCATCGAGGCGGTCCGCCGCTGTAACTCGATTCCCAGCGTGACGGCCGGTCCGCTCCTGAAAGACACGCGACCTACACTTCGTTCGACCACGCTATGATGGTACAAAGTGGAATGAGGAAGGAGAGCTAGCAGGTGGTAGTATCCAGTTAGCTCCCGCTCTCGTATGTTTAAATCGTGGACCCACGGGAGTGTGTTTAGGTTAGCGTGCCGCCATCAACGGTCAGGATGGTTCCGGTGATTTGTCGGGCCGCGCCAGATGCGAGGAACGCTACCGCTGCCGCGACATCCTCCGGCTCGCCGTACCGGCCGAGCGGTATTAGGGCACGCTGGAAATCTCCGAACTCGCCCTCGGCCGGATTCATTTCGGTGTTGGTTGATCCCGGCTGAATGAGGTTGACAGTGATGTCACGGGGGCCAAGTTCTCGCGCCAGACCGCGGGTAAATGATTGAAGTGCCGATTTGGTCATTGAATAAACCGTCGATGGCCCGACAATGCGTTCCGCGCCTGCGGAGCCGATTGTGACGATCCGACCACCTTTGCCAAGATAAGGCATCGCGGCTTGTGATGCCAAGATTGGGGAACGAGCGTTGACAGCAAAAAGCGCGTCGATCTCGGCGACGGTGAAATCCGCCACGTCCTTGTAGATCGCGATAGCCGCATTGTTCACCAATATGTCGAGGCCGCCCAACGCTTGCGCCGCTTGATCAACCGACCGCTTGACCGCCTCTGGGTCCATGCTATCAGCCTGGATAGCCAAGGCCTTGCGTCCTTTGCCTTCTATCGTTGCGACAACTTGCGCTGCCCGATCAGCGGCGCGTTCGTACGTGATCGCAACGTCGGCGCCTTTCTCGGCCAGAGCGATCGCAATCGCGGCTCCAATGCCGCGGGACGCACCAGTCACGAGCGCACGTTTACCTGCTAGTTCACTCATCGATCATTCCTTTCTTTATCGACATGGGAAATGTTTCGCCCGGCCGCCTTGCGGCGGGCGTCCGTGCGGCCTGCAGCCGTACGATTATTTTCGGTTCAAGCGATCAGGACCGGCAGACCGCTCAAGCGGCGATTGTCCACGTCATCATGCGCTCGGGCTATCTCGTCGAACGGATAGCGTGTCGTTTCGAGATCATCGAACACGCCTGAGCGCAGCGCATCCCATAGCTGGGAAGTTGCGTTTTCGACTGCCGGTCCCCGGACATATTGAGGGGTTCCACCGCTGCGGACATCTACCCCCCGCCGCACAAGATCGGGGGCCGGCGCTGGCTGACCCGTCGCGGCTCCGATCGCGGCAATCACGCCACCATCACGGACACTCGAGGCGGCCAGAGCAAAGGTCGCCCGGCCGACCAAATCATAGACGACGTCGACACCGTCAGGTGCGATCGCACGGATCTTGGCGGCGATGTCTGGCTCGCCAGCGTGGAAGGCATGGGTGGAACCCGCCGCGACTTTGTCAAACTTGCCTGGCGATCCGGCGACGCCGATCACGGTTGCGCCCAGCGACCTTGCCCAGCGTGACAGGATGGCGCCAACGCTTCCCGATGCCCCAAGCACCATCACCGTATCGGCGGATTTGAGATCGTGTAGACCACGAATCCCCATCCAGGCCGTCGCACCCTTCGCCAGGAAGGTCGCCGCAGTCTCGTTCGAGATATCGGCGGGCAGGCGGATGAGCGGCGCTGTCGGAATGACCCTCTCGGTAGCATAGGCGCCTTCCGAAAAGAAGTAAGCGACCCGGTCACCGACCGACAACCCCTCGACGCCGGATCCGACCTCGGTGATGGTACCGGCTGCTTCAAAACCGGGAACCGCCGGCAACGCCATCGGATACTGGCCTTTTCGTATCATCGTATCGACGAAGTTGAGGCCGATCGCGTCTTGAATGAGCCTGACCTCGCCGGCACGGGGCGCGTGCAGGTCTTGCTTGATAACCTGCAAAACCGACGGTCCACCGGCCGACTGCATTTGAATGAATCTTGTCACGATATTTTCTCCGGATTTCAGATGGCGCGCCGCGCTCCGATTGCAGACGGCTGGAGCGCAGTGATGTTCAGTCGAACTTGACGAGATTGAGAGCGGGCAGCGGACCGCCTGGGAACTGAAGCAGTTGGCTGCCGACCGGAAGCCCGCCGAGATCGATCCCGAAGAAGCCGATGCGATCAATGATGGCGCCGACCTCAGCCTTCGCCCTCATATCGTCGCCCGAGTAAAACAGGACGCGCCTGCCTCCTTCCGAGTGGGGGTCGCCCGACAGTTGCTTTGGCGTCAGATGGTTGAACGCCTTGACGACGCGCGCGCCTGGCACGAGGGCGGTGAAAATATCCGTAGAGGTGCGGCCGCCAAGGTCCGCCGGCCTGTAAAGCGGCGCTTCGATGGAGTTGTTGGCGTCGATTACGATCCTGTCGCCGAAGTTCAAACCGGCGAGCGCGCCAGGTATCTTTGACCACGGGACTGCCACGAGAACGATGGCTTGCGCCGCGGCCTCTGGGACGCTTCCAGCCCGAATTGTGCTTCCAAGTTTTGAAACAAGCGCCGTGAGGCTTTCCGGTCCTCGGCTGTTTGCGATCACGGCTTCTATTCCTGCCTTGCCGAGCGCAGTGGCAAATGCGCCCCCGATATTGCCGGCTCCGATAATTCCAACTGTCATCACCCACTCCTTTGCGGTTCGTGAGAATTCTGTCTGCGACGGTCGGTTTTCCCGCTGCATCCTGGGCGTGATGCCGTTGGCGTTGCAGAAATCCGCTTTTGCTGTTGGCTGGAATATGGCTGGCAAATACACGCAGCATAAGTCATAGATGAATTGTTTTAGTTTCAATCAATGTTTGAAGGTTACGCTTTATGGAGACACTGGCAAACCTCGAAGCGTTCGTTCGAAGCGCAGAAGCAAGCAGCTTTTCTGGGGCGGCACGGCGTCTCTCGATCACACCGGCCGCAGTCAGCCGGAATGTTGCAATGCTGGAACGCAACCTCGGTATACGGCTGTTTCACCGCTCAACGCGGAAGTTGACCCTGACCGAGGCGGGGGAGTCGTTTCTGGCAAGCATAGGGGACAGCCTGAACCACCTTCAGGGGGCAATCGACGGGGCATCACAAACGAAGGGCGAGCCCGTCGGCGTTTTGAAGCTCAGTATGAGTTTGTCGTTCGCGATGGGATACGTTCTCCCCGCACTGCCCGACTTTCTGGCCCGTTATCCGGGCGTCCGACCTGACTGGCATTTCGACAGCCGCAAGGTCGATCTTATCGCCGAGGGTTTCGACGCCGCGATCGGCGGTGGTTTCGAACTCAATCCTGGCATCGTTTCCACGACGCTCGCACCCGTGCACGTTATCGCGGTCGCATCGCCCAGCTATTTTGCTGCACGTCGCCGGCCGACCAGCCCCGTCGATCTGGCCGATCATGCCGGAATCTTGATGCGGTCCTCGAATTCGGGCCGGATCAGGCAATGGATGATGCGGGACGCTCAAGGACGCGAAGAGCGCGCGCTCCTCAACGAGACGATTGTGATGAGCGACGCCGCGCCCATGGTCCAGGCGGCAATCGCGGGGTTGGGAATTGCATTGTTGGCTGTACCCGATGTGCTGCCGCATATGGAAAGTGGCGCGCTCGAACGTATCCTTCCGAAGTGGTATGCCGATGCCGGATCTATTTCGCTCTATTACTCAGGCCGCGTGCTACAACCACTAAAAACACGCGCTTTCATCGACTTCTATACCGAGTATTTCCGTCGCGAGCGCCTCAGTGCCCGGTTTGCAGGCAGTCTCGGCTAATGTCCACACGTCCTTGTTAGCTTCTTTGAAAACCGTGGTCTTTTGACTGCGTCGAATATCCCATATTCAACACATGCTTGAAGATGATCCAACCGATATGATGCTAATATTCTAGGACAGGGATGGGCAAATATATCACTCCACAGACACGTAAAAGGAGTGAAAAAATGATTGACTTAACCTCGTCTCGATATCTTCCACTGAACGGAAAGATCGCACTTGTCACGGGTGGATCGCGATCTATTGGCGCATCAATTGCCCAGCGTCTCGCAGCGGATGGCGCTCAGGTTGCCTTCACCTATCGTGGATCACCTGCGAAGGCTGAGGAAGTTGCTGTCGCCATAGAAAAAACGGGCGCGCGCGCGCTGGCTATTGCCGCGGATGCCGCTGATCCGGACGCGATACGCGCTGCCGTTGCCGCGACGGTCGATAAGTTCGGCGGCCTCGACATTTTGGTGAACAATGCCGGTATTGCCTTTGCCGGTCCGATCGACGAAATCGCCTTCGATGACTATCAGGCAATGCTCGCAATCAACGTAACCGGCGTTTTCGTTGCCACGCAGGAGGCCGTACGCCATATGAAGGATGGCGGCCGGATCATACATATTGGCAGTTCGATCACGAAATATGCCGGGGTTCCTGGGCTGTCAGCATACGGCCTCACCAAAGGGGCAGTCGCCGGTTTCAACCGCAGTTTGGCTCATGACCTCGGGCCACGCGGCATCACAGTCAACACCGTGCATCCAGGCCCAACCGACACTGATATGAACCCTGTTGATGGTGAGTTTGCCGCTATGCAGATCTCGCGTATCGCGGCGGGCCGCTATGGAAAGCCCCGGGAAATTGCGAACGTGGTGGCATTCCTTGCAAGTCCGGAAGCCTCGTTTGTAACAGGTGCCGACATCCGGGCCGATGGTGGTTTCACATCCTGAAACTGCCGGGGCGAAATGCAAAATTCGCTTCGCCAGCCGCAGCGATTTCGACGCCTCGCCAACAATCAGGGCTCAAGGCGGGCTTGACCGACGCGGTTGCAAGACGCCGTCGCGGCTTGGCACGATCAAAAACAAGAAGTCGCCTTCGGCCGGTTCACCGTTGTAATCTCGATCTGGAATGCGCGCGTGGCGCCGCCGTTCAAGCGCAAAACCGCACCGCTGCATATGAACTCGTGTTCGCGCGCGCATCGGAACCGGACAATAATCACGTATCATCCACGGTGATTGAGGATGTTTTCCAGCCCTTTATCCCAGTAGGGTTGATTGCCGAACCGATTGACAAGCCAGTCGATGAACACTCTCACTTTCGGTGCCAGTTCGCGAGAACTTGGATACAACGCCCAAAGCGTCTGGGTTGAGATCAGCGGGTACTCCGGAAGGACCGGCACCAATGCGCCGGACTGTAGCTCCTCCGATGCGCACCACGTGGCCATCAGCGCAATGCCCAGCCCGGCGGAAGCGGCATCGCGCACTGCAGTACCGTCATTGATGCGGAGACTCGGAGTAACACGTCGTTCGATCACCACGGAACCTTTTCCCCGAAATGTCCAAAGATCCAGCGCGCCGACGACAAGGCAGGTATGTTCCGCCAGGTCGTCGGGCGTGCTGGGCCGGCCGTGTTTTTCGAGATATTCGGGCGACGCGACCAGCACGCGATTGTCGGGAGCAAGCCGCCGCGCGACAAAGGATGAATCGCTGAGCTCGGTATAACGAACCGCGACATCGAAGGCACCCTCGACCAGATCAACGATACTGTCCGAAATGCGCAAATCAAGCGCCAAGTCGGGATATTGCCTGCAGAAGTCAGCCAGACCCGGCACAATATGCATTCGCGCGAACGAGGCGGGGGCCGCTATTCGTAATGTGCCGCGAGGCGCTGCTTGCTCTCGCCCAAGTGCCGCTCGGGCAGCCTCCGCAGCGACGACAATATGTTCCGCATGCGGCAGGAACGCCAGACCGTCTTCAGTCAAAGTTGCTTGCCGTGTGGTGCGATGGACGAGCCTTGCACTGAGTTTTCGCTCGAGAACCAACAGTTTGGCGCTCGCGCCAGCAGGCGTCAGACCCAAGTCGCGCGCTGCGGCACTGATGCTGCGCAGTTGAGCAATCCGTACGAAGAGATTTAATTCGTCCACGTCCATTCGCTGACTTTCAAATTTTTTTTGAAGGTGATCCTTAATCCGGGCCACTACCGAAAGCAATCGCGATAAATCACATAGGAGCTATTGAAACGGCGGCGGACGCTTTGAGGCCGGCAATGCTCCAACGGCGGAGCATGTTTCTCGTCCGACGCCGTCGACCAGAATCATTACCTTCGATAGAACAGGAACCTGAAATGAAAGCGATGTCACTCAAATCCTTTGGCGGCCCAGAAGCCTTTGATCTTGTCGAAGTTCCAAAGCCTCTTCCGAAGGCGGGGCAGGTTTTGGTACGGGTCCATGCCACATCGATCAATCCCCTCGACTACCAAGTTCGGCGAGGCGATTATCGCGACCTGGTGCCGTTGCCGGCAATTACCGGCCATGACGTATCGGGCGTTGTCGAAGCTACCGGTCCGGGGGTAACAATGTTCGCTCCAGGAGACGAGGTCTGGTACACGCCACAGATCTTCGACGGGCCAGGCAGTTATGCCGAATACCACGTTGCGAACGAAAATATCATCGGACGCAAACCCAGCTCGCTGACCCATCTTGAGGCTGCGAGCCTTAGCCTGGTTGGAGGAACCGCCTGGGAAGCGCTTGTCTCGCGTGCTGCCCTGAGGGTTGGTGAAAGCATATTGATCCATGGCGGCGCTGGAGGGGTAGGGCACGTCGCTATCCAAGTTGCGAAAGCCATCGGAGCAAAGGTCTACACGACCGTCCGTGAAGAAAACTTCGAGTTTGCGCGAAGTGTCGGAGCTGACGTCGTCATTGATTACAGAAAAGAGGATTATGTCGCCGCCATCATGCGGGAGACTGAAGGCCTCGGAGTAGACGTCGTGTTCGACACTCTCGGCGGCGAAACATTGTCCCACAGCCCGAAGGTGCTTGCACAATTCGGTCGTGTCGTCTCGATCGTGGACATCGCCCGGCCGCAAAATCTCATTGAGGCATGGGGCAGGAACGCGAGTTACCACTTCGTCTTCACAAGGCAGAACCAAGGCAAGCTCAACGAGCTGAACGTTTTGGTGGAACGTGGTCAGCTGAGGCCGCACGTGGGCGCCGTCTATTCGCTCGCCGACCTTCCGCTTGCCCATGCGCTGCTCGAGAAACCAAACAACGGTTTGCGCGGTAAGATCGCGATTGCCATTGACCCGCAGGCTGAGACAAAGGTGCAATCATGATTTATGAGATCGCTATGCTGCCGGTCCAAAAGGACAAGATCAGCGAGTTCAGACAAGCGTTCGGAGACGTTGTTCCTCTGCTCAAGCGTGCGCGGGGTTACCGCGGTCACGTTCTCGCCCAAGGGGTCGAAACGCCGGAGGTATTCAATCTGATCGTGCGATGGCGGTCGCTTAACGATCATACTCCGGGTTTCGAAGCGAGCGAAGACCATGAGCAGTTCATGGAAGGCATACAGGACTACTTCTCGGGGGAACCGACGGTCTATCATCTCGAGGGCGACAACAGCGGCTGGAGTGACTATCGTCATGGGAAAAGCGGCGCGGCTTAGAGCGCACAACGGCAAGGGTTCCGCTAATAGCAACGCCGGGTTTCTCTGACGCCGACTTCCGCGATGCCACCATGTCCCTATTCTCCTGACAACAACCACCAAGGAGATCGCGACATGCCTGCAGTCCTCGTCCACGGCGTACCCGACACCCACCGGCTCTGGGACACCGTTCGCTCTCATCTTGAGCGCAGTGACATTATAACGATCGATCTTCCCGGCTTCGGTAATCCGTTGCCATCAGACTTCAGGTCAACAAAGGAAGAGTATCTCGACTGGCTGATCAACCGGATCGATGAGATTGGCGAACCCGTAGATCTGGTCGGCCATGACTGGGGCTGCCTTCTGACAGGCCGTCTGACGTCGATCCGGCCGGATCTGGTGCGGACCTGGACCGGCATCAGTGGGCCGATCGACCCGGAATATCCGTGGCACTATCTCGCCAAGATCTGGCAGACGCCAGGTGAGGGCGAGCAATGGATGAAGGATCTCGACCTCGAGGAATTTGCGGCGAAACTCATCGAGGCGCAGATGCCGAAAGATGCGGCGGATGAATCGGTTCGGCATCTCGATGCCACTATGCGGGCAAGCATTCTCGCACTTTACCGTTCCGCAATCGGGGTAGGGGCGGAGTGGAAGCCGGGTCTGAGCAGCATAACCGCGCCAGCGCTGGTGATCTGGGGCCTGGACGATCCGTTTCTGCCGCACCGCTTCGCCGACGAGCTCGGCAATGCCACACACGCACGCGCCGTCGTTAAGCTGCGCACCTCGCATTGGCCGATGATAGAGCGTCCGGCCGATGTCGCGCGCGAACTCGAGGCCCATTGGGCTCACGGTTAACGCCCTACGCTTGCGTCACTTGGGCTCAAACCCACGCAGCCGCAACGTGAACGGCAATGCTTGGTCTCTCGCTATGTGCCCAAGCATTTGTCCGGAAACGAAACCATGTGACGCAGCACGGCGAGCATTGCCGGGCTGCACCAGACAGGAGCACGCCTACATGACCAATTCAGCAAACTCCCGGATCGGCGTCGGCATCGTCGGCGCCAGTGCCGATCGAGGCTGGGGCGGAATTGCTCACGTCCCGGCACTGCGGGCGCTCGATGCGTTCCAGATCCGCGCCGTCAGCACAACTCGTATGGAGAGTGCGAGCCGACTGGGCGCCGATCTCGCCTTTGACACACATCAGGCGCTGGTCGTTCGGCCGGAGGTCGACTTGGTGGTGGTTGCGGTCAAGGTGCCGGATCACAAGCAGATCGTTTCGGACGCGCTCGCCGCGGGCAAGATGGTCTATTGCGAATGGCCGCTCGCGCGAAATCTATCGGAAGCCGAAGCGCTGGAGGGGCTTGCCCGCGAACGGCGGCTGCGTACGGTTATTGGCCTGCAGGGCGGCCTGCACCCGCCGATCCGCTACCTTCACGACCTCGTCCGGCAAGGCGTGATCGGCAGGCCGCTCAGCACGAGCATCCGAGCGCATCTGAACGACGACATGTGGGTCGGCCGATATGACCCGCCATTCGAGTACATGGCTCGTGCAGAGAATGGCGCGACGCTTCAAAGCATCATGCTCGGCCACGCGCTCCAACCACTGGCCCACGTACTCGGCGGATTCGAGAGCCTGTCCGCCATCGTCGCCAATCAGCGCGGCGACGGCGTTCGCCTTTCGGATGGCTCGTCCCACCCGAAGGATGCGCCCGACGAGATCATCGTCGCCGGCGTTCTCAAAGGCGGGATCGTTACTTCGCTGCATTACAGTGCCGGACAGTCCGTCGGCTTGGTGTGGGAGATCCAGGGCACGGAAGGCAGTCTGCGCGTGGAGACGGCGTCGGGCTACATCCACTTCGGTGATATGACCATCACGTTGCGCCGCGGCAGCGAGCCTGTCCGGCACCTACGGGTCCCAACAGCATATGCGGCTCCCGACCTGCAACTCGAAGCGCCCGCGGCGGGTGTCGCCCGGCTCTACGCCCAACTCGCCGCCGACCTCCGCGACGGAACCGCAGATGCGCCAGACTTCGCGGTCGCGCTCGATCGTCACCGGGTGCTCGAGGCGATTACACAGGCCAATCTAACGGGTCATCGCCAGCATCTGTCCCTCCGCGTTACAGGCAACCCAAATCCCTAAAAACCCAGGAAGGGCTCCAGTTCGCGCGCCGTCGCTCGTCTCTGCGCGTGCAACCGAAAGGCCGAGCAACCGCGTAAGCACCCGGCCTGCTTTCGCAGTACGCTCCAGGTCGACGTGTTGAAACGCCCCAGGAATGCAATCGAAGTCTGACTTCGGTACAGTTGTGCGGCCGGGTTCCAGCGTGTGTCCGGCGTTAGAAAGCGGCTTCAACACGTCGCGGGCCTTTATGGAATACGAAGATCAGATCCAATTGAGCCACCACTTTCCGATATTGTGGCTTTGACTAGATCCGGTTTACATAAAGGGGCGCATCATTGGTGAGAGGCCAGGCGCAAACGTCTCCGCTCAAGCCTCACACCAAACTCGAAACTAGTCCCGTCGTCTCTCTCTTCTCATGCGCTCATGCTGCCGGCGTGCGTCTTCTGCCATGATCTGGCTTAGCCTTGCTGACTCAAGGGTCCGCAGTTGTGCGTCGTCACGACGCTGCTGCTGCTGGAGCATACATGCGGTATGAGACGATGATCCATATTGTGCGCCCATTCCCGAGCAGGTGTCGAGATCGGCGTAGCGTTCCTGTTCCGGTGTCTGGCAACCGGTCAGGATAAGGAGGCCTGCGAACATTGTTCCGGCAGACAGGCGTCGGATGACGATGTGATCTTGGGGGGCTTTGCTCATTTGATGTACCTTCTTTTTAGGCAAGTCAGTCAATTGCGAGAGCGAAGCGCGATCCCGCCAAAGCCATATGGAATCTCACAGTTACGCAGAAATTACGTGATTCCGGACCAAGCTGGCTTTCACGGTTGACCCCGACGCGACGTCATAGTTCAGGCAGTGTGTCGATATTGTTTGATTGTGGCGGCCCGCGTTGGCGCCGTCGACGATGCGAGGTTCGACATGACTGCACCTGATCTCATCCCGATTGAAACGCTTTTTGGAATGCCAGAATTTTCGCGGGCGCAGATTTCGCCCGATGGCCGGCTGGTGGCCTATCTGGCCCCTTGGCGTGGACGGTTGAATATCTGGGTGCGGCCAGTCGGACAAGGCACGGCGCGGCGACTAACGGGCGATGACACGCGCAATATCGACGGCTTTAGTTGGACGCGAGATACTCGCTACCTTCTCTTCATACAAGACACTCAGGGCGACGAGAACTGGCACCTTCATCGTGTGGAGGTGGATGGGGCAGAGGCCGTGGGTGGGAAGGCTAGGACTGTCGACTTGACGCCTTATTCCGGCGTGCGGGTAATGGGACTGGAGTTGTCCGCCGCGTTTCCAAGCAAGGCTTTCGTGCAGATGAACCTTAGAACTCCGGATCTGATCGACCTGTACGAGGTCGATATCGAAAGCGCTGAAACCAGGGTCGCGGCCTTGAATCCTGGTCGGTTCGTACGCTGGATCGTTACGCCGAACGGACCGATGCATGCCTTCATCATCAACGACGTGGGTGACCACGAACTGGCTCGTTACGAAAACGGTGTTTTCACCACGTTGGCGAAGCTGAGCGGACGCGACCAGCCAATCGGACCGATGCCGCTGATGGTTGCGGCGGATGGAGAGAGCGTCTTGGTTGGCTGCAACGCGGGCAGCGACCATACCTATCTTGCTGCCATTGACCTTGCGACGGGCAAGTGCAGGGTAATCGACAGCCAGCCAGATTGCAGCCTCGATACGCCACGGCCCGAGGCCGACCCGCGCTTTCCCTCCAGCCTAATCACCAATCCTGTGACAGGCGAGCTGCTGGCAGTGCGTTACCTTGGCAAAAGACAGCAGATACGGCCGCTAAACCTGCGTTTCGCCGCCGTTCTAAACAGCTTACAGCGTCTGTCAGACGGGGAAATAGGCTACATTTCCTGCGATGCCGGTGGGCGACAATGGGTGGCAGAATTTTGGGATGACCGGCATCCCGGTACAACATGGTTTTACGAACATGAGAGCGGCGAAGCGCATGTGCTTGGCGAGCGATTCTCAGCGCTCTCGGCTGAGCGGCTGGTGAGCGTGCGACCCATCGATGTGATTTCGCGTGACGGATTGACCTTGCCGTGCCATGTCACGCTGCCAGTCGGGTTCGATGCCAAGGATGAGCCGCGTGCGCTGCCCACCGTGCTTCTGGTACATGGCGGGCCGTGGTATCGCGACGCCTGCGTTTATGATCCTGAAGTGCAGTTCCTCGCCAACCGCGGCTATGCCGTGCTGCAGGTGAATTTTCGCGGCTCGACCGGTTATGGTAAGGCGTTCATGCAAGCCGCGATAGGGGAGTTCTCCGGGCGTATGCATGACGACCTGATCGACGGGCTCGACTGGCTAATCGGGCAGGGTATTGCCGACCCGGCGCGGGTGGCGATCTACGGCTGCTCCTATGGCGGTTACGCCGCGCTGGTGGGCGCCAGCTTCACGCCGGAGCGTTTCACCGCAACCATCTCCTACTCCGGCATCTCCGATCTCCGGATGCTAGTGAATGGAGTGGTCCCGTTCGTACAGCCTACGCTGATCAACACCTACCTTTCTTACATGGGCGATCCGGACATCGAGACGCAGAACCGGGACATGCTTGCGCGCTCGCCGGTAAGCCGGCTTGATTGTATTTCCAAACCGCTTTTGGTGGTTCACGGCGCGAACGATGTGCGTGTCGCAAAGGCACAGGCGGATATGGTGGTGGAAAGGGTGCGTGCGAATGGTGTGGAGGTCGACTATCTTCTCAACGAGCGCGAAGGGCACTGGTTCATCAACGAGGATAGCAATATTGAGCTTTATCGGAAGATCGAGCGCTTTCTTGCACGGCATTTGAGGGGCGAGTAATGAGGGCGGCGCATGCGCAGTAAGGAGATTGCAGGACTGGCGCGCGTGAGCATCCGCACGCTGCGGCACTACCACCAGATCGGACTTTTGCCGGAGCCGCCAAGACAGAACAATGGGTATCGCATCTACAGCGTGCCGCATTTGATCCGACTGCTGCGTATCGGTCAATTGACAGCGCTCGGTTTCTCGCTCTCGCAAATCCCAGCGTTTCTCGACGGTCGTGCCGAGATGAGCGGGGACAGTTTGGACGCTCTTCTTGAGGGGCTCACGCGGCAGATCGAACTTCTGGAGCGTCAACGCCGGACTGTTACAGCCCTGCGTGACGGCAAAGGACACCCCGACATGGCGCCGGAATTTGCTGCGTCTCTGATGGCGCTGGAGGTCGGGCGAGAGCCGAAAGCGGTGCGAGCCGGTCGGGAGCAATCTGTACTCCTGTCACACCTTTTGAATGAAGAGCAGCGCGCAGAACTGGCTCGGCTCTATGACGAACTAGCGGATATCGAACATGGTGTTACCCCAAGAGAACTGGGGCATCGATTCGATGCGTTGGGGCCCGGTAGCGACGACGTCGAGATTTCAGCCCTTGCCGAAGATTACATCGCCCATCTTGGATCATGGATGAGGGACTTCGACAACGCGTTGAGCGGCGGTAGGAGGCACCAGGCAGCAACGCTGCTCTGGCTTCATGCCCTGGAGAATACGAACAACCAGCAGAAGCGCCTGCTGGTGGAGATCAACAGCGGGCTGGTGTCTGAGCGGTGATCGGTGGTTTGCGTCGGGCCGCTCGCAAAATGATTGATCGATTGCGGGGTCGAGCACAGTCGGCCCGGCGAGCTTGAAATTTTGCGCTGTCCTTACCCGGACATCATCAAGCCATATTCTATACACTTGGTTATGACTGGATTCAGTTATAACCAAGAGCAATATCATGGATATCAACGTTGCTTTAAAGGCATTCATCCGCACCGTCGAGAAGGGTTCTATTACTGCTGCGGCACGGGACCTCGGGGTAACGCAGCCGGCGGTCACAAAGCATATTTCGAACCTCGAACGGCACGTTCAAGCCAGGCTTCTGGAGCGCTCGTCGAAAATCGTTCGCCCGACGGCGCATGGACTCGAATTATACGAAGCCAGCCGCATTGCGATCGCATCAATCGACGCGGCGCTGGAGGGCGTCCGCATCAACACAGGTGAAATCGAAGGCAATCTAAGAATTCACGCCCCATCTTGCATTGGTGTTGGTCATCTCGAACGTATAGTCGGGGAATTTCAGGATGAGTATTGCGGGATCTCCGTCGAACTGGCTCTCGACGAGCGCACAGTCGACTTGGTCTATGATAATTTCGATTTGTCAGTCCACTACGGCAAAATCGAGGATCAGGACGTCATCGCACGCCGCATCGGTTGGGTGGAGCGATTTCTTGTAGCGTCCCCTCTATATTTGGAACAGGTAGGGCAGATCAACGATACGGGACGGCTTTCAGAGCTCGAGGTCATTGGCACTCCGAAGATGCTCGCTCAGCGCAACACTATTTCCCTATTGGGACCTAGTGCGCGCGCCGAAGACGTCGCCGTCAGGCCATTACTTATAACGAACAATGCGCATGTCATGATTGCAGCACTTTTACGGGGACGGGGTGTGGGACTGGTGCAGAAGAACCTCGTCTTGGACTTGTTGGCCAGCGGCGAGCTGGTTAGGGTGCTTCCCGAGTATTGGCTGCGATCTACCGAAGCTTTTCTTGCTTATCCGTCCACAAAGTTCATGCGACCGGTCGTCCGGGCATTTACGGACTTCGTTATGCCGCGGCTCCGGAACATTGACGGGATCTCTCCGGAGCAGCGGTAGCCCTACATGGCATAGCCAACGGTTATGACGGCTATCACTCATACAGATATGGAATATTCCGTCTGTTGAAGGATACCGTGCGACTCAAGCACGTGTGCCAGCCGCAACCCGAAAGTCGCCTTCCATGATGCAGAACCGAAACAGTTTCATATCCCGTCGTACGTTCATAGTCGGCTCTTTAGCCGCGCCTGTCATACTCGGCGGATGCACAACAGTCCAAGAAAGATCGGCCTCGTCCCAGCCCATTGCCACTCCGCAGCCTTCACCGGTCGGCCCGGATCTTGCTTCCCGTTACGCTGCATTTGAAGACGGTGGACATTTCGTTCCTGCAGTTCCTTTTGAGCGAATGAACCCGGAATATCTCAGGCAGCGCGTTGCTGACCCGACCGGGGAGGCGCCGGGAACTGTTGTCGTCGATACGCCAAGGCGATTTCTCTATCTGGTGGAAAACGGCGGAACTGCGTTACGATACGGCGTTGGCATCGGGCGGGACGGATTTTCATGGGAAGGGAACGGATATATCCACTGGCGTCAGCATTGGCCAAGATGGAAGCCGCCAAGCGAGATGATTGCCCGGCAACCCGAACTGGAAAAATACTCTGTCGCAAACGGAGGGATGGATCCTGGTCTTCATAACCCGCTCGGCGCTCGGGCCCTTTATATTTTCCAGAACGGAGAAGATACGCTGTATCGTCTCCACGGCAATCCCGAATGGCAATCCATCGGCAAGGCCGTTTCATCCGGCTGCGTCCGCCTCATGAACCAAGACATCGTTGACCTTTATGACCGCGTTCCGTTCCATGCCCCAATCGTCGTGCATCAGACGCCGATGGCGGTGTGATGGTAAATTGAGTGTTACGCGTTCCGAGATGCTTGGCGGCGATACGATTGCGATGGTCGCCTAATAATACTGCGGGGCAAGATCGCTGCAGATATTTTCTGAAGAGAGCCACACATGGGGAAACGCGGCGAGCAGACCGTTTCTCAGCCATTGCTGTGCCGGGTGCCCGTCATTGCGACGATGCCAGGACAGCACGAATGGTACCGGGTTTAGGGGGAGCGGGAAATCGAAGACTGCAAGACGCTCCGCAAAGCCTGAATGAGCAACGACGCTTTCGATGACGGTCGCGACCATATCCGACGATGCAACCAATGCCGGTGCGACGTGCATATGAGGAATAGTCACGGCCGCCCGCCTCCTGAAATTCTTCGAAGCCAGTGCGGCATCAGCAACATCCAGACCCTCATTATCGGGCGCGACCAGGATATGCGTCAGAGACAGAAAAGTCTCGGGATCGAAAGGGCGGCCGAGGATTGGATGATCCTTCCTAAGGATACAAACGAACCGCTCCTGGAAAAGCCGGGCACTCAGGATCCGGCTCGTGGGCGTGGGAGGAATGCCGACCGTCAGATCGACGCCGCCACTGTCGAGCAGGGAAACCGCGTCATCACGGCTGCTATAATCCCTGACCTTGATATCAATTCCGGGGGCTTTTTCCTCAAGCAGCGACAGGAGGCGCGGCAATATGACTGAACCAGCATGTGCCGAAACGGCAATGGAAAAAGATATGGTCGATTTGTCGGGATCAAAACCCTGCGTGAATTGCAATGTCCGCTGAATTTCCCGCAGAGCAAGTGAGATCGGTTCGGCAAGTTCTACCGCTCGCGGTGTAGGCTGAAGTCCGTTCGGCCCGCGAACGAATAATTCGTCACGCAGGAGAAACCGCAATCTCGACAAAGCCGCGCTCATGGCCGGCTGGGTCCGCCCAATACGGCTTCCGGCGCGTGTGACATTGCGCTCGGAATTGAGAGCGTCAAAGGCAACGAGAAGATTGAGATCGATACCGTGTAAATTCATGGGATGGATAATTAAACTCATCCTTCATCGATCTCAAGCATCTTTTCCGTGTCAGCGCGAGTGTCCGTTTCCGTCATTCAGCAACCAACCCGGATACTCGACGGGTAGACGACTGACCTCATCGAGCTTCGCCATGTCGTTATCGTCCAGCTCAATCGATGCGGACCGAATGTTTTCCTGCAATTGCTCGACGCGCTTCGCACCGATGATGACGGTCGAGACGACCTTTTGCTTCAGCAGCCAGGCGATCGCGATTTGCGCCGGGCTGGAGCCGTGTTTCTCCGCGACAGCTTTCAGGACCGCGATCAGGGGCTCTCCCCGTATGCGATCGATGGGTGGAAAATCCAATTCCGTCTGTCGACCGCCTGCGGCATTGCCCCCAGCTGAATACTTTCCGGTGAGATAGCCGCCGGCAAGCGGACTCCAGACCATGAGGCCAACACGTTCCGATGAGAGCAGCGGGCCGATCTCGCGCTCGAGATCGCGCCCGACAAGCGTGTAGTATGCCTGCAGTGACGTGATTGGTGCGAGGGCTCTGGCGCGTGTTATCCCGATCGCCTTCATGATCTGCCACGCGGCCCAGTTCGAAAGGCCGATGTAGCGAACGTCGCCGGCCCGCACGAGTGTGTCGAGCGCCTCCAGCGTTTCCTCGATCGGTGTCGCGGAATCGAATGCGTGGATCTGGTATAGATCGATGTGGTCCAGACCCAGCCGGCCGAGGCTTGCCCGGCATTCGGAAATTATGTGCCCCCGCGACGCGCCGCGATGGTTTGGTCCGTCACCCATGGCGGAGGCGACTTTGGTGGCGATCACGACATCGCTGCGCGACACTCCAAGGTTCTTCAGTGAACGTCCCAGTATTTCTTCGCTGCGTCCGTGCGCATAGACGTTTGCCGTATCGAACAGGTTTATGCCGGCCTCGAGAGCGGCCTTGACCAGTGCATCGGCATCCTCCTGGTCAAGTCTCCCCACCTTTCCCCATAGCCCGTCAGTTCCGCCGAATGTCATGGCGCCGAAACACAATTCGGACACGAACAACCCGCTTTCACCCAGCTTGCGCATTTGCATGATGTCGTCCTTCTTTTTGAATTTCCGAGATTGACCGGCGGCGATAGATTTTGTTGAGCGTATTCCCAATTGATTGCGCTAACGGCCGGCTCGACATCCGGTGCGAACGCCGAGCCATTCTGCGATACCTCAAACGAGGTGCTGCCGTTCGCCAGTTCTTGCCGCAAGCTCGACGGCCGCGATCAAACGGCTGTTATGGCGGGCATGGTCGAAACCGGGAGTGGTATATGTACCATTCCTCAAATCGCGCCCCAGGGACGCATAGACCTCCCCGACATTGATAGCGGCGCCTGACCAGAATTCGGCCGCGGTCGGACCGACACCGTTGGCGACCGGTCTATCGGGCGCAGCGAATTCCACGCTCGATGAAAGTAAAATGTCTCCGACTTGTACGCCTGCCAGATGATTGCCGGTTAGCTTCAGCCAGCCCCGGGAACCACGGATCTCGAATACAACACTCGCCTCATCTGCAGGCACGCCCGCCAGAACCTGCACAGATACAGGCGCACCGCTTGCCGTCTTGGCGATCAGATCGAGATGATCCGGAATTTCTCGCTGTGAAGTTTCGCCTGTATCGACGATCTCGATCTCCGGCCAGAGCAACTCCGTGCGCGCATCGACCTCGGTAATGTTGCCGAGCACAGCCTCGATGACGTCCAGCACGTGGCCTGCCGTGATCGTCATGAAACTGGCGCCAGAAGCGGCCTTGTTGAAATAGTCGTACATGCTCGGAGATTGCGGACCGTAGCCGAATGTGGTTGCGCCGACACGGGCGGACATCAAGCGACCCAGCTTTCCTGACGCGACTAGTTCCGCCGCTCGTCGGACGGCAGGATTATGCCGACCTTGCAAGCCGATCGCGGTATGCAAAGACCCGACCGCTGCGGCCATCTCGTTTGTTTCCGCCAGCGTTGCGCCTAGAGGCGCTTCGCAATAGACGGCTTTACCCGCGTGCAAGGCGGCCATCACGAGATTCTTGTGCGCCGGCACCTTCACGGCGACCGTGATGACGTCAATGGTTTTATCACTGATCATCGCGTAGGGATCGGCAAACCATAGCTCTGCGCCGAATGCTTCAGCCGCCGCCCTGGCGCTTTCCTCGCGCCGGGTCGCGACTGCCGCCAGCGTCAGGTGAGCTTGTGACGCCAGAGCTGGCACATGCGATGCGCCTGCCCAACTTGCGTGAGTGTCTGCTCCAATAATACCCACACGAAATTTCTTATCCGACATCTGCAATGCTCCAAATCACGTTACGGAACGCTAACTGCGTCCTGAGCAATATCTAATCGACCCCGGCACTGCGACGAAATCGATAAGTGGTATGAGCGAACATCCACGCCATGGATATCGCCTAGCGCCACTGCGGCGACACTGCGACCAAAACAAGTATTGCCCCCGCTGTAGCTATAGCGCTCAAGACCACACGTGCCTGAAACGAAAGGGTCGACGGGTGCCAAGGCGTTCCTGACTGCGGCTTGGTCGGACCGACCGGATCGAAAGGGGCTGCACCGCTAGCAGACACCTGTTTCTCCCGGCGGATTTCCACCAGCTTATGGCGGATACGAATTGCGAGGAGGACAGCCAGATACGCCGCCGTTAAGAAAGCCAACACTGCTGCCAAGCGCAAGGCGTTCTGGTGGGCAAGAATCCAATCTCGCGAAGCAGTCGCGCGCCGTCGATATAGGATCCGAACAAAGCCTGGCCGGTAAAGGCGCCAATCGAATTGATCGCTCCAAACAGCACGATAAAACTCAAGAGTTCTCGGCCGCCTTTCTGAAGCGCGCTCGTGATGCCTAACACCAGTGCCGGCCCGAGAAAGAACATGGCCGCGAATGAGATCACCGCTTGGGACAAATAAAACCAAGGCAGATGCTCAAGGCTCGTGGCGGAGCTTTCGGCAAGTGTCGCGGCAGCTATCGCAGTGACCGCCAGCATCATGGGCATCACCAGTTTTTCGACATTTACCGCGATAGCGCTCACGATCACGCCGGCAACAGCGCTGACAAAGGTGACGATCGAAAGTGCTCTGAGGTGTTCGTCGCTGCCTCCTAGCGCGCTTAGGAACTTGGTTGCAACATTCTGTTCGGCAAGGACGACCCTGGCCATAAGAATTGCAAAAGCAAGGCGGGCGATATCATCGCTCCCTAGCCAGCGCAGGTTGAGGAGAGGTACGGTCCGGCCTTTCTCGAGTATCAGCGCGGCGATGATCATCGGAAGCGCGAGCGACAGAAACCAAATGATCCAAGGCGCCTTGAACCATCCTTCCAGTCGTCCGAGCCCCAACACTGCTGCGATCAACGCGAGGCTACTAGCCA
This sequence comes from Agrobacterium fabrum str. C58, assembly GCF_000092025.1. Taxonomy (NCBI): domain Bacteria; kingdom Pseudomonadati; phylum Pseudomonadota; class Alphaproteobacteria; order Hyphomicrobiales; family Rhizobiaceae; genus Agrobacterium; species Agrobacterium fabrum. The sequence continues at coordinate 197,418 of NC_003064.2, forward strand.
AAAGTAGAAAGGTGAGGAAATCCGAAGGTTCGAACACTCGCTCTCGCTCGGCGGGTGGCAGCCGGAACGTCCCGACGGCGGCGAGAGAGAGAAATGCGAGACCGGCTTCGAGCAGAAATATCGACTGCCAATGCGAGCTGATAGACAGCCATGGCGAGATGACGGTCGCAAGCGGGAACGCGCACTGCGAGATGCCAAGGCCAAGTATCAGCCCCCTGACACGCCAACGGCCCGGAAGGGCCTGCATCACGTAGAACAAAGACAACGGCGTTAGCGCCGCCGCAACAAAGCCGCTTGCAGCCCTAATTGCGAGTGTGAGCCAGTGATCTGCGGTCAACAAATAGGTAAGGGAGAGGAGGGCATACAGGCCAAGGGCAACCAGCGTGAATACACACAGACCATACTGCTGTCGGAACTTGATCAGCAGCAGATTGGCGGAAATATTGGTCATGGCATAGGCCGTTGGCAGCCAGGCCGCCTGAACGGAGCTCAACGCCAAGCCCGTTTTTAACTCCGTAATGTTGACCATGACGAGTGCGTTGCCCAGTCCGCCTATCAGACCGACCAGAATTGCGACGAGGGCATAGGCGATCCGCAGCGTCAGGGCATGCTCTGGCGTCGCCGGCGACCCAGCGACCACTGGTCTTTCATGCTCGGGAAAGTCCCATGCTTCCTCACGAAAAAAGCTACGAACCCGCTGCGTCAGTCTCATCATCGTGCTCTCGTCGTTGGTTTGTCGGGATCAATCCGCAGCACCGTAACGCAATTTCGGTGGCCTGAGGCGTTGCTGGTTTTGCAACATAGGGTTCGGGGGATCGTGACTTGTTGCGAGCGGTGCCTCGTTCAAAATCACTGCACATCCGTTGACAGAGCGGACAGGTTTCACCTCTTAACTTCACGAGGGCAGCAAAGATGTTTCAAAGGTCTATCGACAGCATTACAACCACACCGCCTCTCGGCCCCGGCTTTGCGGGCGAGAGACACAAAGCAGCCCTCGTCGTTGCACCGGGAAATTTTTCCGCAACCGACCCGTTCTTTTTGATGGCGGACGATCACGTGACCGGCGAGGGGCAATTCGGTGAGGCCCACCCTCATGCCGGCCTGGAGACCGTTACGTTCATGCTTCACGGCACGATGGAGGATGCCGGCGGACGCCTGGGCGAAGGCGACGTGGAATGGATGACTGCCGGAAGCGGCATCGTGCATTCGGAAGATGCCCAGGTTTCGACAGGCATGCGTCTGTTTCAGCTATGGCTGGTTCTCCCTGAGTGGGACCGCAACATGGCGCCAAGGGTACAGATCCTGAGACGGGACGAAATGCCGGTACACTGCGGCGTCGGTTTCGAGGCGACCGTCTACAGCGGTCGTTCGGCAGGGATCATCGCATCGACGAAGAATGCCGTGCCTGTAACCTTGGTCGAAATTCGGCTTGAGGCAGGCGCCGAGTTTGAGCAGGTTCTGCCGTCATCATATAATGGCTTCGTCGTGGTCATCGCGGGCGAAATCGAGGCAGGCACCGGTGCGACGGCTCTAACTACGGATAAGGTCGGCTGGACCAGTCCGTTGGCGGTTCACGGTGACAGCTTTATGCGGCTGAGGGCGGGGAAGGACGGTGCTCGGGTGCTTTTGTATGCAGGCCAACCTCAAAACATCCATGTCGTGGCACAAGGACCATTTATCGCAGGCTCCAAAGAGGAGCTTGCCGGCTACTATGCCGCATACCGCCAAGGCAAATTCCCCAATGCCGGCACTATGCGACCTGTCTGATCTGACTGTCCAGCTGCCATGAAACCACAAAGGGTTTCGTTATCAGCAACCCGACGTTCCGCCATTGCTGTCTTTAGCCGTTCGACAGCACGGATATGTTCGCGAACAGCAGGCCCGCAAACGGGCTGAGAAAACCAGCCGCTTCACCACCGCTCGTTCAAAACTCAAGCGGATCGGATCAAGCCTTTCCGAACACGGATCGCGTGGTCCGTGAGCAGGATCACTCGTCCCGGTATGCGAAATCAGCCCTTGGAGGAAAAGATGACCCAACCCGCCACCGCAGCCGTACTGGAAGAAAAAAACGGCCGTTTCATTCTTCGTGAAGTGAAGCTTGAGGCGCCGCGCCCCGACGAAGTGCTGATTCGCATGGTTGCTACGGGTATTTGCGCGACCGATGCTCATGTCAGGCAACAGCTCATGCCAACTCCGCTGCCGGCGATCTTGGGCCATGAAGGCGCCGGCATCGTCGAACGCGTTGGATCGACCGTATCGCATCTCAAGCCCGGCGATCATGTCGTTCTTTCCTATCACTCCTGCGGCCACTGCAAGCCCTGCATGTCTTCCCATGCGGCCTACTGCGACCACGTCTGGGAAACGAATTTCGCAGGCGCCAGGCTCGATGGAACGATCGGCGTTGCGGCGCCTGATGGGAACACGCTCCATGCGCACTTCTTTGGTCAGTCTTCATTCTCCACCTATGCGCTCGCTCATCAGCGCAATGCCGTCAAGGTCCCGGACGATGTTCCGCTCGAGCTCCTCGGACCGCTCGGTTGCGGGTTCCAGACCGGAGCCGGCTCGGTCTTGAACGCGCTCAAAGTGCCGGTAGGCGCCTCTATCGCCATTTTCGGGGTAGGGGCAGTGGGGTTGTCGGCGATCATGGCTGCCAAGGTCGCCGATGCCGCCGTCATTATCGCCATTGATGTCAATACCGAACGGCTGAAGCTCGCTTCCGAGCTCGGCGCGACGCATTGCGTCAACCCGCGTGAACAAGCCGATGTTGCCTCGGCGATCAGGGATATCGCGCCTCGCGGCGTCGAATACGTTCTCGACACGAGCGGTCGGAAGGAGAACCTCGACGGCGGCATCGGCGCTCTTGCTCCGATGGGGCAGTTCGGTTTTGTCGCCTTCAACGACCATTCGGGCGCGGTTGTCGATGCCTCCCGGCTCACGGTAGGGCAAAGCCTCATCGGGATTATCCAGGGCGATGCCATTTCCGGCCTGATGATTCCGGAACTGGTCGGTCTCTATCGAAGCGGCCGTTTCCCGTTCGACAGGCTGCTCACCTTCTACGACTTCGCCGACATCAATGAGGCATTTGACGATGTCGCGGCAGGACGGGTGATCAAGGCCGTCCTGCGCTTTCCCCCGCAAGCTGCTTAACCACCTACTTTTCTTTCGATATCGCAAACACCATGGAGGATTGATCATATGTGCGACCGACACCAGAAGCTCATTAGAGCAACCGACAAACCGAACTTTTTCGGGATCGACCATTACGGCTTTCCGGAGGCCGGGGAACACCCCGCAGATCCGCCGGGATATTATCCCGAGTATTTCTCTTCCGAACGCTTCCAGCGGCTCGGCTACCATGTCGAGGAGCTTCGCGGCGGTTTCTACTGGGTCACCAGCGGCGGCTATGACGCTGCCTTCGTCGTAACCAGCGACGGCGTCGTCGCCATCGACGCACCGCCGACGATCGGTGAGAACATGCTGGCCGCGATCGAAGACGTCACGGACAAACCGGTAACGCATTTGATCTACAGCCACTGGCACACCGATCACATCGGCGCCGCCTCTGTTTTCGGACCGAATGTCGAGATCGTCGCGCACGATATCACCAAGGAGTTGCTGGAGCGGTTCCCCGACCCGAACCGACCGGTGCCAACCGTGACATTCGACAAGGACCACCTTCTTGTCGTCGGAGGCGTGACGCTAGAGCTATCTTACAAGGGCGAAAATCACTGCCCCGGCAACATTTTCATCTATGCCCCGGCGCAAAAAGTCCTGACCGTCATCGACATCGTCAGCCCCGGCAGCGCCACCTTCATGCATTGCGACGCATCGCAGAATATTACCGGCTGGTACGAAGCCCAGAAGCAACTGATGGAATATGAGTTCGATTTCCTCGTCGCCGGCCATCACATGAAATACGGGACGCCGGAAACGGTCGCAGCTTCAATCGAGTATTTCCAGGACGTCCTCGACGGAGCACAGGCAGCGGTGGATCGATTCAGCCGGTCGGATGCGCTCGTCAGCATCCTGGAGGGCGCCGGCTGGGACCAGGTGTTTTCCGGGACCGAGAACTGGATCAATTCGATGGCCAATTTTGCCACGAAATATGTCCTGGAAAAGAAGAGCAGCAATGGCCAGCTCTGGTCCGAGCGGCTTGCGGGCGTGACGACCCAGACGAAATACCACGCCTATACCGTGCTGGAGTCGATCCGCCTGGAAAGGCCGCGGCCGAACTACCGCCTGCGCGGCGAAAATCCGCCACCGTTCCTGACCTGAACTGGCATTGTCCTCTGGCATACCTCGAAATCGAGTGGGCATTACCGTCGTGTCCGGAGGCCGCCGGAGAGCGCGGGCCGGATCTCGCGCGCCCTTGCAAAATCAGAAAGGCAAGTCAATGACGACGTTTTCCGCAAGCAACTGGATCGACGGCACCTTTGTCTCGTCTTCCAAACGCGGCCGCTCCATCGATCCGGCGACATATGAGACGATCGGAGATTATCCGGACGATGGCGGAGCGGCCGCGCAGTCTGCCATCGAAGCCGCAAAACGCGCATTCCGCGGAACCGCTTGGCGCGACGATGCTGAGCTTCGGGCAAGGGTGCTCGACCAGATGGCTTCGGCAATCGAGCGAAATCGCGAGCGCCTGATCGACATCCTCTCGCTTGAGAACGGCAAACTGCTCGGCGAGGCGGCGCTGGAGATCGACGGTAGTCCGAGCAAGCTTCGATACTGGGCTGCTATGGCGCGTACGGAGGCAGGGCGAGCGAAATCGCCCAAGCCCGGCAGCCTCTCCGTGATTCTGCGACAGCCGATGGGAGTGGCGGGGATCATCGTCCCTTGGAATTCTCCCGTCATATTGTCGGTTCGTTCATTCGCTCCAGCGCTCGCCGCCGGCTGCACGGTCGTCGTCAAGATGCCCGGTCAGACGGCGCAGGTCGGCAGTGTTATAACCGAGGTCCTTGCGGAAGCGACAGACCTGCCGGAAGGCGTCGTGAACATGTTCGTCGAGAGCGGTGCGGACGGCGCTGCGCTTCTGGTTGAAAGTCCCGATGTGCCGACGATCAGCTTCACTGGAAGCACACAGACCGGGCGAACCATCGGGGCTATCGGTGCAAAGAGAATGAAACGGTTCGGGCTCGAACTCGGCGGCAAGACCCCAATGATCGTGTTTGACGATGCCGACCTTGAAGCCATGCTGCCTGTTCTCGAAAAGGCTCTCACCATCTTTGCTGGTCAGTTCTGCATGACCGGCTCACGGCTACTGGTGCACAGTTCGATCTACGAACTGGTGCGCGACCGCCTCGCCGAAAGGCTGCGTGCCGTCAAAGTCGGGCCGGCATCGGACCCAGCGAGCGATATGGGGCCACTCATTGACAAGGAGAACGTCGCCCGTGTCGACAGCGTAGTGAAAGATGCGCTGTCGAAGGGTGCAACTGTGGTCGTTCGAGGCGGTCCCGTGCCAGAAGGCCCTTTGGCAAAAGGTGCTTTTTTCCGTCCTTCGATGCTGGAGGTATTCGACAACAGCCTTCCGATCGTGCAGCAAGAAACGTTCGGTCCCGTCATAACGATCCAGCGGTTCTCAGATGAGCGGGAAGCCGTCGTGCTAGCAAACGATAACGACTATGGCCTGTCCGCCTCGGTCTGGACGCGGGATCTGGATCGCTCGTTACGGGTCGCACAGGCGCTTGAAGCGGGAAGCGTATTCGTCAACGACTGGGCCAAGGTGTACGACGGGACAGAGGAGGGTGGCTTTAAGCAATCCGGTCTCGGGAGGCTGAACGGCGTTGCCGCCATCGAGGACTTTATCGAGTACAAGCAAGTCGCTCTTAAGCCGGGTTTGTTGCGATAAAAGGAGCCAGTTGGCCTTAAGGTGTTCTTTTACGCGGCTGAGATTACTGGAGGTTAAACGGAAATTTGCATGCGGTCTTGCGACGTAATTTCCACTTAATGTTACAAATCCAATCTAGCTGACCAATGGAGATATCCGATCAAACCGGTTGGCATCTCCTCTAGTTGGATGCAGCACCTTTCGAAAGGATAGTAATTTGCAGGACAAGGTCGACGCCTTGAAGCAGGCGGAAATAACTATGATGGATGCGATACATGCAGCTGTCACCCAGGCGGCAAAGGAATCGGAGGCTGCATTTCAGTCACTTGGACCGCGCACCACCGCCCAAACTTACTTCGCGGACGTCGCCATGCGTCGGCTATTTTTGCACCTGTGTGGTGCTGATGCGGATACGGCCAAGGGTGGTGATCCAGAGCACGCCTGGGACATACTCTATGTGGGGCGCGGTACAGCCCGCTATTGGGAAAAAGAACAAGGACTTCGGTCTAGGCGCCGAAAGACGGAGAGTCATGCGGAGCTTGAAAGGGAGACGCGCGACAAATCCGCCCTTGCGCAGAGTGCTCAGAAGCTGGCAACCGACACTGCCATCCGCGCACTGATCGAACATGCGAGCATTTCCGACCCGGACCTGCGTGCTCGCTTGCTGGCCACGATTGAAGAGCGGTTCAGCACCGCCGATCCACTTTCGCAAGTTCACCACGAATTCGCCGATTTGGCTAAGGTTTCGCTCGCTCGCCTTATCGGAAAAGTCACTTGAAAACCTCGGTTGGCCCCGCTCGTCGATGACTGCATCTGGCCTTGCGGTTCTCATCGCAGGTCGTGACCTTTAGAGAACGGCAACGGGATCGCCGCCAGTCGCCTTCTGAGCAAATGATCGTGTAGGCGTGCTATCGTGCGTGGCTGCTATTATCAGCGAAACGCTCCGATCCATGGCAGCGCCAATCGCTTTCTAAGGCTCAGGCTCGTTGCTCGAAAGGGTGACTCGTCTTTAGTATCCGTCGCCATATCGACCTCGAAGGACTGCGAACGCGTCAGATTTCACGTTCGAATTTCTCATACAAGAAGTTCACCAGCGCGCGCACTCGAGCAATACCCGCGCGGGCTGGCGGCATCAATATGTGCAGATCTGCTCCCGCGTGACTATAGCCCGGGACTACCTCTTCGAGGTCGCCGCTGGCGAGCGACTCTTGAACCATGAAGACAGGCAGGACCACGATACCAAGTCCGGCGCGCGCAGCGGAAAGCATCATTTGACCATTGTCTGAGCGGAATTGTGAGTTCACGCGGACTTGTTCCCATCCATCCGGACCTTGAAAACGCCAGCCGAACGTATCAAAGGAGTAGAGGATCGCGTTATGCGCCGCCAGTTCAGAAGGCTTTGAGGGGCGCCCTCTTGCTTCCAGATAGGAAGGACTGGCGACGACAGCCCAGCGGACCTTTGCAAGCTTGCGCGTAATTAGCACGGAATCAGGGATACTTCCGATTCTTACCGCCAAGTCATACGCCTCGGCTACTAGATCCGGCTGACGATCTTCAAAGCGTACATCAAAGTGGATCCGCGGATGGAGCAGGGCGAACTCTGCCAATAGTGGAGCGAGACAGAACTCTCCGAAAGCTACGGGAACGGAAACTCTGACCTGACCGGATGCTTCGGTCGTTGACCTCACAACCATTTCCTGCGCGGACTCTAACTCGGCCAGCCCAGAAGCTGCTCGCAGATGATACTCGCGGCCAACATCTGTGAGAGCTGTTCCCTTTTGGGAACGTGTGAGCAGTGTTGCACCTAGGAAATTTTCTAGACGACTGATGCGGCGGCTGACGATCGATTTGGCAATCCCCAAACGGCTGGCCGCACCCGCGATACTACCGGTTTCAACCACCCGAATGAAAGAGATTAGATCCAGTATCTCAACAGACTCGGGTTCCGCCATCAACAACACTCCCCTCTAGTAATTGCAGCTACTGCAACACGGGGCATGAAAAATTGTCAAGTTCCCAGATCGTTCTTCGGTCGTACTCATGACATTCAGAACATAAGGCCGAGCTGAATTAACGGTCCGCGCAAGTTACAGTCTTGGCGAAGATCACCCTCAACCGCCGCGATAGGAGACGAGGTTGACCCGGCATTATGATCGACTTTGGGAAGGCAGGTGGCCCTCTGCCTCGGAATTCTGCCGCATTAGCCGCCCGAACTTTATCCACGCAGTAAGGGCGTGTCGCGTCGTTCGTAATTCCGCAACAACGGGTTTCGCCTTGACGGGCTATTGCGTCGGCGATCCAGGCCTCATGCTTGTTTTGACAGAAAACCAGGAGATTGAATTGGAGCTGCCAAACGAAAAATCCGCTAGCCGCATCATGGTGGCGCAACTTCTTGCAAAACGTCGGACGCAGTATTCACTTGGCAAAAACATCGTGCTTCCCGACGAGGAGATCGATGCACTTATTCGCGAGGCGGTTCGCCTATCCCCCTCGGCGTTTAACTCGCAGAGTTCGCGGGTTGTGATCCTGCATCGCGACGAAAATCAAAAACTCTGGGATATTGTGAAGTCTGAGCTAAGTCATATCGTCGAAGGAGAAGCTAAGAAGCACTCCTTTAGAAAGATCGACAGCTTCGCAGCTGGAGCAGGAGCTGTTTTATTCTTCGAGGACCGGAATGTGATCAGAATCTTACAAGATCAGTGGCCCCTATACGCTGATCACTTCCCAGATTGGTCAGAGCAAGCCTCTGGAATGGCTCAACTTTCGGTCTGGATCGCGCTCGCGGGCATCGGAATTGGTGCAAGCCTTCAGCACTACAACCCTTTGGTTGATGCAAAGATCAAAAGGCATTGGAACATACCTGATACCTGGAGATTACGCGCGCAGATGCCGTTCGGCTCCAACGAGGCGCCTTTTCCCCCAAAGACAATCATTTCCGACGGTGACCGCTTTCGAAGCTTCTTTCGCTAGACCTGCGGGGAAATCCCACATATCTTTATTCCGTATATTCAATGAGTTAGAAGAATTAAAGCGTAGGCTCAAGGTTCACATCCCTTCAAGGCGTCGTAATGGCCGCCAATGCACGTCGATCTTAAGTATTTGATCTCGCGCAGGGTGCCACGATATATTGAGGCTATCCCCCATTCGCAAAATTGCGGGCAGCTTGGATGAACGCGCTAAAGGCGGCTGGTGGGTTTTTTCTACCGGGGTAGTACAGCGCTAGCGGGGCCAAAGCAGGTGTCCAGTCTTCGAGAACACGGACCAGTCGACCGGCAGCAATATCTTCGCGTACATCGGCCTCCATAACGTACCCGAGCCCAACGCCATTTTGAGCTGCGATCCTGACCAGGCTTGACTCGTCGAGGGTGATCGAGCCTTGCACATCGATCTGCATGGCGTCCCCGTCCTTTTCAAATTTCCACCGAAACAAGGCGTTGTTTGGCAGACGCGCGCGGATGCAGCGAAACCGGTACAGGTCGGCTGGTACCGTTGGTATGCCATGAATGCGCAGGAAATCTGGTGATGCGACAACGGCGTTGCTTCGCTTTAAACCAAGTGACACGGCGATCATGTCGGCCGGCACCAGATCGGCCGGCCTCAAACCCAGGTCGAAGCCCGCCGCAACGATGTCAACGATACGTCCTTCCGTGACCAGATCGATATGGACCTGCGGATAGCGCTGCATGAACGACAGGATGAGCGGTTCCATCACCTCGCGTGCTGCCGTCGCGAACGCGTTGATGCGCAATGTCCCTGCCGGGGTTTCCTGAAGAGATTGGACCGAGAGCATGGCATCGTGGATGTCCATCATTGCCGGTCCAACCCGCTCGGCAAAGGTTTTTCCCGCGTCGGTGAGCGAGACGCTACGCGTTGTTCGATTGAACAGGCGAACCCCGAGACGCTGCTCAAGCTTTGCAATAGCATTGCTGAGTGCTGTGGTGGACATGCCAAGGTCGAGCGCGGCGGCCCGAAACGAACCAAGGCGCGCGATGCTGAGAACGGCGTCCAGATCGACGAGAACAGAACGTGTCATTATCCCTCTTTTCGCAATTCCTCATCCTCTTTTATCCCCGTTATCGTGTCAACCTGTTCGTCTTAGATTACCGTCATCGTCGTCCAAAGGGGGGCGGCGCCCTCAGCTGGTAGAGCCTGAAACCAGGAATGGTGGAACATGACACTCAATTTACCCAAGGCCATCGAGGCGTATTTCGAGGCCGACCGGACAAGCAGCCCGGATGCGATCGCTGCCACATTCACCGAGAACGGCATTGTGAAGGATAAGGGCAAGACCCACAGGGGCCGAGCTGCCATCCTTGCATGGATGGCTGATGAAGCTCAGCAATACAGCTACACGGTGGAGCCCTTCCTCATGACCACCAAAAACGGGAAAACCCAGGTAACGGCCCACGCCGCCGGCGACTTCCCGGGCAGCCCCATTGATCTGCGCTTCTTCTTCGTCCTCGCGGGCGAAAAGGTCGCTGAACTGGAGATCACCGTATGACACAGTTCCTCACGCTGCAGGGCCGTCGCGCCCTCATCACTGGCGGCACTTCGGGGGCCGGCGCTGCAACCGTGGCGCTGTTCAAGGATCTCGGTGCCAGCGTATTGACCACCGCTCGTAAGAAGCCTGCCGACTTCGCGGGAGCGGCGTTCGTCGAGGCCGACCTGACCACCACGGCGGGGGTAAAGACTGTCGTCGATGCGGTGCAGAGAGAACTCGGCGGCCTCGACATTCTCGTCAACGTGCTGGGCGGCTCTTCGGCGCCTTCAGGTGGTTTTGCTGCCCTCACGGACGAGGAATGGGAGAAAGAGTTCAACCTTAACTTTTTCCCCGCGGTCCGGTTGGATCGGGCTCTCGTCCCCGGAATGATCGCTCAGGGAAGCGGTGTCGTCATCCACGTGACTTCGATCCAGAGAAACCTTCCGCTACCGGAGGCGACGACTGGCTATGCTTCGGCCAAGGGAGCCCTCAACACCTACAGCAAAAGCGTCTCCAAAGAGGTTTCTCCGAAGGGTGTGCGAGTGGTGCGCGTCTCTCCCGGCTGGATCGCCGATCCGGGGGCAAACGGTCTGGCGCTGCGCATCGCCGAGGAAGCGGGTATCGACTACGCCGCCGCAGTGCAGGTGATCATGAACTCGCTCGGCGGCATACCGCTCGGACGACCGGCAAAACCGGAAGAGGTTGCCGATCTGATTGCGTTTCTTGCATCGGATCGAGCAGCGTCTATCACCGGGACCGAGCATGTGATTGATGGCGGGACGGTTCCGACCGCTTGATCTGGCCATCGACTACTCTTGCAGGTCAGGCGGGTGCATCCCACCCGCCGATCTGCGAGTAGATCGCGTCACGAAGATGCCGCACGTCACGGTTCAAGGCAGCCAGTTCCGGGGGTGTCTGGGTAGAGGCTGCCAGCAAGGTATCGCTGAGACAGCCTGCCTTGTGCTGCAACGCACGACCCTGGTCTGTCAGCGCCACCAGGACCTGCCGTTCGTTGTTCAGGTTGCGCGTCCGACTTAGGTGTCCTGCTGCTTCAAGCCGCTTTAAGAGCGGGGTGAGCGTGCTGGATTCCAAAGCTAGCTGATCTGCAATCGACACTACCGTCTGCTCGTCTTCCGCCCAGAGCACGTTCAGAACGAGATATTGCGGATAGGTCAGTCCGAGCTCGTCAAGCAGCGGCTTGTATGCGCGCTGGATAGCGATGCCTGCGGTATAAATAGCATAGCAGAGCTGGTCGCGCAGGGGCGGGGGATCATTATCGCGTTTGGTCATTCTGAACTCCTGTAGACACCAATATAACCTAAATTATCACGAAAACCAATATCGCGATAAGAATCATATTGACGCGTGTCCGAAGATATGAAAACCTATAGTTATCGCGATAACAGTTATCGCATTAAGAGAGAGGAGAGCATCATGTCACGCAAGTCCATCACTACCATTTCCGCAATCGCAACTGCAGCCTCGCTGTCGGTTGCCCTGCCGGCAGCGAATGCAGCCGACACCATTCCGAAAGATCAAGCCGTGAAAAACGTCGTTCTGGTGCACGGTGCGTTTGCTGACGGTTCCGGCTGGAAGGGTGTTTATGACAACCTGACGAAGCGTGGCTATCGCGTCACCGTCGTGCAGAACCCGCTGACGTCGCTTGCAGACGATGTCGCCGCCACCAAGCGTGCGCTTGAGCGGCAGGACGGCCCGGTTATTCTCGTCGGACATTCCTGGGGCGGAACCGTCATCACGGAAGCTGGTAGCGATGAGAAGGTCGCGGGTCTTGTCTATGTCTCCGCTCTTTCTCCGGACGCCGGCGAGACGACAGCTCAACAGTACGAAGGATTTGCGCCGGCGTCCGAGTTCGTTATCGAGACCACGAAGGACGGTTTTGGCTATGTCAGCCCGGCAAAGTTCAAGTCAGGCTTTGCACACGACGTCAGCGATGCCGATGTCGCGTTCATGAGTTCGTCTCAAGTGCCGATCAACATGTCTGCGTTCGGCACCAAGCTCGAAAATGCTGCATGGCGCACTAAGCCCAGTTGGGCCGTTATTGCGACCGAAGACAAGGCCTTCGATCAGGCAATGCTGATTCACATGGCTGAGCGCATCAAAGCGAAGATCACCAAGGTCTCCGCAAGCCACGCCCTCTTCATGACGCAGCCAGCGGTCATCGCCGATACCATCGATAAAGCCGCCAAGACCGTGTCAGCAAAAAAGCAATGATCGACGTCGCGCCATCGGGACGGTTGATGACCCTCCCGATGGCGCCGACAAAATTAACTTAAAGGCTCGGCTTTGCCCAAGTGAGATACCGGCGGGACACGTATGCCTCACGCAAATCCATCGGCGTTTCCGCGCCTCTCCAACCCGAACTTCCAGCCAATTCATCTGAAACAATTCATGGAGGAACTCACGTGAAACTACCTACCCATGACAAAAATGCACCCGCGAATCCGTTTTTCCCGCATAACTTCGCCGGCGACGTCTTTGACTTCATCGTCTGCGGCACCGGGTCCAGCGGCTTAGTCGTCGCGGCCCGACTGGCAGGGGATGGAAACGCGAGCGTATGAATGCGGCAAATGCAGCGGTGGCAAATGTAACAGGGCGCAAGATCACTTCAGATCTGGTTATGTTCGTCGGCAGTGTCTTTTCATGGTCGGCCATGGCCTTTTACTCCTCTGGCTGGCTGATAGTGTTTATCGGTTCCACGGCGCCTAGCGTGACGCGATCAGAATCGTCCCGGATTTGCCGGGCCTCTCCACGAGGGCGGCAGCCTTGCCCACATCCGCGAGATCGAACGCCTGCTCGACCTGGAAGAGCTCCGGCCTGCTGGCTGCGAGCTCAAGCGCCAGCTTGATATCGGCCTTGCGGATTTCGACAGGCAGGCCCGCCCACCGCCCGACCGTCACGCCCGATAAGCGAATGTCGCGCGTCGAAAAGTAAAGCGCAGGGACCGAGATCGGCTGTCCGGAAAGGTCGCCGTAGGACACAAGGCTCCCTCCTTGGGCGAGCAGGCCGATCACCGCACTGGCCGTCTCGCCGCCAACAGGGTCGAGCACGACGCCGATGGGATGGCCGTCGGCTGCCGCAACGACCTTGTCCTGCCAGCCCGGTTTGTCGGTAGAAACAACCGGTAAATCCGGAAACACCACATTGATCTCGTTCACGCCGGCTTCGCGCCGGACGATCCCGACCACGTCGAAGCCGCGATCGAGCAGCAGTCCGATCACCAGCCTGGCGACCGCTGATCCGGCAGCCGTGAGAACGACGACGTCGCGACCCGGTTTCGCGCCGGATGCCTCGACGGCCCGCAAGAGAAGCGCCGCTGTCAGCGGATTGATGTGAAGCTGCGCTGCGGCTTCATCTGATACTTTATCGGGGATTTCGGTAACATATTCAGCAGAGACTATTGCCTTCTCGCTCCACGCGCCGCGGCCCGGAAAGAAGGCGACGCGGGTGCCTTGCCTCAGATCGACGCCATCGCCGGCTTCCTCGACGAGGCCGTAGCCTTCAAAGCCGACGCGCACGCCCTCTCTCGAAACCACTGCTCCGGGCTGGTAGCGCCCGGATATGCCGAGAAGGTCGCCGTGGTGGACCGGCCGGAGAAGTACCCGGATCAGCACTTCGTTGTGTGCCGGACGCTTCAGATCTTCGACTTCGACCGCCTGAAGAACGTCCTCAGGCCTCCCATGCTTGAAATAGACTGCAGCACGCATCGCTGGCTCTCCATTAAGAGGTGGAGCGGCTGTCGGCCGCTCCTGTTATTGGGTTAGACCTGGGCCTGGCCGCCGTCGGCGAAGAGTTCGGCGCCGTTGACGAAGCTCGCGTCGTCAGAGGCGAGGAACAGGGTTGCCTTGGCGATCTCCTCGGATTCACCAACGCGGCCGAGTGGGATGCGCGAGGCGAGATAGTCGAGCAGGCCCTGCTGCTGTTCCTTGTCGTCACCGGCAAGCTCGACGAGGCCAGGCGTACGTGTCGCACCGGGCGAGACGACGTTGACGCGGATGCCGGTGCCTTTCAGGTCAAGCGCCCAGGAGCGGGCCAGGTTGCGGACGGCGGCCTTGGAGGCGGAGTAAACGGAGAAGGCGGCCGTGCCTTCGGTGCCTGCGGTCGAACCGGTCAGCACGATGGATGCGCCCTTGCCCATCAACGGAAGCGCCTTCTGCACCGTGAAGATGACAGCCTTCACGTTGCGGCCGAAGGTGTGGTCGATCTGCTCCTCGGTGATCTGGCCGAGCGGAAGCATGCTGCCGCCACCGGCGTTCACAACGAGGGCGTCGAGGCGGCCTTGCTCCGCCTTCACCTGGGCGAACAGCTTGTCGAGATTTTCGTTACTTGCGGAGTCGGCCTGTACGCCGACAGCGCCATGGCCGATCTCGGCCACCGCCTTGTCCAGGGCATCCTTGCGCCGGCCGGTGATGTAGACGCGTGCACCTTCGACAGCGAAAAGTTTGGCCGTTGCAAGGCCGATGCCGCTGGTTGCTCCGGTGACGACGGCGATCTTGTTTTGAAGTCTGTTGGTCATTTTACTTTCCTGATGCTGGGCGCGCGAAAGGGTTCAGCCCGAATGCGCGGCCTGTTGAAATTTTGAAACTGTACGGGAGGTGGCGTTGGTTGTTGGCCTCGTCGCCGTCCGATGAGGAGAAGTTAGTTTGTCAGGCTGGCGACGAGAAGCTGCTCAGGATGGAGACATTATCCATGGGGATGGATGGTGCGCATCTTCACATCGCGTCTGGCATCTACCGCTTCGAATATCTTCGCTGCCCATTCTGTGAAAGCGCGCAGCCGCGGGTTCGGAAATCGATCGGCCGGGTAGACGAGATGCAGCGGATGATTATCCGGCGTCCAGTCGGGTAGGAGTTCGACAAGCGCACCGCTCTTGAAATGGGGCCGCGCGAGAAATCCGAAGCTTTGGCCAATTCCCAGTCCCGACAGCAGCGCGTTCAGATGCGCGGTGCTTTCGTTGACAGAAACGCCGCCAGAGGTCGGGAAATATTCGCTTCGCTCTGCACCGCGCTGAAAGCGCAATGGAAACCTCTTTCCAGAAGACGCGGAGAAGTAGGAGACGATCCGAAACTTCTCGATATCGTCAGGTCGCTCCGGCAACTGCAGACCATCCAGATAGGTGGGCGACGCGCAAATGACGTAGTCCAGCTCGCACAGCTTCCGCGCCTTCATCGAGGAGTCACCCAGCGCCCCGCCGCGAATGACGCAATCGATACCCTCACTGATGAGGTCGGCGGGGCGGTCGCTGACGCCGAGCATGAGATCGATATCGGGGTACTGGTGCTGAAAGTCTGGGAGCGCGGGAATGAGGATCTGGTTCGCCAGCACGGAGCCGATGTCGACACGCAGCTTTCCCTTTGGCGCGCTGCGGGAACCGGCGACAGTGCCGTCCATGTCATCGAGATCTGCGAGCAGCTTCAGCGCACGCTCGTGATAGGCGATGCCCTCGGTTGTCATCGTGACCGACCGCGTGGTGCGCTCCACCAGTTTTGTCCCGAGATGCGACTCAAGATCCTGCACAAGTTTACTGACAGATGACCGGGGCAGGTTAAGCGTATCCGCCGCCTTGGCGAAGGACCCAGCTTCGGCAACGCGGACAAATGTTCGAATGGCGAGTATCTGATCCAAGACAGGCTCAACAAGCAGATGGAGATAATCTACATCTACACTTGGTCGGTGAGCCCGGCCATGCAGGTTCTTGCAAAAGGTGGATAAATCTGCGCCATATCGATGATATCTGAACGTTAATTCACGGAGAAGGCTCTAATTTTCGTGAGGGCCAAAGGTTGACAGCCCATCAAGAGCAAGGCCATGGAGGCCGCGCGCTTATTGCCAGTCCTTTGGCCAATATTGCGCTGATTCCGCAAGCTGACGCATCGGCAAGCTTGCGCTGGCACGCCAGCGACAGTGCTCGCATCTTCGTCATGCAAACAATGAGCACCTCACCTTTGTCAAACGGCGGAAGTATTGCTGCCGCAATCGCGGCTACGTTACGCCCGAATAGACGATAGAGCAGGTAATAGTGGTGAGCATCAGGCCGGCGCGGCGGCGTTCCGTCCCCACCAGCGGCTCGTGTGTCGCCGCACCCAGCCCATCATGTACTGCGCGGTGGCCTCGGCAAGTTGGGATTGTCGTGACGCAGGGACTGGCCAATCTCACTGCTCTCGCAGGCAATTTAGCCGATGAGACGAAGATTTTCCTGGAGATTGGAAAGCGCGAGGAGGCGGACAAGGTCGCGCATGCTATCGTGGAGTAATCGAAAGTAGCCAGTGATGCTGCGCGGAGTGCCATGTCGCCATCGACACGCCAGGCGGCTTGGCCTACCACCCTTCATAGGGAGGGGAAGATCAAATTTCCTCTTTTTCGTCGGAAGACGTCGCGGCGTCGTGGATGCCTAAATCTCAGACTATAATAAAAGAAAATTCGGGGGTGAGGATCATCCTAACGATCGGGAACAACTTGGGAGCTACCATTGAACGAACGACTTCGGATCGAAAACCTCTACAAGGTTTTTTCGGATAGACCGGAAAAGGCTATGGACCTCTTGAAGGCGGGAGCCGGAAAAGAGCAGGTCCTGGCCGAGACCATGGCCGTTGTGGGGCTGAACGACGTGTCACTGAGCGTGCCAGCAGGCGCGATGTACATGATCATGGGGCTTTCCGGCTCGGGCAAGTCCACCCTGGCGCGCTGCATCAACCGCCTCAACGAGCCCACTGCCGGCAAAATCCTGCTTGACGGACGTGATATCGTGCCGCTGAAACCGGCCGAGTTGCGCGACATCCGCCGACGCCGCGTTTCCATGGTTTTCCAGCATTTTGCTCTGCTGCCGAACAAGACGGTAATCGAAAACGCCGAATTCGGCCTGAAGATGCGCGGCGTGCCGCTCCAGCAGCGTCGCGAGCGGGCTGAGGAAATCCTGTCCATCGTCGGACTTGCCAAATGGGCCAAGCATTATCCGCATGAACTTTCCGGTGGCATGCGGCAGCGTGTTGGCCTTGCGCGGGCGCTCGCCACTGACGCGGATCTCTTGATCATGGACGAGGCGTTCAGCGCGCTCGATCCGTTGATCCGTTCCGAAATGCAGGATGAGTTGCTGCGTCTGCAGCGAACCCTCAACAAGACCATCGTCTTCATCACCCACGATTTCCAGGAGGCCCTCAAGCTCGGCACACGGATCGCGATCATGAAAGACGGTGCCGTGGTCCGCGAAGGCACGCCACAGGCGATCGTCGCCGATCCGCGCAATGACTATGTGAGCGCTTTCACGCGCGATATTGACCGCTCGCGGGTTTTTGAAGCTCGGGCCGTGATGCAGCACTGCGAGGCGCTCGGTCGCTCTGGCGAAATCCAGATTGTGGGGCAGACAGCCGGCAAGACGAAAAGGGCAGGCTTCGCGCTCGACCCCTCGGGCCGCGTCGTCGGCTTGCTCGATCAAGCCGCTCTATTGCAACTCGATTCCGGGTCATCCTGCGAAAGCCTGATGTCGCGCGATTTTGTCAAGATACGGGAAAATACGAAGTTGATCGATGCTGCCCGCATGAACCGGCCGCAGCAGCCGATGGCCGTTGTCGATGAGGACGATCGGTTTGTCGGCCTGCTCGAGTCTGACCAGATCCTCGCCTGTATCGCTTCTTCTTCCTCCCCGGCCGCGTCAGCGCATGGTGAAAAAAATGTTTGATGCCAACGATCTTGCCGTCTTTCCGATCGATGCCTGGATTGCCGATGGCGTCCAGTGGATCGCTCTTAATCTTCGCCCTTTGTTTGTTGCCATCAAGTGGCCGATCGAAAACCTGTTGGCGTTCAACGACCACATTCTGCATGCCATCCCGTTCCCGATCTTCCTGGTCCTGTCGTTTTTGATCGCCTATCGCCTAGCCTCGCTCGGCATCGCCATTTTTACCGCGATCTCTTTCGTCGTCATCGCGTCGCTTGGGGTTTGGGATGAATCGATGACAACGCTGTCGCTGATAAGCACCGCAATCGTCATATCGACAGTGATCGGCATTCCGGTCGGCATATGGTGCGCGATCAACAACAGCGTATGGCAGGTCGTCCGGCCAGTCTTGGATATCATGCAGACCACGCCAACCTTCGTTTATCTCGTGCCTGTTGTCATGCTGTTCGGTGTTGGTACGGTGCCCGGCGAAGTGGCCGTCGTGATTGCCGCTGCGCCGCCGCTCATCCGGTTCACCAATCTCGGTATTCGCATGGTGGAGACGGAAATGGTTGAAGCAGGTCTCGCCTTCGGTGCCGACCGGCGCCAACTCCTCTGGGAAATCCAGTTTCCGCTGGCTATCCCGACGATTCTTGGTGGCCTTAACCAGACGGTTCTGACGGCGATGGTCATGTCTGTCGTGGTGGCGATGATCGGAGCCGAAGGGCTCGGGCTTGTCGTGTTGCAGGGGCTTGGGCGTCTTGATGTGGGTCGAGCGGCTGTTGGCGGTATCGCAATTATTCTTCTTGCCATGATCCTCGACCGGATCACGCAAAAGCTCGCCATGCCCGCGACGTCAAAGGCGAAGCGTTCGTTTCGGACGACGCTCAGCACGGTTCTGATGGGAGCCCGCTCGAAACCTTCGGCCGGAACTGCCTGAGCTGCTCGGCTTCCCATGGAAAGCGCGGCACCATTCCTGAAATCCATGTGACTGAAAATCCACCTAGTCCGCCTACCGGCCTGAAACCGAAGGGTAAGGCGAAAATGCGCCCCTTCAGACGTCAAACTAAAACATATAGAGGGAACTATGACACTGAATTTCAAATCATTCGCCTTGCTGGCCTCGACAATCGTCGCAGCCTCTCTTCCAGTCTTGTCGTCCGCTTCTGCCGCGGAACTGCCAGGTGATGGCAAAACCATTCGCTTTGCGCAGTCAGACAGTCTCGGCGCCAACTATGTCGTCGCCAAGATCGTGACCAAGGGCTTTGAAGCGCTTGGCTACAAAGTTAAGCTCAGCACGGTCAACACGACCTTGTTTTTCCAGGCCGTGGCCCAGGGAGATCTCGATATCGCGACCGACATCAATTTCCCTCAGCGCGAGCCCGGTTTCCGCAAGGTGGCCGACAAGGCGGACATGATCGGCAAGGGCCTGATCGAGGGCGGTGGCATCAACGGCTACCTGATCGATAAAAAAACGGCCGATGCCTACAACATAAAGACACTCGACCAGATGAAAGATCCCAAGATAGCAGCACTGTTCGGAACGGATGGTAAGGCTGATCTCATCAACTGCGATCCCGGCTGGAGCTGCGGCGACGTGGTCGAATACCAGCTCGATAAGTTCGGCCTCAAGGATACGGTGAAGTCTGTTCGCGGTAAGTACGAAGCCTTGATGGTCGAGGCCGTCGCCCGCGCGAAACGAGGCGAACCGGTATTTTTCTATGCCTGGAGCCCCTCTTGGATGAACAAGGCGCTGCAGCCAGGCAAGGATGTCGTATGGTTGCCGACACCGTTCGATGCGCTTCCGCCAAGTGTACCAAGCTCGGGAACGAACGCTGTTGCGAACGTCGAGGGTTGCGCTGGCGCTGCAAATCCGTGCCGCATGGCAATGGCTGCCTGGAATTGGACGGCGGTCGGCAATAAAGAATTCCTGAAAGAGAACCCGGAAGTGAAGTCCTTCGTCGAAAACATGTCTTTCCCTCTGTCGACATGGTCGAGCTGGGAGCAGGCGATTAGCCAGAAGGGCGGCAGTGACGCAACGGTTCGTGGCCTTTCGGATGCGTGGCTGAGTGAGAACAAGGCTCTGCTTGACGGTTGGATTACGGCGGCCAAATCCGCGAATTAAACCTAAGCCGATTGAGTTACTATACCAAGTATGAATGGCGGAGGTGCGCCGGAACCTCCGCCGTTTTTCTTGAGTTTTCCAATTATCAGATGAAAGCGCAGAGTTTTCTGCGGATTAAGATGGTCCTGGCTGTATTGCACGCACCAGGTGGTGTTGCAGGTTTTTGCCTTTCAACCGATATCGGCGGACAGGCAGGTGCCTCGCATCGTCGCACAGCGGGCGGTTCCTGCCCATCGGCGAAGCTTTCTTCTGAAAACTGTTACGTCCTGCATGACTGTAGGGTGATGCAATGGGGCACCCAGACGCGCCAACCCTACACAGGGCCGCCCGGATTTCGCAAAATACGGTTAGCATTATTTCCGGTCAGCCGAGTATACCGAACCTCCCGACGGGCGCCATCTCGTAACGAAAAGACGGATCGTCCATCCGCTGCATCATTACGGTTTTCGCATCGACAAGGCGGCAATGTCGCTTGAAATGGTGTTGATCGCCGATACCACACTGGCATGCGAGGAGTTGACATCAAAAGTGCGGGCTTTCGCCCGCACCGGAAATCCAGCTTTAATAGCCGCAGGCGACCGAGGTCAGAGTTTCGCGGCGATGGCTCCGGCTACATCCGACGTAGACGCGGTACCGCCCTGATCGTTAGGCTTCGTCGGAAACAGCATCCCGCCATTCTCCACCGACATAGGCTTTCTCGATAAAAAGCGAAGGGTCTTTCAAACCGTGCCTGGTCATGGTCGTCCTTTAAAGTGTTCAGTAAAGAGAGTTGCGGTCGACGAGGCCGACCATCGTCTTGCCCGCGCGGTGACGGCGGATGTTGTCGATGATGGCATCGACCGCCGTATCCGGCTGGGTCATGCTGGCGGTATGAGGCGTGAGGAAGATCTTCTCGTTTCTCCAGAACGGATGCCCCGGCTCCAAAGGCTCGGGCTCGGTGACATCAAGGATCGCGCGTGAGAGTTGCCCCGTTGCCAGGGCGGCGAGAAGGTCGTTGTGGACAAGGTGCTGGCCGCGTCCGCAGTTGATGAGGGCGGCACCCTTCGGAAGCTTCGAAAACAGCGCATCGTTCAACATGCCGCGCGTCTCCGGTGTCAACGGCAAAAGGCAGACGAGGATGTCGCATTGCGGCAGGAAGGCGTTCAGCCCGTCTTCTCCGTGATAACAAGTAACGCCTTCGATCGTCTTTTCGCTGCGGCTCCAGGCGCTGAGCGTAAACCCGAACGGCCACAGTCTGGCAATGGCCGCCTGGGCAAGCATGCCGGCGCCCAGAAAACCCACCCGCAGGCGGGAGGACGGATGAAAACGCTTCAGCTTCCAGACCTCAGCCCGTTGCTGACCGACATAATCCAGAAAATGCCGGTGCAGCAGCATGACGGAAAGCGAGACATATTCCGCCATCCCCTCGGCAATGCCGGGTTCAATCATGCGCACCAACGGTAAGTCTTGCGGAATGTCGCCGAGATCGAACTGATCGACGCCGGCGCCCAGCGAAAAAAGAACTTCCAGATTGCTGTAGCGCTGCAGCATGCCCGCCGGCGGATGCCAGACGGCAAGGAAACGCACAGCATCCGGTGCGATTGCATCCGGACGATACTCGAACGGGATTTCTGGCGCCCTTTCGGCAAACAACTGAGCCCATTCGGCGCCGCGCTCGGGATCTGCGTGATATAGGAGGGTCATCTAATGGGCCTTGAGGCTGTCTCGCCGACCCCTTCAAGGGGCCGGCTAGTATGTCGCAGGGACGCTTGTCGAGATCAGGATGCCTTGGCGGCGGCATCCTTCGCCATTTCTTCCATGTCCTGGAAACGGTCCGAAATACGCGGATGCGCGCGCGAGCCGTCACTGGCACCGATCGCGACGAGGATTTCGTCGGGAGCGGGCGCATCGACCATCTGGAAGGTGGCTGTAAGAAAATGCGAGCGCTTGCCGGTCTCGCTCTTGTGGATCATCGGCAGCGAAACGAGTGCACCCGGTGCGGTGCGGATATTGGTAAAGCTCAAAAAGGCCGTGCCATTCACCGCCTCGCGGAACATGTTGCCGAACCGCAGCGTATGGATCAGGCCGGATGCGTGCTCGATCTCGCCATTGACGCCGACGACGGCGGCCTTGCCGTAGGCTTCCACCTGATCGGCGGACATCAGCGCGGTCAGGCGGTCCGTCAGTTCGCGACCGAGCGGAGGGGCAAGCGAGAGGATTTCAGGGCGCAGGTTCTCGACCCAGCCACGGCCAGCCCAGGGATTGCGCAACACTGCTGCGACGACGACCGAGCGGATCGGCCTGTCGGCTGCCTTCCCGCCCTCGATCAGCGTTTCTTCCACGAAGGTTGCATATTTGCGGACATTGAGTTCGACCATCTCGGTCATTCCTTTGTTAGATGTTGGGCAGGGATGGCAAGCCAGGTTGCGGTGGTGACTGCACTTCGGTTCACCGCAGCGGCGAAAAATCGGTTGGTAGCAGGATGCGGTTTTCTGAGCTTTCGATCAGGACCGAGAGCCGCGGGATGAAGGCCTGCCAGCGCTGATCCTCCGCCAGCTTGCCGCGGCGTTCTGCTCGATCGTCGAGGCTTGCATAACCCCACATGTGGATCACTTGGCTGAGCGGACCGATATCCGTGACGAAATAGCCGATAAGGTTACCGAGGATCGGCGCCTGAATGGCGATACCTTCCTCGCGCACGAGTTTCAGATATTCCTGCATCTTGCCGCCACGAATGCGATAGATGCGCTCCTCGACGATCATGCCTGAGCTTCCTTCTGCATTTCCGCGCGCACTTCCTGAGCGGCGCGAAAGGCTTCGACGCCGGCCGGAATGCCGCAATAGACCGCGATCTGGGTGAGCGCTGCGCGCAGTTCCGCCTCGGTCAGACCGTTGCGAAGGGCGCCGCGGAAATGGATGCGGAATTCATGCATGCGCCCAAGCGCGGCCAACATGCCGAGATTGAGCAGGCTGCGCTGCTTCAGGTCGAGAGCATCATCCGTCCAGGCCATGCCCCAGCAATATTCGTTGAGAATGTCCTGGAAAGGCCGCGAGAAGTCGTCGGCCTTTTCTAGCGCGCGGTCGACGTAGCTGTCGCCGAGAACCTTACGACGAACGGCTTCGCCTGCCTGCTGCAGGGGCTTATCCATGAGCTTTCCTCGTTTTGTTCAGAAAATCACGCATGATGGACGCAACGAGTTCGGGCGCTTCCGTCAGGATCGAATGACGCAGACCCGGAAGGATCCTGAGCATAGAGTTCGCGATCTTGCTATGGAGGAAGCCGGCCATGCGCGGATTGGAGCCGCTATCGTCTTCGCCGGTTGCGATCAGCGTCGGCACGCCAATCTGCGATAATTCCTCGCCAAGGTCTGTTTCCGCAAGCACCCGATAGGCGGCGGCGTAACAATCCGGGTCGTTTTCGGCATTTCGCGCCCGCAGGCGGGCGATCTTGTCGGGATTGTTTTGCTGGAACTCTTCGGTCAGCCAGCGCGATAGTGATGCGTCGTAGTGAGAACCGGGTTCGCCTGCCGTCAATGCCGCAAGACGGCCTGCCACGCGGTCCTTTTCCTCCTGTGTGCGACCGGCGACGGTCGACAGCAGGATAAGGTGGTCGACGCGCTCCTGATGGGTCAGCGCCAGTTTCTGGGCAATGAGGCCGCCGAGAGAAAAGCCGGCAAGCGAGAAGGTTTTGAACCCCACATGGTTGGCGAGCGCAATCACCTCCCGCACGAAGTCCTCGATTTCGTAGCGACCCTTGATGCGAGACGATGCGCCATGGCCGCGCAGGTCGAAGGTCAAGATCGTGAAGTCGTTCTTCAATGGGTCCACCACACCGTCCCACGCCTCCTTATAGGAGCCGACACCGTGAATGCAGATGAGCGGCCTGCTACCTTCGCCATCGAGCCGGTAGGCGAGTTGCACCTCGCCTACTTTCAAAGTTCCAACGTAGCCCATAGTCAGCCCACCGATGCCGTGCGCTTCATTTCCTTTTCGCGCGCAGCGAAAACCGGCATGACCTCGTCGATAAAGAGGCGGAGCGTCTGACGCTGTAACTCGAAGGGTTGATTGAAGGAAAGACCAAGGCAATATTGGTCAACGCCGGCCGCCTCGTAATCCATCAGCTTTTCGATGACCTCATCCGGCGTACCGAACATCAGGTTCTTGCGAATGCTTTCGGGGTTGTAGTTGTCCTTGTTGCGGACGAGTTCATATGGCACGGCCTCAGGGAAACCGTCTTTCACTGTGCCGATGTTCTGCATCAGGTTTTCGAAGGTGCGGCCATAGTCGATACTGTGACGGACCGGAATTTCCCAATCGTCCGCCTTTGCATAGACCGAGGTGCGTCGCTGCATCATGAAGCGTGGGCGTGGCACTTCCGGATGGTCGGAGATCGCTTTGCGGAATTTCTCGGCCAGCACGTAGATTTCCGCGGCAGGTGACGAGAGTGGCGTCGACATAATATTGGCGCCGATGCTGACCGCCCAGTCGAACGTGCCCGGGTCGCGTGCCGCGACCCAGATCGGCGGCAGCTGTTTTTGCAGCGGCTTTGGCACGGCGGCAGTCTTCGGGAATTTCCAGTAATGGCCGTCATGGGCATAGTCGCCCTGCCAGAGCTTTTGGACCGCCGGCACAAGCTCCTTCATGTAGCCGACACCTTCCTGCTGCTGGATGCCCGGCAGCATACGGTCGAACTCGTATTGATATGCGCCGCGGGCGATGCCGAATTCCAGGCGGCCACCGATCAGGTGGTCGCAGAAAGCGGATTCGCCGGCAAGCCGGATCGGATTCCAGTAGGCGGCAGCGAGCGTTCCCGTGCCGAGCCGGATACGGTCCGTGTGCTGGCCGAGCCAGACCAGCGTCTGGAACGGGTTCGGTGCGATCGTTGCTTCGATCGTATGGTGTTCCGAGGTCCATAGCGTCTCAAACCCGCCTTCGTCAGCCATCTTGGCGATCTCGAGCATGTTGTTCTTGACGGTGTGCATCGAGGCATCGGGCGATCCGCGCTCCATGCTAATGGCAACTGCAAATTTCATGTGTGTCTCCCGAAATCTGTTCTGAATGAATTAGCGAAGACGGATCACGAAGGGGTCCTGCATGGCGCCCGAGTAGTCGATGACGACATTCTTGGCGCGAGAGAATTCGCGCATCACGTCGAAGCCGCCGCGGCGGCCGTAACCGCTTTCCTTGAAGCCGCCATTGGCGGACATGTAAGCGGCCGACCGATAGGTGTTGATCCACACGGTGCCGGCGTCGATCTGGTTGGCGAACCGCATGGCGCGATCGATGTTCTGCGTCCAGATGCCCGATGCCAGGCCGTAATTCGTATCGTTGGCAAGCGAGATCATTTCCTCTTCGGAGGAAAAGGGCATGACCCCGACCATCGGGCCAAACAACTCATGGCGCATGAAGCTCATGTCGTTGGTTGCATCCGCCATCACCGTCGGCTCGAAGTACCAGCCCCTCGACAGTTCCTCCGATTGCGGACGTTTGCCACCGATTGCGATGCGCGAACCTTCGCGGACGCCGGAGGCAACGTACCCCTCGAGCTTTGATAGCTGGCTTTCGAGTGCGAGCGGGCCGATGTCGGTCGCGTCATCCATCGGGTCGCCGAGCTTGATGTTGCGGGTGCGCTCCACCAGCGCTTCGATGAACCGATCATAGATATTGGCTTCAACGAAGCAGCGTGATCCCGCAACGCAGGTCTGTCCAGCTGCAGCGAAGACACCCGAGACGACCCCGTTAACCGTCTTTTCAATGTCGACGTCCGAGAACACGACATGCGGAGATTTGCCGCCCAGTTCCATCTGGCATGGCACCAGGTTGGCCGCCGCGTTCGCGGCGATGCGCCGACCAGTCGCGGTGCTACCTGTGAAGACGAATTTGGCAATACCGTTGTGGCGGGTCAAAGCCTCACCGGTTACCGCGCCACCGCCAGTGACAACATTGACCACACCGGCCGGGAACCCCGCCTCTACGATCAGTTCCGCAAGCGCGAGTGTGGAGGCAGTCGCGTGTTCGGAAGGCTTGATTACCACCGTGTTGCCGATTGCAAGGCACGGGGCGAGCGTTCCGGTAAGCAGCATCAAAGGTGAGTTCCACGGGGTCACCATGCCGATGACACCGAGCGGCTCGCGCATGTTGAAGTTCAGCTGGTCGAGCTTGTTGACGGGGATCGTGTCGCCCTGCAGCTTATCGGCCATGCCGGCAAAATAGAGGTAGGAGTCTGGAATTGCCCGCATTTGCGCGCGCATTTCCTTGATCAGCTTGCCATTGTCGCGCGTCTCGAGCAAAGCGAGATCTTCAGCATGTTCCAGCACGAGATCGGCCAGCCGGCGAACTAGCTTACCGCGGGCGGTCTGCGTCATGCGCCGCCAGGACGGATCACGGAAGGCACGCTGTGCAGAGGATATCGCCAGATCGACGTCGTCGGCACCGCCTTCTGCAAATTGGTACCAGGCTTCGCCCGTGGTTGGATCGTAGCTATCGACGAATTTGCCGCTTCGGGGCTCGACGAAACGGCCATCAATGAACAGGCCAAGGCGTTTGCCCTTGATGGCTTCGGCAGTCGTTTGCATTCCCGTCTCCAATATCCGATTTCACTTGTTGATTGCGTTGGACCAGGGCCGTGCCTGACCGTCGATGGTCGCAAATCGACCGCCGTCGCCCGAGTCCATGTAGATGCCGAAAGATCGGTCCTGCCTTTCGCGCGTGTAGCGGCGCAGCACGGCCTGCAGTTCCCGTGTCGGGATGAGGTCGTAGGGGATCTCGTCTATCGGGAAGAAGCGATAGCCTTCCGGAAGCTCCGGGACTGACGTATGGCTCGATAGCTCGGCGCGGTAGATCAGGTGCCCCGGATCGGTGTCTGCAACGTCATAGACCGAATAGAGAAAGGTTGCGTCAGGGTGCAGGGAGATCGCGCTGTCCTCCCTAAGCTTCAGTTCCGTGTCCGCCTTGCGCTTGCGACCGACGGGCAATACCCAGCCGCCCTTACCATCCGCGCGCAGCAGCACGGAATTATTGGCCTCGACCAGATAACCGATCACCATGCCCTGCGCTTCCAGCCAGCCTTCCGGCAGCGGATCCTTCACGCTGGCATAGCGGCCACGGCAAAAGCCGAGAGGGGCTTGCGGGCTCGTTCCAAAGGCCCGGACTTCGCCGATCAGGATAACGTGGTCGCCAGCCTCAACGCGGTTGAAGACGGTGCAGTCGAACCACGACAGGCTGTCGGCGAGGATCGGCGCGCCTGTATGTACCCGGTGGTGGCGCACTGAGCCAAATTTGTCGGCAGTTTTGGACGCGAAGATTCCGGAAACATCGACCTGTCCTTCATGCAGGAAGTTCACCGCGAAACTTTCCGTCTGGCAGAAGGCTTCATAGCTCGCTGCCGATTTTCCAACACAGATGAGGAGCAAGGGAGGATCGAGCGAAACCGATGTGAACGAATTTGCCGTCATGCCGCGCGGATTGCCATCGGCGTCATAGGTGGTAACGATCGTCACACCGGTGACGAATGTTCCAAACGCCTTTCGCAGGGCAATGGGGTCGATGGCTGGGTGAGTCTCGGTCATAGACGGATAATTCCTCTTGTTCTGCCATTCACCGTAGATGCTGGAGTCCGGGCGATCTTCCGTCTTAGAATAGTAAAAGGACGGGAGGTTTTTACTGCGGTTCGACGGAGCAGTCGGGCAACGTCAACGGTATCGCGAAGGATTATCGGCGTAGGCGTCACGATGAGGCGCGAGCCGATTTAGAGCTCGGGTACACCAAAGCGGTGTAGGAGCTGAAAGAGCTAGAGACTCAATTGTCGGCCGCACGGGGACAGCGAGCACAGTGATGCGGAGGACCTAATTTTCCGAACCGCGCCACTTTCGTGAGACGAACCTGCCGCTCCACCAAGTCGAGGCCATGAAAGTCGATTGCATAGAGTCTCATCGCATATCGCGTCGCGAGCAGAGATTTCCCGGTGAACTCGTTCAACGCCCAACATCGCACGAAGCGCTCCAGAGCGACCTTTCTTCCAGGGAAACGGAGGATTAGATGTTCATCTCTTCCGTCGAGTGATAGTAGACAGGCACAATCGCCCGGCGCATTATCCGGCTTCAACTTGAGTGGACCCGAGGCTTGGATCAGAAATCGAAGATACTTTCCCTTCGCGAGGTTGCAAGCCAGATCAACAGTGGCGGCGATATCGTTACGATCCTGACGGAGCTTGTCGCCGCGTCCTGCAGACACGGCAACTGGACGCTCGGTTCGATCATGGGCATCGATGCGGCGAACGGTTATGCCTACGTCATCGCTCGCCACGATCCCGGGATCATCCCGCGCAATCTCACCGAACGCTGGGAGCTGGCAACCAGCCCCTCGCTTATCGCCCTGCAACGCAACGAGCCTGTCTACATTCGCGACGTGCGGGAATCGGAAGAATTCCCGGGCTATCGTAAGGAGTCCTTCGAGCGAGACTACCGCACGGTTCTGGTCATGCCGATGAATTGTATCGACGAACAAAACCGGCCGATGGTGTTGAGCGTGGTCTCGCGTTCCATCACCGAAATCACCGAAGAAGAGCTCGCTTTCATGGGCACGATCGTCCATCTCGGTGCTATCGCCGTGGAAAAGCAGCGTCGCCTTGCGGCGGAAGAGAAGACTGCAGGGCGACTTGACAGGGCGCTGGCGGCCCACACGTCTATGCTGGAACATGTGCTGAGCGACGGCTCTGTTTCCTCGCTTGCCTCGATGGCTGGAAGGCTTTTGCCCGACCCCCTGATAGTTGTGGACTTTACAACGAACCAGATCATCGCTGGTCGTTCACCGCTTCCCGATACTATTGATGATGATGCCTGGCAGGCTGCAGCAAGTGGCGCATTCGCCAAGGCGCTGACAAAGGCCGCGCGGGAAAGTCTCAGCACCGTCGCTTCCCAGATGGTACCGATCCTTCTTGATACCGGTTCAATACGGCTGAAGGTGGCGGCTCGAATGGAGACGCTGATGGTGGACAAACAGCACGTTGGTGCGCTCATTATCTTTTCCAATCCGGCGACGTCGGGCGAGCTGGACCAGATCATGTTGGATAGCGCGAAATTCGCGCTTAGCGTTCAGATGATGCGCAGCTTCTTGCGCTTCCGCTTCGAGACGAGGACGCAGAGCGAACTGTTTTTCGAGGTTGTGGAACGGCGCTGGCGCGACCCGGCCGACATATCCCAGCGCGCCACGCGGCTTGGGTTGGATTTTTCCTCATCACAACAGATGATCGTGGTGGATTTTCCCCAAAAGGCCAAAGCTTTCGGCGGAGGCTCGGTTGATGTCCAGCACACAATTTCCCGGGTGATGCAGCAGGTCGGGCTTGCAGCCAATCTCGTGGCGATAGAGGGCGGACTCGTTTGCCTGATGCCGTACGAAACGACGCGACGGCGGGAAAAGACCGGTAAAATCATGCAGCGGATCGCTGACGAACTGAAGCGCTATTTCGAGGAAGCGCCGATCGTCGTTGCAAGCACGCGCTGCGCCGGGTTGGATGACTATCCGTCTGCTTGGGACCGCTGCAATCGGATGATCAGCATTGGACGTTCGTTTGGTTTGACCGGCGCGGTTTCGACGCAGGATTTCGGTCCGCTTCCAATGCTGGTATCGGCTGCGGATGTGAGTGATGTCAGGAGCTTCGTCCGCGAAAGCATCGGTGCGATGGCCGAGCATGACCGCGAGCACCAGACGCCCTACCTAGAGACGCTCTCGGTCTATCTGCAGGAATCCTGCCGGGCGCAGGCCTGCGCAGACCGGATGGGCTTGCACGTGACGACGCTTCGTTACCGGTTGGCGCGTATCCAGGAGTTGTTCGGCATCGATGTGGAAACGCCCGACAAGCGGTTCGCGGTAGAATTGGCGATCCGTCTGCACCGAGTCATCGATAATCCGGTCTTTGGTGAGAAGTAAACGGAGTGCGGGGATGGGATGCCGAACCTGTGTTCGTTTCAGCAAAATGTTGCCCGGCTCCATAGATCTTGAGCAAAATCTGCGGGACGGTGGGCTTATGGTGGACCGACTGTCCGCACCCACGGGTGCAGGATGTTGGGAAAATGATCGAGGACATGCGTGTGGATGAGATACTCAAGCCCGGCGAAAGAATCCAGATTGACGCCTTCGCAATGCAGCTCGGTGATGTTGCGGGAGCGGACCTTGAGCAGCTTCATGCGCTGTCGATTTCGGTCGGCTGGCCGCACCGCGCGGAGGACTGGCAGTTCTTACGCAACGTCGGCAATGGCGTCGTTGCGACCGATGACATCGGTCGCATCATGAGCTCAGCCATGTGGTTCCGCCAATCGCCCGAGCTCGCAACGATCGGCATGGTTATCACCTCGCCGCGCCTGCAGACGCATGGCACCGGTCTCTGGCTGATGGAACACGCGCTTCGAGAACTTGAGGGCGTGAACCTGCGTCTCAATGCGACGCGGGCTGCTCAGAGGCTCTATCTGTCACTCAACTTCATGCCGGAAAAGACGGTCTATCAATGCCAAGGCATCGTCACCGAAGCGCCCAACGAGCGGGATTTGTCAGGCGAGTTGAGGGTCCTGGGGCCTGATGATCTTATCGCGGTGACGGCGCTCGACACTGCGGCCTTCGGTGTCGTGCGCGCAGTTGTCATCGAAAAGCTCATGTCCACTTCAAGAGGCTACGGCCTTTTCCGCGATGGCGTGCTGAAGGCCTTTGCCCTTTGTCGTCGGTTCGGCCGCGGCCATGTCGTCGGCCCGATTGTGGCATCGGATGACGAGGAGGCCATCGCTGTCCTTTCGCCGCATATACGCGATCGTCAGGGCCGGTTCCTGCGTCTCGATACCCACTTCGAAACCGGTGACTTCGCACTCTTTGTGCTGCGCAACGGCCTCACCGTCTACGATACCGTGCTCACCATGTCGCGCGGCAAGCGGCTCGCGGATTTTGCGACGGGCGAGACCCGTGCGCCGCTGACCTACTCACTTGCCAGCCAGACACTAGGCTGATCATGCCGAGGCGGTCCCAAAAGTAGGCAGGATACTACGCTGGTCGCGACGCGGGCCTCTTGCTGCTTTCGAACTTTTTTAGGCAATCAAGCGCAACACCCGGCTCTGTCGAAAATTCCAGGTGGTTGGGCAGAGGGACCGTAGGTTTTTCCGTTCTGCAGGATGACGCGCACAATCGGCACTGACTGATCATCATAGATAGATGGATAGCTTCTGAAGCGACAGGCTAGTCAGTTCGATTCGTTTCAACGCAATGGAGAGCCGCTTTTATTTTCCTACTCATTAGATCGGCTTGTAGGCGATCACGTCCATTTCAACTTTGACATCAACCATCATCGGAGATTGAACGGTAGAACGCGCCGGTGGGTGATCGATGAAATGCTTCTGAAAAACTGCATTGAAGCTGGAGAAATCGCGCGCGTCGTCAAGCCAAGCATTGACCTTGACGACATCGGCCAATGTGCATTCGGCTAGCGCCAGCACTTCGATGATATTCGCGATCACTCGTTCTGTCTGAGCAACGATATTGCCGACGATGATCTCGCCATCGAATGTGGGAACCTGACCCGAGACGTAGACGAAGTCGCCTGCTCTCACGGCTTTGGCGAAGGGGCGCCGCTGGCCGCCGGCTTGAGCGTCGGCGACAGCGTAGCGAATCAGTTTCTCGCAATTCATGTCATTTGCCTCTCGTTACTGTTCCCGGCAGCGCGCTCCGAAATTCGCAACCGGTTTCCAAGAAAATCTAATGACAACGTTACCATCAGATGCTACGAGCATTGTCAATGACAACGATACCATCGGGAACAGATGCAGTCTTCTTCAGCTCTTCGGCAATCAACCGGCGATCAGTCGGAATACCATGCCCAGTCGAATATGATCGGCTCTAGCCCGGCGGACGGTTTGCTCGCATTGCCGCTTCTGACCGTCGATCTTGCCGTCTATCGCGGTAATCGGGATCGCTTTCTTGCGCTTGTCTCGGCCCATGGAGCGAAGGCGGCTCCACATGCCAAGACGCCGATGTGCCCGGAGATCGCGATCGATCTGATTGAAGCCGGTGCCTGGGGCGCGACGGTCGCCGATCTCTTCCAGGCGGAAGTCCTGCTCAAGGCCGGCGTGTCGAACATATTGATCGCCAACCAGATCGGCGGATTGACATCCGCCAGACGCCTACGCATGCTCGCAGATGCTTTTCCGAAAGCCGAGATTATCTGCTGTGTCGATTCTGTTCAGGCCTCGGCCAATCTGGTTCAGGCCTTTCAAGGGCGTGTGGATGCCCCATTCAAGGTCTTCATCGAAGTCGGTGTCGGCCGCACTGGCGCCCGTACGTTGAATGTTGCAAAGGATATCATCGACACCATCTCGACAAGTGCAGAAATCGTACTGGCCGGTGTGTCGACCTATGAAGGCTCCGTCTCCGGGGAAACGTCGGAAGCACTCGATGCAAACATGGCGGCCCTGTTCGATCTCCTGACCGACAGTCTTGCATCGATACGCGAAAAAGATCCCGGGCGCCCGCTAACGGTTTCAGCCGGCGGTTCGATCCATTTCGACCGCGTGCTCGCGGCGCTTGTGCCCGTTTGCGAGGCGGATGGCAATGCGACGTTGTTGCTGCGCAGCGGCGCCATCTTCTTCTCTGATCACGGTGTATATCAGCGCGGTTTCCAGGCAGTCGACGCCCGCAACCTACTCGCATCCGGCAAGGTTGTCTTCAAGGCATCCGAGGCATTTCAGCCCTCAATGCGAATCTGGGCGGAGGTCATCTCCGTTCCTGAGCCGGGGCTGGCGATCGTCGGCATGGGCATGCGGGATGTATCGTTCGATCAGGACCTGCCCGTGGCGCTTCGGCTCCATAGGGACGGACATCTGGTCGAAGCTGATCTCTCTTCA
The DNA here is from genome assembly GCF_000092025.1 of Agrobacterium fabrum str. C58. Lineage (NCBI taxonomy): Bacteria > Pseudomonadati > Pseudomonadota > Alphaproteobacteria > Hyphomicrobiales > Rhizobiaceae > Agrobacterium > Agrobacterium fabrum. The sequence goes on from NC_003064.2 coordinate 230,376, forward strand.
TCCGCGAAGGTCGGCAAGCTCAATGACCAGCATGCCTTCTTGTCCTTCGGGAACGGCAGCAGTCTGGCAATCGGCGATGTCATAGAATTCGGCATCTCGCATCCCTGCACGTGCTTCGATCGCTGGCGCGTCTTTCACGGAATCGATGGATCAGGCCGGATCCAGCGCATCTACACAACCTTCTTTCACTAGGACCGGCAATGCCCAGCTTCAATTTTCGCCCGCTCTGGCGCTACGAAGACCAGTTCATCGATGGTGTGCTGACCACGCTGCTGCTTACGGTTTCTGCAACAGCGATCGGGCTCATCATCGGGATTATCGGCGCTGTCGTGCTGCGCAGCGGACCGAAGCCCGCTCGCATTGGAGTGCGCGCTTATATTGAGATCATCCGCAATACGCCGGCACTGCTGCAGATCTTCATTATCTTCTTCGTGTTGCCCACTATCGGCCTGAAGTTCTCGCCGATCCATGCTTCGATTGTGGCCTTGTCGATCTATTTCGGCGCCTATGCCAGCGAGATCCTGCGATCCGGCCTGAATTCCATTCCGCCGAGCCAGATCGAGGCGGGCGTCTGCCTCGGTTTAACCCGCTGGCAGGTTCTGTCGCGTATCGTGCTGCCGCCGGCCATCCGCAACATTTATCCGTCGATGACCTCGCAATTCGTGCTGCTTTTGCTCGGCACTTCGATCGCCTCGCAGGTTTCGACCGATGAGTTGTTTCATGCGGCCGGCTTCATCGACAGTCGCACCTATCGCAGCTTTGAAGTCTATGCGCTGACCTGCGGCATCTATTTCACTCTCGTTGTTTTCTTCAAGATTGTCTTCGCGCTTGTCGGGCGGGCCGTCTTCCGCTGGCCAACGCGCCGATAGGTTTCGACCATGCGTCAGTTTTCATTTTCCGACCTGCTCTTCCTCGCAACCGCTCTCGAGTGGACCTTTCTAATGGCAGCGATTGCGCTTGCCTTTGGAGTTCCTCTGGGGCTGGCACTTGCTATCGCTCGTACTAGCGGATCTACGGTTCTGCGCGTCATCGCCTCGGCGTTTGTCGAACTCATCCAGGGCATCCCGCTGTTGGGCCTGCTGATGTTCTTCTATTTCGGCATTCCCGTGCTCGCCGGCAAGGATGTGCCAACCGTCGTCGCCGTCGGTGCTGCCTACACGATCTACACGGCCGTCTTTCTCGGTGACATCTGGCGCGGCGGCATTCAGGCTGTTCGCCAGGCTCAATGGGAAGCGGGAGCCTGCCTCGGTCTCTCCTGGTTGCAGCAATTCGTCCATATCATCGGCCCGCAGGCATTTCGCATCGCGCTACCGGCGACGGTCGGGTTCCTGGTTCAGCTTATCAAGAACACCTCGCTTGCCTCCGTCGTCGGTCTGGTCGAACTGGCCCGAGCCGGGCAAATGATCAGCGCCGGGACCTTTCAGCCGCTTCTCGTCTACACATTGGTGGCGGCCATCTACTTCACCATCTGTTTCCCACTGACCACCTGGTCCCGGACCCTGGAGGCGCGGCTCAATGGCGCTCGTTGAAATCAAGAACGTTCGTAAGAATTACGGACCGCTGGAAGTTCTCAAGGGCGTTTCGCTCGATGTCGAGAAAGGCGAGATCGTCACCATCATCGGGCGCAGCGGATCGGGAAAAAGCACGCTCCTGAGATGCATCAATGCGCTCGAAACAATCAATTCGGGCGAGATCCTGCTCGAGGGACAGCCCGTCTCCGCTAACATGGATGGTCTCCGACAGATGCGGCAGAAGGTTGGCATCGTCTTCCAAGCCTTCAATCTCTTCCCGCACATGACGATCGAGAAAAACGTCACGCTTGCGCCGGTCCTGACTGGAAGGACCGACAAGCGCGGGGCAAGGGAACTTGCCCTCTCGGTTCTCGAACGCGTCGGCCTTGCCGACAAGCTGAAGGCCTATCCGGAGCAGCTCTCCGGCGGGCAGCAGCAGCGCGTTGCGATTGCCCGCTGTCTGGCAATGTCGCCTCACCTGATGCTCTTCGACGAAGTAACTTCGGCACTCGATCCGGAACTTGTCGGTGAGGTGCTGAAGGTGATGGAGGAAATGGCGGCGCAGGGCATGACCATGGTTCTCGTCACCCATGAGATGAGCTTCGCCCGCAATGTCGCGACGAAACTGGTCTTCATGCACCAAGGACGCGTCTGGGAGCAGGGCGACCCAAAGAGGCTTTTCGCCGATCCGCAAACACCGGAACTCAAGAGTTTCATCGGTCACCACGCGCGGTGACCGGTCGAGAGAATTTAAGCGCAACAAAAGGGGAATAACATGAAACTATTCAAGCGCATTATCGCTGCGGCCACCATTGCCGCGGCTCTTTCCGCTCCGGCTTTTGCTGATACGCTGGCTGACGTCACATCGAACGGCAAGCTTCGCGTTGGTGTTCTGCTGGATGCGGCACCGTGGGGTTACAAGGATGCGGAAGGCAAGGACACCGGGCTCGATGTTGAACTCGCACGCATAATGGCCAAGGATCTCAATGCTGAGCTGGAAATCGTGCCGCTGACCGGTGCAAGCCGCATTCCGAGCCTGCTCGCCGACAAGGTCGACGTTCTCATCGCCGCCGCTGGTGCAACACCGGAGCGCGCCCAGCAGGTCATGTTTTCGCAGCCCTACGCCGCTGTCAGCCTCGGCGTTTTCGGTGGTGATGGCGAGAAGATTGATGATGTCTCCGGCCTTGCCGGCAAGCAGATCGCCGTCGCCAAGGGCTCCACCCTCGACACATGGCTGACCGACAACGCACCCGAGGTAAAGCTCGTTCGCTTCGAAGACACGCCATCCGCGATTGCCGCGTTCTTGGCCGGACAGGCTGATTATTTTGCTGAAAACAGCGCGATCGCGGTCAAGGTGGCAGACGACAATCCAGGAAAGAACGTCGCCATAGTCTACCGCATCCGCCTGTCGCCGGCACATGTCGGCGTGAAGCAGGGCGAGCAGAACTTCCTGAACTGGATCAACACCTTTCTGTTTTTCCATAACATGAACGGTGATCTCGCTAAACTGCAGATGACCTTCTTCAAGGAAAAGCAGACCCTCCCGCATATGTGATCTGAATAAAACCGGGGCTCGCCGGAAGGCGGGTCCCGCCCAGAATTGAGATTTAGAACGCGCAGGATGAAACCAGCGCACCATAAGGTGTTTCATGCATACTGGATTATTCCATTCGATCGACTTCAATGCTGAGGGCAAGCAATTCGGCTGGTTATCTGCGCCATTCTCGGTCGATCGTTCTCCATATTTTCATGTCCGGACACCCATATGCACGATCCGCAACGGTGACGGTCCGTCGATCCTGCTGATGGCGGGAAACCATGGCGACGAGTATGAGGGGGAGATAAATCTCAAGCGTCTCATCCGCAGCATCGAGCCTGCCGACATTACCGGCAGGCTGACGATCATACCATTCGCAAACATGCCGGCCGTCATGGCCGCACGCCGCTGCTCGCCGCTCGACGGCGGAAATCTCAACCGCGCCTTTCCGGGTAGCATGGAAGGCAATCCGACCAGCCGAATTGCGAATTTCCTCGAGCGCGAACTCTTCCCCGGCTACGATATCGTCTTCGACATGCATTCAGGTGGAACCTCGATGGCGCATCTGGCGACCGGGCTGATCGAGGAAAACGACGATCCGGAGCGGCATGCCAAGGCTGTGGCACTCCTCAACGCGCTCGGCATGCCCTACGCATTCATCGCCCGGAATGGCATCGATGCACCGACTTCGATGGCTGCTGTAGCCAGAGCAGGAGCAATCGGCATCAGCGGTGAATTTGGCGGCGGTGGGAGCGTGACGCCGGAGACAATGTCGATCACAGCGCTTGCGATCAACAATCTCTTGATCGCCTCGGGTATGGCCACGAAACCCCTTCTGCCCAGCAAGTCAAAGTCGCAAAAGACCCGGTTGCTTAGCCTCAACTCTCATGACCAGGCGATCTACGCCACGCGTACAGGCTGGTTCGAACCAGCCGTTGATATCGGCATCGAAGTCCAGGCCGGAGATATTGCCGGCTGGTATCATAATTTCGAGCAGCTTACGGAGACGGAAGAGGAGTTGCGGTTCGCAGTTCCCGGCGTTGTGATCTCCAGGCGCCTGCATACGCAAAGTCAAAACGGCGATTGCCTGATTCAGGTCGGCAGACTAATCAGAGACTAAGGGTTGATGCAAAGCGGGGCGAGATGATGCGTATGGCTAAGGCGGCAGAGAACGAGACCGGGGGCATCATCTACGACGAGGTGGTGCGTATTCCGGCCCGGTCGCCGCGGGCCGCCGCCACTGCTCTGTTAGAAGACAATGCGCCGCTCGAAACGGCCAGCATCGGTGATGTTGCTCGCCTTGCAGGGGTCGCGCCGATCACGGTGTCTAGGGCGTTGCGCAATCCGGAAAAGGTAAGCGCGGAAAAGCGCGCCCGGATTGAGGCTGCCGTCGAGCGTACCGGGTACAGGGTCAACCCCTTCGCCAGTGCGTTGAAAAGCGGCCGTTCGAATGTCGTCATGGCCTTTGCGTCCAATATGTTCAGCGAGCAGTTCGCGCTTGCTCTGCATGCCTGCGCGAATGTGCTTGAGGAAGCCGGCTATCTTTTCCTCGTGGGTCAGACATCCTACTCATATGATCGCGAAACGGCGGCGATCCGCTCGCTTCAGGCCCTCAAGCCCGCAGCAGTGATGTTTACCGGTGTCATCGAACTCGAACAAAACCGCGAAACACTTCGCAACCTCGGTATTCCGATCATGGAGACATGGGCGTTTCCGCGTGATCCCATCGACATGCTTGTTGGTTTTTCGAATACCGAAGCTGGCCGACTAGCGGCGGAGGCTCTCGCGGATGGCGGGTACAAAAAGGTTGGCTTTATTGGTAGAAGGGGAGGGCGTGGCGCCCTTCGCCTCAAGGGTTTTCGCGATAGTTGCAGGGATTTGGGGCTCGAATTCGTTGGAGAATTCCTTAGCGATGAGGTCGCCGGCCCCTCGGACGGGCGACGCTGCCTGTCCACGCTTCTGGAAAGCGGAGCGAGCGTGGACGCGGTCTTCTGCGCAAATGACCTCCTTGCATTGGGAACCCTGATGGAGGCTCGTCGCCGTAAGCTTTCCATTCCCAAGGATTTCGGTGTTATCGGCTTCGGTGAGAGTGACATTGCCGCCGAAATACCCCCCGGTCTGACGACTGTCGGAATAGATAGCGCCCAACTGGGAAAGATCGTAGGCGAAATGCTGTTAAATCGTTTGTCGAAGGGCGAGATCGCCGCTCCAATTCGACGTGTAGACCTATTGGTCACGCATCGAGGAAGCGTATAAGCAATTTGAACTGTTAGATTTTCAGTCGGATATCGAGTGTTGCCTGTTCGATTCCAGTCAAGAGCGAAGACTGCGACCGCCTTGCGCCTTCATCTCAGTCATTGTTTGCGGACGCTATTGACCAGAAACGGGACGTTTGCACAACAGCTGATAAACGGCTGCCAAACCTGCGGAGAATGGCCGGTCCGATCGGACCTGAAATGATTAGTATCGCCACCCACCCTGTGACGTCGCTGAAATCGGTTTCTCTCGAATTGAACCATTCGGTCCTCCGACCGTTCAAGAGGTACCACGAACTAAGGGCTGCTCAATTCAATGACGGACGAAGGCGGTAGCTGCGACCTCGATAGGGTGATCATCAGCATGTCATTGACCATCTTAAGGTTGAGTATAAACCGGAAATACATTCATGCGGTGTGATCGATGATTTCGGCGAGGCACCGACGCCGGCGGTAAAGAGTTCGCGGTCAGTCATGGCCAAGCGTCCAAAATTCCAATACACGCTTCGTTGGGTTGACGATGCCTGAGCCGGGGCGGCTGCCTGGAGGCCCGCTCCCACCACAGGAATCCCCCCGGTATAAATCCTCAAGCGCCGTGCGGAAGGAACACGCCCCGGAAGCGCATCTTCCCGGTGGATAGCCGCTCATATGCCTCGGTTGCCTGCTCGAGGGCGAAGGTCTCGACAATCGGCTTGACCTTGCCCTTGGCGGCGAGATCGAGGATTTCGGCGAGATAGTGCTGTCCGCCATGCGTGGACCCAACCACGCGTTGGCGCATCATGTGGAACGGCTTGCCGTCGGACGGGATCGAGAACGGCTTGCTGAAGTCGAGCGCGCAAAGAACGATGCGCCCGTCAGGCCTTACGCCCGCCATCGCTTTTTCGGCGGTGTCGAAGTCGTTGGTCGTAACCAGAAGAACGTCCGCACCGCCGGCCTCCAATAACTCTTTGCCATCGGCGACGACGATGTCTGCACCAAGATCGGTGGCCAACTTGTGCTTGTCGGGTGAATGCGTGATCGCGATGGTCTCAAACCCCAAGGCTTTGGAGAACTGCACGGCGACGTGCCCCAGCCCGCCGATGCCAAGTACCGCAATTCTGTCACCAGGTTTGGGCTCGGCGTCGCGCAAGCCGCTCCAGGTCGTGTAGCCTGCGCACATCATGGGTGCGGCATCCGTGTAGTCGAGCCCGTCGGGTAATAACACTGTGCCTTCAGCAGAGATCGCGATGTACTCTGCGTGCCCGCCTTGCGTCGCGAACCCCGTTGTCCTGGGTGAATCGCAGTTCATGGCTGTCTGGCCGGTCAACGGACGGTTCTGGCGGCAGTAGGAGCATCGTCCACAAGAGGACTGCACCCAGGTGGTGCCGACCCGGTCTCCCACCTTGCGCGTATGAACGCCCGCGCCGACCTCGATGATCTCGCCGACAACCTCATGGCCGGGGGTCTGCGGATAGATGTCGCCACCGGCACCCTGCGTCGCCCACACGTCCGTGTAGCACATGCCGGAGGCGTGGATTTTAACAAGGACAAGTCCTGGCTCTGCCTTCGGAACGGGAACCTCTTGAACCTCCCAAGGCTGGTTCGCCCCGGTCATGACAACAGCTTTCATCTTCATCAACTTTTCCTCTCTTCGGCGGGCCGATCGCTGGATAGGTGGTCTGGGGACCTGCCAGCGAACAGCAAGGAGCCTGGTCCCTCATGCTGCTCCCCTACGCTCAATCTATGCCGCATTGACTATCTGAACAATCTGATCAATTCTTGATGTCATGATGAAAGCAATTCACCAATCAAAGGGCAATGATCTGGCTGCCTTTTCCGCATTCCTGGCGGTAGCGACCCATCGCAGTTTTCGGAGCGCCGCTGACGAGCTCAACATGACGCCCTCGGCGATCAGCCATTCGATTAAGGTTCTCGAAGAGCGGTTGAATGTCCGCCTCTTCAACCGAACGACTCGCAGCGTCTCGTTGACGGAGGCGGGTGAACGCCTTGCGTCCAAACTCAAGCCGGCAATGGCTTCAATCGAAGAAGCCGTCCAGGAGTTGGAGGGAAATGGTCCCGTCCCCAGTGGCACGGTGCGGATCAATGCCAGCGAAGGGGCTATCCGCTTAGTACTGCGGCCGGTGCTTGCACCCTTCTTGCGCGAGTATCCTCAAGTCCATCTCGACATAGTCAGCGATGGCAGACTGAGTGACATCGTTGCTGATGGTTTCGATGCCGGCATCCGATTGGCGGAGGCAGTACCAAAAGACATGGTGGCCATCCCGGTGATGGGAGAGGTTCGCTTTGCGGCTGTTGCGTCGCCTGAGTACTTCGAGCGTCGCGGATATCCGCTCATACCGCAGGATTTACACAGCCACGATTGCATCCGCTTCCGGTTTGAAAGTGGAGCAATCTATCGTTGGGAATTTGAACGCATGGGCGCTTCAGAAAGAATCAACGTTTCCGGGCCTCTCACATTGAGTGACCAGCCGCTCATGGTGGAGGCTGCAATCGATGGGATAGGTATTGCTTTCGTGCCTGACCATCTTGCGACGGAAGCACTCGAACACGGTCGCCTGGAGCGAGTTCTGGAAGACTGGTGTCCGGCGCTTCCAGGATTATGTCTTTATTACTCTGGGCGTCGCCACGTATCATCTGGCCTCAGAGCGCTGATCAACATGCTGACTCACCGCCCTATGATACCGAGATCGGGATCGACGCCTTGTTGACTGTCAGGATAAGGCATCGAATTGCGCAATGCTGTCGATCCTGGCCAGCGCCACCAGATCAAAACTGAGCTCGATCTCGCAAGGCGGAACCGACGCTGGCGACTGCCGAGCTGAACGGTCGCGTCGATTCTGAGCCTCCGTTCTGACGGGATTGCTGAAAACGGGCTGCCCTGCGGTGTCCAGCTTGTCGGGTCACCACGCGCGGACCGGAAACCGCTCGAATTTGCGCGCTCCTATGAGGAGGCCGCCAACATCAGGACCGGCAATGCCTTCGACTAAACATCTAGATATCACGTCGCGGCGCCTGCGACCCTCGGTGAAGAGCCGTTACTGCAGCTAGAAGCCTGGCGACCTCGTTGCCGTCGATTGCCTCGATGCGATAGCGGTCATAGGGCGTACCGCCTGTCGTTTCTGCGGCGATCATCGCATTGACCACCGCCTCTTCTACGCTTTGCACCACGGCTTGATAGACCGGATCGAGCACATCGTCATTGACCATGACGATGCTCAACAGCGGTCCGGCTTTGTGGCGCATCGGATGGGGATTGGCAGTCGAGAAGGCTAGAAAAATGTCGCCGGAGTTACTTCCGCCTACTGTGCCGTTGCGGCCGATGCCGATCGCGCCGCGTCGCGCCAGCTTCTGCAATTGGTGCGGTGCGAGCGGCACGTCGGTGGCGATCACGACGATGATGGAGCCGCGCTCAGAAAGGTCTGGGTCGGTCTGTTGGAGGAGTTTGCCAACGGGTAAGCCGCCGATCGACAGCCAATCCCGTTGACCGTGGTTAGCCTGCACCAACGCCGCTACGGTAAATTCCTCACCACCGACGGCGATCCTTCGCGAGGCGGTGCCCGTGCCGCCCTTGAAGCCGTAGGCGATCATGCCCGTGCCACCGCCAACGCTACCCTCGGCGACTGGGCCGGTGTTCGCCCCGTTCAATGCCTCGAAAACGTGATCGACCGTTACATGCTGGCCATTGATGTCATTGAGTAAGCCGTCATAGGTTTCCGCCACCACCGGCATGATCCACAATTGTTCATCGCCCTCGTAGGTCGCGCTATAGCGATCAATCATCCAGCGCGCGGCGCTATGATGGGCAATGCCAACGCTATGGGTGTTGGTAATCAGGACAGGGCCGACAAAGTAGCCTCCGTCGTCGATCCAGTGCGAGCCTGTCATCTCGCCATTTCCATTGAAACGATGGATTCCGGCAAACACCGGTACCGGCTCGCTTGCCGTCGCATGCGGCAGGATCGCTGTCACGCCGGTGCGCACTGGCAGTTTGCGGCCGGGGCGGGGCACCTCCTCCCGGATCGTCGAAACGCCGACATGGATGCCAGCTATGTCGGTTATGGCGTTAAGCGGCCCGGGCATGCCGTCGAAGGCAATGCCGAAGTCGCGCGCGCGTTTTTGGCACGCTTTGTTCGTCTCGTTGATCATTGCGTTCTCCGGTTTCCAGCCGTCTCTTTCAGCAAACAGTCAGCTTCACGCCACTGCTATCCAGGCTTTCCGTTAAATCCTCACCCGGTGCTTTGTCGGTAACGACATGGGCAATGTCACGCCAAGGTGCATAGCGCGCCGGAAACAAGCGGTCGTGCTTGGAATGATCGGCGACCACGATGGTTCGCGCTGCGCGGGAGACCATCGCGCTATAGACAGCACCACATTCGAGCAGGGCGTCCGAGGGGCCATCGGGACCCAGACCGCTGGCGCCAAGTATGGTGAAATCGGCATAGAAGGAATTGAGGAACGACACCGCGTGCGCACCGACGGTCGCGCCCTCGGTGGCGTGATAATCGCCGGGAAGCATGACCACCTTGATGGTCGGATTGATGGCGAGCACGGTTGCCACGCCGAAGGAATGCGTGAGTACGGTGATGTTCTTCATCTCGACTGCGATGCGCCGTGCGGTGTGCACTGTCGTCGAGCCGGAGCCGATCATCAGGACCTGAGCACCTTTCAGGATTTGCACAGCCGCTTTGGCGATCCGTTCGCGCTCGCCGACAAAGAGCGTATGGCGCTCGGTGACCGAAGGCTCGGTGGAAAGCGAACGCACAGCACCGCCATAGGTGCGGTTGAGTAGGCCTTGTTCGGTCATCTCGTCGAGATCGCGCCGGATCGTCTCGGTTGAGACGTCGAGTCGCCGGGCGAGTTCCGCAACGCGCAGGCTCGGCGCTTGGTTGAGTTCAGTCAGGATACGCTCCTGGCGCACGCTTTTTGGTTTTTTCATCGCTCCTGGCTCCCCTGGCTTGTACAAGTCTGCTCCGCCATCCACGCCCGGCCGCCGGCCATCGTGCCTGATTGTCCCAAACGAGGCGTATCCGCGCCGACGGCCGGCATTGGCAAGGTCAACGGTCGCGAGGCAGAAAGCAATGGCGTCGCCGCATTGCCGTTTGGCGGATGATTTTTTGTAACGTCACGCAAGGTCATGAGCTGCGCGGCTTCGCCATAGTCAGCCCAGGTGAGACCTGCGCGAGGCAGGTCCACCGGAGCGATGTCGATCGGCGGGTCTGCATCGGACACCTCAAGCCAGACAGCGGTATCGGCGCGAACGAAACCCGGCCGAGTGAGGGACCAACTCAGTACGGCCTGTTTAGCGGCGAAACGGACCCCGGGGCTCTTGTCGAGGCAAAGGACTTCAGGTGCTTTCATCGGCCAAGTTGTGTCAGGAACGTTCCGGGCGAACAAGTCCAGGCTGCAGTCCATCCCCGATTGTCTCATGCCCCCGTCAGCGGCAGATAGCCGATCACCTCGTCCGTGGTCATTACGTTGGCATAGATCATGTGCAGCCGCTGGAGCTCGCTTTCATGTAGGTCCACCGAGCCGGCGGCGCAGGCATCATCGACAACGATGACGTCGAAGCTCTCATCGGCGAGGCTGCGTACGGTTGAGGAGACACACTGGTCGGTAAAAATGCCAACGCAAACGACGTGGGTGATCCCCATATTTGCCAGCAAAAGCCTGAGATTCGTGCCTGTCAGTGCGCTGTCGGTGGTTTTGGTGACAACGATCTCGCCGTCTCGCGGAGCGATTTGCGGTAGGATCTGCGAGGCTTCCTCATCCTTTGGGAGCAGAAGGTTATTCCACCCTGGTTTCCGCTGGCTGAGTGAACGGTCGCGTCCGTCGGCGCGAAGACAGGCAATTCGCGCGAAAAACACGTCGAGGCCGAGCGCGCGAAACCGTTCCAAGAGATGCTGGGTATTGGGAATGACAGTGCCGTGCATCCGCTCGTGGAACGGTGCCCAGGCATGGTAACGCACGAGATCGTTACCCGATAGAGCGTCGGGATCAGGGCGATCAAGATAAGTGTTCTGCATGTCAATGACGAGGAGCGCCACCTTGCCCTTTTCGAGCACTGGGTCCTCGGGCTCCGGCGCGCCCTGGTAATAGAAGGAACGGCGTTCGGTTTTCCAGTTCATCGCGGCGTCCTCATGCATCCGCCTGCCGGCGGCGAACCAGCATGATGGTAAGCCCGCCGGCCAGCAACAATGCGGCGGCGGAAAGCGTGCTCATCGTGCCAAGCGCCGGCACCATCGGCGAATAGCCGGCAACCATCTTCGAATAGAGCCATTTCGGGATCGTCGAGTCGACGCCTGCCGTATAGAGCGACAGCGGAAAATTGCCCCAGGAGAGCAGGAACGCGAACAGGGCGCCTGACCAGATGCCCGGCCAAAGGATTGGCAAGGTTATCTCGCGCAGAATGAACCAGCGGCTCGCTCCAAGGTCACGGGCGGCCTCCTCCAACGTCGGATCGAAGGAATAGACCTGAATGGCGATGACCAGTGTCACCACCGGAACGATCCAGACGAGATGAGCGACGACGGCCGTCTGCCAACTCGGATTGATGCCAAGTGCATTGAACCACAGGAGCAGCGCGAGCCCCAGCACGGGCTGCGGAAAGAACACAGGCAGAAGGATGGCCTTCTGGAACAGCTTGCGTCCCTTCCACTCGTAGCGGGCAAAGGCGAGCGCGCCAAAGAAGGCGAGGATCACGGAGACCAGAGTGACGATGAAAGCGATAAGAATGGAGTTCTGTACCAGCGTCTGGATCTCGAGCGAGGCCAGGGTCTTGCCCCACCATTCCGTTGAAAAGACGCGGATCGGGAAGCCGAAATAGCGCCCCTTGGACAGGCCGGCCAATGCTCCGCAAAGGATCGGGAGGTATACGGCAAGGACGACGAAAGCGGTCCAGGCCTTGACGAAAGCGCGGGCGCGGATTTGCGAGCGGGTTTCCATGTCTCACTTCTTTCCCAGAATGCGGTCGAGATCGAGCTTGGACAGGACGTAAAGGGCAAGCCCGCTGACGATGGCGACGAGCAGGAGGGCGAGCGCCGAGCCAAGCGGCCAATTCTGTGCATATGTGAAAGCAATCTCGATATCCTGCGCGATTGTGATAACCGACTGTCCGCCGAGGATCTTGGATTCGGCGATCGCGCCTGCCCCGAGCACAAAGGTGAGCAACATGCCGATCAGGATACCGGGCATGGCGAGTGGCAACTCGATCTCCCGCCAGATCATCAGCCGATCAGCCCCAAGATCGCGGGCCGCATCGACGAGGTCCCGGGGGATCATGGCAATGCCAAGCGACATTGGGAAAAGCATGAAAGGGAGATAGACATAGATCATGCCGAAGAGGATGGCACCAGGTGTGTAAAGAAGCTCAGGTCCGCCTGAGAAGCCGAGCCACTTCAGCCCGCCGTCGAGTACGCCGTTCTTGATAAAAAAGAGCACCCAACCATAGAGGCGGACATTTTCCGACACGAACAGCGGAAAGACGAAGAGCACGCCGACAAGGCCAGACCACCTGCCAAACATTCGATTAAGTCCATAGGCGATCGGATAGGCGATTACTGCCAATAATATGACTGTGGCCAAGGCATAGGCGATCGACCAGGCAAATGACATCCAAACGGTGTTAGAGGCGTCAAAGATCACAGCAAAGTTGGCGAATGTGAATGAGCGAAATACCGTGAAGCTCTTCGGCGTGGCGAAGGCGTAGGCGGCCACCGTCAGCAGCGGAGCGAGAAAGCCAAGCAGCAGAAGGATCGTGACAGGCGCGGCGGCGCGCAACCCTGCAGAGAGGGATGGCAAAGGGCTTTTCCCGCCGGCCGTTTCGGCGTGGGTCATGGTTGCCATATCAGTCTCCCACCACGATGGCGTCGCTGGCATCCCAGCCGATGGTAACGAGGTCGCCTGAACTGACACCAGAGACGGCTGAGCGTGCGGCCTCGACCAGGTAGATACGGTCCCCCGAATGAACCTGGTACTGCATGCGCGAGCCGAGAGAGTATTCGTTGTAGATCGTACCGGAGATCAGATTGTCAGCGCTCGATGCGCCGGTGATGAAGCGCATGGTTTCGGGCCGGACGATGACAGTTGCCGTCTCGCCAATCGCTTCTGCGACCGGCGCAACGGTGATCGGCTTGCCGTCGGCAAGCGTCCAGGCGCCCTCACCCTTACGCTTGACTTCGAAACTGTTGACCTCGCCAAAAAACTCCGCGACGAAGCGCGTTGCCGGCTTGGTATAGATTTCCTCGGGCGTGCCAATCTGAACAAGGTGGCCACGGCTCATCACCCCGACGCGGTCAGACATGACCATGGCTTCCTCAAGCGAATGGGTGATGTAGACAAAGGTCTTGCCGCTTTCGCGGTGCAGGTCCTTCAGCTCTTTTTCCAGAACTTTCTTCAGTTTGTAGTCGAGTGCCGATAGCGGCTCGTCGAAGAACAGAACGTCGGGATCGTAGGCAAAGGCGCGAGCGAGCGCCACGCGCTGTTTTTCGCCGCCGGAGCAACGCATCACGTTCTTGGAGTAATAGCTCTCGGGCAGGCGCACCATGCGCATGAATTCGAGCGCGCGGATTCTCCGTTCGGCAGCCGGCATTTTGCGGACCTTCAGCGGAAACTCGATGTTCTCGCCGACTGTCTTGTGCGGGAAAAGCGCAAGTGACTGGAAGACGAGACATGTTGGCCGCTTGTCGGCCGGCACGCTGTTGATCACCTCGCCACGCAGCGTGATATAGCCTTCTGATGGTGATTCCATGCCGGCCAGCATGCGCAGAAGTGTCGTCTTGCCGGACCCGGAGGGTCCGACAATGGTGACGAATTCGCCCTCCTTGATATCGACACTGATGCCGTCAACCGCGGCAAAATCGCCGAAAATCTTTCGAACGTCGACCAGTTGCAGTACCGGTTTCGGCGCCGGTTGCACTTGGGCTTGGATTGTCGATGAGGTGTCGGGCAGGCTGGGCGAGATCATCGCAAGGCTCATGTTCTTTGCTCCGTCGGGACAGGCTTGGCTCAACCGCGCAGTCGCTTGGCAGCGGTCATCAGTTCCAGTGCCTTGTCGTAGTCGGGTACGATGTCGTATTGCGCCGAGCGCGCCATGTCCTCCTCAACGGTATCCCACTGGATGGCTTCCATCTCGTCCTTTGTGAAGAGTTCAAAGCACTTGGGGTTGCCCATCTGCGTTACCGGATTGAATGTGCCTTCGGCAAAAGCGACGGTGTGGGCGACTTTCGGATCCTGGACGTATTTCAGGAACTCCACCGCAAGCGGCGAAAGCTCGGGATTGTTGACCGTCGAGGTGATCTCGATCCAGGAAATGCCGCCCTTGCCGTCCATCGGCCCCCTGAGTGGCGTGATCGCACGCAAGTTCGTATAGCCGTCGGCGCGCGCGGGAGAAACGGAATAGGTGCCACCGGTCATATAAAGGTCGATCTCGCCCGAGACGAGAGCCTGATTGAGTGACGCCATGTCGCCGACCATTTTGGCGCCCTTGAACACCTTTTCAGCGGTTTCGGCGAAGACCTTGAACTGTTCCTGTGTGTGCTCCTTGAACGGGTCTATGCCGGCGATCAGGAAAATGTTGAACACGTTCCAGTCGTCGGATTCCTGTATTCCGTACTTGCCAGCGAGCGAGGCGTCATTGAACAGGTCCCAGCCCTGCTCCTCCGCCGTTGACTTGCTGATCTTGTCTGTGTTGACCACAAAGCTATAGGGCCCGAAGCGTTGCGCCATACCGAGCAGGTCCCCGCCGTCGTCGCTCATCGCCCAACGATAGGGTGCCTTAAAGTTGGGGAGCATGGCATCGAAATAGGGTTCGAACTCGGCGCGCGGCAGCGGCTTGATCAGGCCGGCCGGCCCCATGACCTTGCGGGCCCAGGGATTATTGACGTTGATGAGGTCCCAGATTTTGGTTTCGCCCGCGCGTAGCCGGTTGATCATGGTCGGGTCGTTGGTCAGGCTCTCGGCCTTGACCGTAGCAGACTCGCTGGAGCGGAACGGATCCAGGACCTGCGCGGAATTGTAGCCCTCCCAGCACAGGATATTCAGCTCTTTTTCGCGGGCCGCGAAGGCACGCGTGGCGCTTGCCAGCGGACCAGCAAAAGCGGCCGCACCCATCATCTGCATCATATTGCGTCTGGAGATTTTCATCATCGTGGTTCCCCTTTTCTCGGCCGCGTGAATGGCTCACGGATCAATTATGTTGGAACTTTGTCGCAAAAATGTGTGATTTACAACACGTATTTTCTGCTTCATGTTGGAAAGCGTAACAGGAGGCACAGCGTCCGTAGACCAATGTGATCGTCGCGGAATATGGCTGCTAACGATCTAATATTGCTTTGCATTTCTTTTGTGCAGAAGGAGCGTGATGCGTGCCGATGTTTTGATCTGACGCCTCGAATTGAGGCAATAGCGCCTCGTTAATTTGTGAAAGTTACAACAAAAAAGTGAGTGGAACATGTTGAAGTCATTGCAAGGCAAGACCGTCATCGTTACCGGCGCAAGCCGAGGAATTGGCAAGGGCATAGCACTGCGCTTCGGGGAGGCCGGCCTGAATGTCCTCGTCGTGTCGCGCAGCCAGGTCGATGCCGACAGGGTGGCATCCGAAATCGGAGTAAACGGTTCGGGGTTTGCGGCGGATGTCAGTACAGAGGAGGGCTGCAAGGCGATGGTCGATGCTGCCGTAACCCGCTATGGCGGGGTTAACGTGCTGTGCGCAAATGCCGGAATCTTCCCGGCGGCGAAGCTGGGGGAAATGTCGGCGGCCGATTTCGACCACGTGATCTCAACCAATCTCAAAAGTACCTTTCTCAGCGTTTCCGCGGTGTTGCCGGCGATGACCTCGGCCGGTGCGGGCCGTATCATCATCACCTCGTCGATCACTGGGCCGATCACCGGTTATCCGGGCTGGTCGCATTATGGGGCAAGCAAGGCCGGCCAGCTTGGCTTCATGCGTACTGCCGCGATTGAGCTGGCGCCAAAGAACATTACGGTCAATGCCGTTATGCCAGGCAATATCATGACTGAGGGGCTCGAGGGCAACGGTCCAGATTATATCGCCACGATGGAGGCCTCCGTGCCATTGCGTCGTCTGGGTATGCCGGCGGACATCGCGAACGCCGCGCTGTTTTTTGCATCGGAGGAGGCAGCCTATATCACCGGCCAGTCGATCGTCGTCGATGGCGGTCAGATCCTGCCGGAATCGCTCGGTGCGCTGGAGGTAATGGGCTGAAATTGAAAGAAGCCGGGCGACATCATCGCCCGGCTTGCCTGCAATGTCTTCAGGCGGCTCGGCGCGCCTGGAGAATAATGTCCAGGGTGCCGGTGAAGAGGTCGACATCCTCGTTCGAAAAACACAGTGGCGGCCGGATCTTCAGCGTCGCGCCATATTTGCCCGCTGCCCCGATCAATATACTGTTGTGCCTCAACTGATTGATCGCATGGGTAGCGCGTGTGCTGTCCGGCTCCCCCGTGGCGGGGTCGACAAAATCAAGACCGATGAAAAGGCCGGCGCCCCGCACATCGCCGATTTCCGAATGCCGACTTTGCAAAGCCTGGAGCGACTGCTTGAAGTAACCGCCGACAGTGGCCGAGCGTTCGATCAGACCTTCCTCCTCAATCACTCGCAGCACGGCATGGCCTGCGGCGGCAGCTACCGGATTGCCTCCGAAGGTATTGAAATAACCGGTTTCCTCGCAGAACCTCTGGAGCAGGTCAGGTCGTGTTACGACGCCGCCCATGGGGAAGCCATTGCCCATCGGCTTACCCATCGTGACAATGTCGGGCGTGACACCGTGACGCTCGAAGCCCCAAAGGCTGCCTCCCGTCCGGCCGAAGCCCGGTTGGACCTCATCGGCGATCAACAGGCCGCCGGCTCGGTGCACCACGTCAACCGCCTCCTTCAGGAAACCTGCAGGATCGGCATAGATGCCGTCACTGGAAAAGATTGTGTCAACGATCAACGCAGCGAATTTAATGCCTCGTGAATTGAGCTCGTTGATTGCCTGTTCCACGGACGCGGCGAAGTTTGAGGCCACGCTCATGCCATCACGAGCGGCGGGCGCTGGAATGATTGCCACAAATGCGGCGGGTTTGCGCTTGCGCAGCGACGAGGGGGAGACTTCCGTCACCAGCGCAGTGTTGCCGTGATAGGCTGCCTCGGTGACGATGAAGCCTTCGGCCCCGGTCCCAATGCGGGCGATGCGCAGGGCGAGGTCGTTACTCTCGCTGCCCGTACAGGTCAAAACGACATTGCTGAGGCCTGCCGGGAATTTGGATAGCAGATTTTCGGTGTAAGCCTCGACGACGCGGTTGAGATAGCGCGTGTGGATGTTGAGTTCGCCGACCTGTCGGGCGATGGCCTCGACCACCCGTGGATGGCAGTGGCCGACCGACGGTACGTTGTTGTAGACGTCGAGATACTTGCGTCCGCCGGCGTCATACAGATAGGCGCCCTGCGCGCTCACCATCTCGATCGGCTGCTCATAAAAGAGTACGGAGGAAGCTCCAAAAGTTGCCTGGCGCTTGGCAACGCGCTCTGCAAGTTCAGCGGGAAATCCCTCGGTACGGCTCGCATCAAAACGGTTGAGGTCGAGAATTTCCTTAGTGGTGGCGCTCATTGGGCTCTCCTCAACGGTGCTCGGCCAGATAGCACTCGGCGAGCGCCACAGTGCCATCGGTGTAGGCCGTACCCATGGACTGGGCCGTCGGCGTTTCTGCGTGGGAAGCGATCCATGCGGTGAGTTGCATGCGGCGAAGCATAATGAACATCGGCAGGGCAGCCTCGTGTTGCGCATCGAGAGGTGCGACGCGGCGATAGCCTTCGAGCCAGGCCGCCATCAGGTCTGGAATGAAGGGCTCATGTTCCATGAAGCTGATCGCGGCGGCAAAATCGTAAGCGAACCAGGACAGACCGCAATCGTCGAAATCGATCACTCCAAGTCTGTCACCGTCGACCAGAAGGTTCGCGGCGCGCATGTCGCAGTGAACAAGGCCGAAGCGCTCCTCCCCATAGCCGTAGGCGGAGGTCTGTGTTTCGAGCAGCGCGTGCGTTCTTTCTAAAACGGACTTCCCATCGG
Source organism: Agrobacterium fabrum str. C58 (assembly GCF_000092025.1). Lineage (NCBI taxonomy): Bacteria > Pseudomonadati > Pseudomonadota > Alphaproteobacteria > Hyphomicrobiales > Rhizobiaceae > Agrobacterium > Agrobacterium fabrum. The sequence goes on from NC_003064.2 coordinate 248,746, forward strand.
GCTTCAGCCCAAGGGCGTCACGCCAGTCGCCCCAATAGGCGCCGTTCCCAAGGATGCGGTTGAAGTTCCAGGTCTTTCGAATGAAATTCTCCGGACGCGTCCATCTGCGGCTATGCGCATGCAGTTTCGCGTTAATTTCGCCGAGCGTCCTGTACCAGTGGACGAGGTCGGATTCAGCATCTGGTTCCTTGCCGGCCATGTATTCGAAGGCGACGGCGTGGCGCATGGTTTCGCCGTCTGAGAAGATTTGAAGGAGGCTGCCATCGTTCGCTGAGATCGGCCGGGGCGTGACAACCACCCCATCCTGCCTCAGCGCATCGATCCAAGCGAGCTCAGAAAGGATCTCTGCTTCAGTATGGTAGTCGGGCCGATGCACTCGCACGATCAGGTTGCGCCCGCTGTTTTCGTCGGCGATCCGAAAAGTCGCGTTCTCGGAGATCGTCAAGAGCGTCAGTTTGGCCTCGGACGAGAGGCCCCACGCTGACGAAAGGTATTTCACGCCTTGTGTCAGCCGCGAAAGAAAATCTGTATTGTACAACATCTGTGCTGCCTTATCTGGGCGAATGTTTGGTGAATACAACAATAAAAATGTTGGAAATGCAACATTAATCGCAAGCACTCAACTCCGTCCCGAGGCGCGGCCAGCTGGTTTGGGGATTCATGTCGCGCTTGGAACATGCCTCGGCTTTCATACTGCGACACGGAGATGGGGCGGAGGTTGATTTGGAATGAGCGGTTATGGCGGATACCACGAGATAATTGCTGACACCAAGCCCCGACAGGTATCGCCAGTTGTCTAACTAAAAGTGCGTTGAGATTGTCGACACACGCCTTTACGGCTTCCCAGTCAGCGATGGTCAGCAAGGAGTGAACATGGGCGGCGAGAGCAAAGCGCTTCGAGCAAGGTGTGTAAATCCCGTCCACATGAGTCCGTCTATATCCATGAAAGAGGACATTATCGCGGGCAATTAACGTAATGAGCTCGGCAGGCATTAAGAGGTCGCGAGTTCGTTTCCGCTCAAGGCGGAGAACCTCTTAATCTGAACGACTGAACTGGAAGTCAGGCGGAAGCTTTTCACCCCAGCGTGGTGCTTACTTTCGTCAGATTTTCAAGGTTCGTGGGTTACCTCCTCGACATTCCATCATGTGCGCTCTTTCGTCGAGGAGTGATCCAGCATTTCTCGAACGATGGAAATTCGGGATGCAAGAGGAGCCATCCCAAAGTGCGTTATTCATGCCATGGATGAAGTAGGCAAAAAAACATTCATTTGTTAAATCTAAACTTCCGTTGGAGGATCAGAAGAAGCGAACTTGTGACATTTCCAGGTTCGAAAAAAGGGAACGAGATGATGAAAACTGGTGTGCTTCTTCTGACCAGCCTGATCGGCCTGGTCGCCCAACCCGTGATGGCGAAAAATTTGACGATCGGTCTAAGCGGAACCGTGACCTCGATTGATCCGCATTTTTACAATGCCTCGCCAAATAACGCGATTGCTATGCAGATTTTCGACCGATTGACGGAGCGCACCGCCGAAGGTCGGCTAGTGGAAGGTTTGGCCACGAAGTGGGACACTGTTTCAGAAACGAAGTGGCGCTTTGCTCTGCGTGATGGTGTGAAGTGGCACGATGGCAAGCCCTTCACTTCCGACGACGTGATTTTCACGCTCGACCGCGCTGGAAGCGTGCCGAACAGCCCCGGCGGTTTTGGCGGTTTCATGCGCAATATTGCAAGCGTCGAAGCGGACGGCGACAATGCGGTCATCATCAGCACCAAGGCACCGGCACCGACGCTTCCAGGCGATCTCGCAAATATCGCTATCGTGTCGCGCCATGCGGGCGAGGGCGCCGATACCGCAGATTACAACTCCGGCAAGGCAGCAATCGGCACGGGTGCTTTTCGCCTTACGACATTCAAGCAGGGTATCGAGGTTGGTCTTGAGCGCAATCCCGATTGGTGGGGCAAGAAGGTCGCATGGGATCACGCAACCTACCGCATGATTTCCAGCGCAAGCGCTCGTACCACCGCAGCTCTCGCTGGTGATGTGGATGTCATCGACGCCCCGGCTGCGACCGATATTGCCCGGTTCAAAACCACGGCTAACCTTTCTTTCGTCAGCACGCCTGGCCTGCGTGTCATCTATCTCGCGCCATCGACATCGGGTGATGCCTGGAAGGCCTTTGTGAAGGGCCCAAAGGGAGAGGCGTTGGATAACAATCCTCTGGCCGATCCCCGCGTTCGCAATGCACTTTCCGAAGCGATCAATCGCGAGGGCATTGTCGACAAGATCATGGAAGGTACCGCAACCGCCTCCGGTCAGTGGCTCCCCAAGGGTGCGTTTTCTTATACGCCTGACATTCAGCCGCCCAAGCCTGATGCTGCGGGCGCCAAGAAGCTACTGGCCGACGCCGGATATCCCGACGGTTTTCAGCTGACAGTTCATGTGCCGAATGATCGCTACCCCAATGCGCCTGCGGTAGTTCAAGCCGTGGCGCAGATGTGGACGCGAATTGGCGTGAAGACGAATGTGGAGGCTCTCCCATGGACGACCTTCTCGTCGCGTAAGTCGGAATTCGCCATGAAGCTGCTCGGGCTCGGTAACGCGACCTATGACGCAAGTTCGATGCTGGTGAATGTATTGGGCACGGTCGATCCAAAGCGTGGTCTGGGTGCTGCCAATGACAGCGGCTATTCCAATCCAGCGCTTGATGACCTCGTTTCCAAGGCGATGATGATCTACGACGACAAGGCGCGTGAAGCGGCCCTCATAGAGGCTGTGAAGGTTGCCATCACTGATGGCGCCATCATCCCGCTCTACCAGCAGAGTAACGCCTGGGTGCTGCGCAAGGGGCTCAATTACGCCCCGCGGATCGATGAGCGCACGCTTGCCAAGGATGTTTCCGAATAAGGTGGAAATATGAGGCTGGTTCCACATCGCCAGCCTTACCATCCGGCAATCGGTGGCGAAGCTGCCCGAGCAAATGTCGGCTATACTGTGCTCCCCAAGCCATCCCCTTGGAAGTGGATGGTCGGTATCTTATCAATAACAAGAGGGTATCATGACCCTATGGATTGTGCAGCGCCTGATGCAAGCGATACTGGTCGCTCTTGCAATGGCCCTGATCGTGTTCGTCGGTCTTCACCTGATCGGCAGCCCGATTGAAACTTTGCTTCCGCCGGAAGCCACCTATGATGACCGCCTGCGTTTGATTGCGGACCTCGGTCTCGACCGGCCTCTTTATGAGCAGTTCTTCCTGTTTCTGAAAGGGCTTCTGCAAGGCAATCTCGGTGTCAGCTATGTCTACAAGGAGCCAGCGGTCGAACTGATCCTGTCTCGCTTGCCCGCGACGCTAGAACTGGCTTTCGCCGCTGTCTTGCTGTCGCTGATCGTTGGCGTACCGCTTGGACTTGCCGCAGGCTGGAAACCCGAAAGCCCCCTTGCACGCATCATCATGATCGGTTCGATCTTCGGCTTCAGCCTTCCGATTTTCTGGATCGCGGTCCTTCTTATCATGATATTTAGCGTCCAGTTGGGCTGGCTCCCAAGCTCTGGACGCGGCGCAACCGAAATCCTGTTCGGCATACCCTGGTCTTTCGTAACACTGGATGGCCTGCGGCATATGCTTTTGCCGGCGATCAGTCTATCACTTTTCAATATCTCGATGGTTACGCGGTTGACTGAGGCTGGCGTGCGCGAGGCGATGTCGAGTGAATATGTGCGATTTGCCCGGGCAAAAGGTCTTTCACCAAAGCGTATCCTCAGCGTCCATGTGCTCAAGAACGTTATGATCCCGGTCGTCACTGTCGTCGGTCTGGATATTGGTCAGACGATTGCATTTTCGGTCGTGACCGAAACCATCTTTGCCTGGCCGGGCGTCGGCAAGATCATTATCGACAGCATTGCCGCGCTCGACCGCCCCGTCATCGTCGCCTACCTCATGCTCGTGGTCGTCATGTTCGTCATCATCAACCTCGTTGTGGACGTCACTTACCGGCTGCTCGATCCACGCATCCGGCTTCAGGGAGAGTGATGTGCAAGCAGTTATGAACTCCTCGACACTTCGGACAGGCCTGCTATTCATGCGACAGTTCGCCCGTTCGCCCTTGGCGGTGATGGGATTGGCGCTGATTTTCCTGATCGTTCTCATGGCGGTGTTTGCGCCATATCTGTCGCCGCAAAACCCATATGATCTGATGCAGTTGGACATCATGGACGGGCGTATGGCTCCCGGCACGGAATCGTCCACGGGCTTTACCTTCCTGTTTGGGTCGGATGACCAAGGTCGAGATATGCTATCGGCTATTCTCTACGGTCTGCGGATAAGCCTTATCGTGGGGCTTGGCTCGGCGGCACTCGCCTTCATCATCGGTACAGCTTTTGGCCTGACAGCTGCCTATGTTGGCGGTAGGGTTGAAACCGCGATGATGCGGCTTGTCGATCTGCAGCTTTCCTTTCCGACGATCCTGTCCGCACTGTTGATCCTCGCTCTCCTTGGTAAGAGCGTCGGCAATGTCGTTTTTGCCATTGTCCTGGTGGAATGGGCGACCTATGCCCGCACGGCACGCGGTGCTGCCTTGACGGAGCTTCGCCGTGAATATGTCGAGGCAGCGCGGTCTCTACGACTGCCGCATCGGAACATTCTGTTTCGCCAATTGCTGCCAAACTGTCTGTCGCCCCTCGTGGTTCTGCTGACCATGCAGGTGGCTCGTGCCATCACGCTGGAGGCAACACTCAGCTTCTTGGGTCTCGGTGTCCCGGTGACCGAACCGTCCCTCGGGCTTCTGATTTCCAGCGGATACGAATTCATACTGTCAGGGACCTACTGGATCGCCCTTTTCCCCGGCATCGCGCTTCTGGTCACGATCTTTGCAATCAATCTCGTTGGAGATCGGCTGCGCCAGTTAGTGGACCCAAAGGCTGCACGGAGATGAGTGCCATGCTTGAAATCAAAGGTTTGAAAACCGAGGTCGTGACCGATGAGGGCAACATTACACTTATCGACGACATCACCCTCAGCCTTGCTGCAGGCGAAGTCATGGGGCTCGTTGGGGAGTCCGGTTCCGGCAAATCCGTGACTGGTCTTTCCATCATGGGACTGCTCGACAAGCCTGTTCAGATGACAGGTGGGAAAATCCTGTTCAAAGGGCGGGACCTGCGAAGCGCATCGCAGAAAGAATTACGGTCGATCCGCGGCAACCGGATCGCGATGATCTTTCAGGATCCGATGTCGACACTCAATCCCGTGCTTCGCATCGATACGCAAATGATGGAAGTTGTGCATGCGCACGAAAACGTCAGCAAACAGGTCGCGCGGGAGCGTGCACGCGACGCCTTGGGCATGGTCGGCATTCCAAGTCCGGAGGAGCGCCTGAGCGCCTATCCGCATCAGTTCTCCGGCGGTATGCGGCAGCGAGTGGCTATCGCCATCGCGCTTCTCATGTCACCAGACGTGATCATTGCAGATGAGCCGACGACTGCGCTTGATGTGACGATACAGGCGCAAATCCTCTCCATCGTTCAGAAGCTTGCGCGGGAAAAGGGGACGGCTTTGATATGGGTCACCCATGACCTGTCCGTTGTTGCTGGCCTGGCCGAGAAACTGTCGGTCATGTATGCGGGGCGTATCGTCGAGCAAGGCTTAACCGCCGATCTACTGAGACGTCCTCTGCATCCTTATACCAATGGCCTGATCGCAAGCCTGCCCGCCCATAACAAGCGAGGTGAAAGGCTAAGGCAGATATCGGGGACCACGCCCTCCGTCGCCAATATGCCCAAAGGATGTGCGTTTCACCCGCGTTGCTCCTTTGCCACCGAAATTTGTCTCAATTCTCCGGCGCTTGAGCCGACAGAAGGGCGTCTTCTTCGCTGTTTTCACCCCGTCATGGAAGGAGCGCCATCGTGAGCAATCGTTTGGAAGTGCGCAACGTTAGCAAGCGCTTCAGCCGTAAATCCGGCGTGGTTGAACGCGGTGCGGAACTGATGGGCCTGAAAGCTCCAAATCCTGTCGTCGGAGCACTGGATGATGTCAGCCTTACCGTTTCAGAACGCGAAGTCGTGGGCATCGTTGGTGAATCCGGCTGCGGAAAATCGACACTGGGTCGCGTAGTGGCCGGGTTGCTGCAAGCTTCCGAAGGTTCGGTTCTGTTTCGCGGCAAGCAATTGGCGGAGATGGACGGCAAGGCAGCAGAAGACGCGCGGCTGAAAGTCCAGATGATCTTTCAGGACCCATCGTCATCATTAAACCCGCGACAGCGCGTGCGCGAGATCATCGGGGCAGCGCCGCTTCACCACAAGATGACGAGCGCCCGTGAGCTGGATGATTATGTCAGCCAGCAGATGGAGCGGTCAGGGCTTGATCCATCCATGGCCAGCTGGTTTCCGCATCAGTTCAGCGGCGGCCAGCGCCAGCGCATCGGCATTGCGCGCGCGTTGGCTGTTCAGCCCGATATGTTGATCTGCGACGAATCCGTTGCAGCGCTCGATGTCTCGATACAGGCGCAGATCCTGAACCTGTTCCTCGATTTAAGAGAGCAACTTGATCTCACCTATCTGTTCATCAGCCACGATCTCTCCGTGGTCGAGCACATATCCGACCGCGTTGTCGTCATGTATCTCGGGCGTGTCGTGGAAGAGGCGCCAGTTGCAGAACTGTTTGCGCACCCCAACCACCCATACACGCGTGCGCTTCTTCAGGAAAGACCAAGCCTAGATCCCGTTCAACGGCGCTTTTCATCCATAGAGGGCGAAATCCCAAGCCCGCTTTCGCCGCCGTCAGGCTGCCATTTCCACCCGCGCTGTCCGTTTGCGATGGAGCGATGCCGTGTAGAGCGACCAGAACTTCGAACCATCGGCTCAGGGCACAAAGGTGCCTGCCATCTCAACGATTGAACCTCCCACAATCGACAATGTCAAAAGGATCAAACATGTCTGTTTCAGCACCTCTGGAACATCAACAACTGACCATAAGTCAGGAATTTCCCACTAAGGAATGGGCGAATGTGACCTCTCCAGAAAAATACGGGCTCTCTGCTGAGGTCAGAGAAAGAGTCGACGCCATGCTCGATGGTCTGTCGACCACATCTTTCATGGCGGTCGCCGCTGGCAAAGCGCTATACACCTACGGCGACGTATCTGAAGTCAGCTATCTCGCATCGACCAGAAAAAGTATTCTTTCGATGCTTTTCGGCAAGGCTGTTGCCGAAGGCAAGATCGATCTCGATCTGACCATGGCGGATTTGAACATCGATGAGGACCATGGTCTTCTTCCGATCGAAAAGACCGCGACGCTGCGTAATCTGCTGATCAGCAGTTCTGGTGTCTATCATCAGCCCGGCAGCCCCGGCAGCAACACCAAGAACATCCCAGAGCGCGGCTCGAAAAAGCCGGGTGACTATTTCCATTACAATAACTGGGATTTCAACGTTTTGGGCGCGGCCTTCGAACAGCTGACAGGTCGCAGCGTCTTCGAGGCCTTCGAAGAGGATTTCGCAGGTCCGATGGGCCTTCAGGATTTCGACCCTTCTCGCCAGCGCATGATGGGTTACGACGGCGCGTCGCGCTATCTTGCCTATCACTTCTTCCTGTCGGGCAGGGACATGGCGCGACTGGGTCTGTCGATGGTGCGCAACGGTCGCTGGGGTGACGAGCAAATCATACCGGCAGACTGGGTTGCAGAAAGCACGCGCATTCGTGTTCCCGCCGGTAAGATGAATGAGAGCGAAAAATCCCGCATTGCCGGCTATAGCTACCTTTGGTGGATCCCTGTGGTGACCAAAGATACGCCGGAGTGGGACGGTGCCTTTGTCGCAGCTGGACATTTTGGGCAGTTCATTCTGGGCATGCCTGCACTCGATATGGTGTTAGTCAACCGACGCGCCATTCCAGACGATCTGGCCATTGCCCGCAACGACGGAAGCTTCAAGGAAGAACTGCCCGCTGTGACAATGGAGCAGTTCCTGAGCGTTGCCGACCAACTCATCACGGCGAAGCTCAGCGTCAGGTGAGGGAAGCTGATCAGTGCAGGTCATCCGTAAAACATGCGGAGATCTGTTCACGTAGCCACAGGCTTGCCGGATCGCGTTCTTTTTCGGCGAGCCAGATCATGCTGGTGGATTGCTTTTCCTCCTCGAACGGCGACTCCAGCAGCAACAACTCGTGCGACCGCTCGAATAGCTTTGCCACGCTCTCCGGCATCATGGCGACGAGATCGCTGCGAGAAACGATGGCGACGGCTGCGGAAAAATGCGGTACGACCGCAACAACGCGCCGCTCCAGCCCCATCGCATCCAGTCGCTCATCGATCCAGCCGCGACGACTTGGGGACGACGTAACCTTCACATGCCCCAGTGACAGCAATGCATCAAGCGTCAGCGGTTCTTTCGCTGCCGGATTGTTTGCCGACATGATGCAGACGCGTCTTTCGGTGAAGAGAGATGCGCAGCGATAGCGCGCAGGAAAATTCTCAGCGGTCATGACAGCCACATCGATGGTTCCTTCATTGAGATGCTCCTGAACCACGGGCATGAAATCCCTGTTATGGCTGATACCGGTGCGCGGCATGTGAATGACCTCCAGAACGCAATGCTCCGCCTCGGACCGAACCCGCTCCACGAGACGCGGCATGAGGACGACGGAAAAATAGTCGTTCATGCCAATCCTGAAAGCGCGATGCGAGGTCGCGGGATCGAATGCCAGCCGCTGCAACATAACGGTTTCTGTGTCTTCGATAATGCGTCGTACTGCGGGGAAAATCTCGGTGCAAAATCGCGTCATGACGAAGCCGCGGGAGGTTTTTTTGAAGAGTTCGTCGCCCGTTATAGCGCGCACCCGCTTCAAAGCATGGCTCATGGCGGGTTGGGAAAGGCCGATATATTCTCCGGCGGCCGTCATGTTGCCTTTGACGACCAGCGCATAAATGACTTTCAAAAGATTGAGATCGACTGACCCCAATTGAAACCGCTGCATGGCAAACCTGTCCCCCTCCTGAAATTCTACCGTGATTATAATGATATGCGGGATGACTAGATAAAATAAAAGCTTGCCGCTGGCGAGCAATCGTGCTGTCTCGCAAGAAAGATTGATCAGCACCCGGTCTGTTCCTGAAGAGCAGGACCTCCGAGAGAGATGCGGGCGAGCCCGGGTGCCGAACCGGGCTTATGTTCTGGCGGCGACCACCGATTCCGCAATCTTCATGAAATCACCGGCCGAGACCTTGGTCGGCTCGTAGGTGGTTTTTCCCTGATTTCTGGCGATGGCAAACTCATCGGTTACCGCACGGCGATGAACAATGACGGTGTCGATGGCCGGAAGGCACAGAACGAATTGTCCGAAATTGCCGTTCATCAAATAGGCGCCTTTGAACGCGGGGTCGCTGGATGTGGGTATCCACCATAGATAGGCATATCCTAGACCTTCCTTGCTCTTGGTCTGCTCTGGCGTGAACCGCATCTTGGTACTTTCTGCAATCCAGCTTTCAGGCACGATGGTTTTTCCCCCCCATTTTCCACCTTTCAACATCAATTGCCCAAGGCGCGCCATATCACGTGCCGACAGGAAAAGATGATAGGCTAGATAGCGGGACTGATTTTCGTACCCCATCATCCGCTGGCGATTAATGTCGAAATCTTCGAAACCCAATGGGTCCGCCAAATCCTCTTTCAGTGCCTGGAACACAGTTTTTCCGGTACGATTCTCGAAGATCGCACCAAGCACGTTGAAATCCCAGTTGTTGTAAAGAAAAACAGTACCGGTTTTCGTCTTGCCGCGTTCCGGCGTGTTTTCGCTACCGCCGGGGCTACCTGCTGCATGATAGACGCCGGAACTTGATGTCAGAAGGTCTTTGAGCTTAGCTGTTTTTTCCAGCGGCAGAAGCCCGTCGTCCTCTTCAATGCCGATCTCGCCAATCGTCATATCGAGATCGATTTTTCCTTCCGCGACATAGCGTCCGAACAGCATGGACAATATGCTTTTTCGAGCCGAAGCCAGGTAACTCACATCGGACAGATTGCCGTAGCGATAAACGATCTCTCCGCCCTGTGCCACCATCATAGACGTGGTGGCCATTGGGTAAAGCTTTGCCTCCATTTCCGCGAGTTTTGCCGAAGACCAGCCTGCGGCAGCCACATCGCCTGCGGTCTTCCATGGTTTCCCGTTCGCGACGTAAGGTGTCGTGTCTACCGCGGATACGGTTTTTCCGACAAGGCTGACAGCGGCGAATGTCGATGCAGCCGATGCTGCGAGAACGGCACGTCTTGATAAAGTGGGACCTGCTGTCATTCTATTCCTCCCAAAAAATTTTTATTGGTGTGTTGAGCGCCTTTGGGTCAATCATCGGCGCAGCTGAAGCTTGAAGCGATTGCGACGTCGCCATCGCCTTTATATTTTGGCCAGCTTGGATATTCGCAAAGCGGTCTGCTACGGCCCTTGGTCGATGATTTTGTCGCGTCAACGACGACCGGATTGGATGGGGGCACATCGTGTTCAACCCAATTGTCGAGCGCAGCGAGGTTATCCCAAGTCGGCGAGAAACGACCGCCACCATGCGCCAGGCCGGGTACAAGAAAGAAGCGCATGAAGCCCTTGACCTTATCAGCGCCCATCTTCGCGACGATGGATTCGAACAACTTGGCATTGCCCAGCGGACTTACACTTGGGTCGTCATTGCCCTGAAGCCAGATGATCTTGCCGCCCCGGTCGCTGAAGGTAGACCAATCCGTCCTCGTAGCACCGATTACATCAGAAAGCTCAACGATCCGATCCTTGAGTTTTCCCGGCTCGCGGATATCGAATGAAAGCAGATTGAGAGGTTGATCGCGCTGGACGAAGTTTTGCAGGAATTCGAAAGAGCGGCTTGAGTGATGCGCGTTAGGCCCCGAAACGGGAGGTGTGCGCATCTGAGGCTCCGACCCGAGCTGCATCATGATACCCTCAAGGCTGTTATAGCCGGGATAGGTGTTTATGCCGTTTGCCAACTGATAAGGCAGTGAATATCCTTCATGGTAAATCTTCAGCGTTCGCTCGATCTGTGCTTGCGTCAAACAATCGTCAGGGTTTCCGGTCACGTCTGATTTGCAGGCCAGGCTTTGAACCAGCACCGCGGATTGAGCACGGCACTGCTGCATGTTGCCCACAAGGCCATCTTCGACGCCATCAAGGCCGTCACAAGATTTCAGGGCCTCTTTGGAAATTCTCTCCACGAGCTTCGGCGGAATCCAGCCTGCGGATTTGTCGTCATAAACGGCCCGCGCTAGACCGGCTCCCCAGAGCCGAAGTCCCACAAAGTTTGCCGTTGGGTAATTCGTCAAAATGCCGTCGTAGGATTCCGGCCAGCGCGAGGCTGCCGTCAACCCTTCGCGTCCACCTGTCGATCCGCCCTGAAAATAGACGCGGGTAACAGGCTTCTCATATCGCTCAGTAACGAGAACCTTCGCCACATCAAGCACTTTCTTGATGTGCATATAGCCGTAATTAAGCATCGCCTCATCGTTTTTGGCGAAAGAGGCGTCGTCCGCGTTCGGAGCTTGATGGCCGGAATCGCTGCCGAAGGTGACGTAGCCCTGCGTCAGCGGTGTCGGCACGACATCCAGTCCTAAAGTCGTTTTGTCCGTAGTGGGCGGAATGCTACCGTTGTAGCCACCGCCTCCATACTGCAGCATCTTGCCATTCCACACGCTTGGCAAGTTGACCTGCCAGATGATGTCCGGGGCCTTCGGATCGACAGGCTTTATTTGCCCGATAACCTTGCAATATTCGCCATTTTGATTGGCTGGATCAGACCCGCCGATCAGGGTTGCGGATTGTATCTTTGCGCCCGTGGTTGGCAGGCTTATCCTTGACGCGGGGATGGATGATGCAGCTATCGCCGAACACAGGCCAGCCGCATTCTGTGGCGCGGCGAAAGCAGATTTTACTGGCACATAAGCGAGCGAGATCGTCACCACAACACGTGATGTTGCTACAAGCAGAGATGTCATGATGTCCTCCAAGCCGTCAGTTACTCCAATCGCTGACAGCGTTCCTCTTCCTTAGACTTAACTGAAAAATCTTTCGTCTGTGAAATGCAAATAATAGGCCTATTGTTGCGTTCTACGCATGAACCTTACGGCTACCTGTGACGCTATTAAACCTGTGTCGTTTCAATTCTAATGCGGTAACCATATGGCCGCGACCGGCGGGAAGGGGAGTTCGTTCATCCGGTCCAGCAACTGTTCGACCCCTCAGGTGACCTCATCGGTCGGGCTGATCGCGATATGGAGTTCAGGCTCACGACCGGGTGCCGGTGGACCGGATTCACGCGATCGGCTGAAGCCCGTTATCCCACCAGACATGTCCACGCCGGACCTCGATATTGATACGGTGAAGGTGAAGAGCAAGAATGTTCAGTGATTTGCGGTTAGTGAACTACCAGTCTGGGGTCCGAATTGGTTCAAGACCCCCACCACTGGCATCCGCATTAGCGACGAAAAGCATGGTTGAAGACTGTCAGCCTCACGCCTCCGTCCCCATCGCTAAAACCGCCTTGTGCCGGTAACGATTGGAGTGCGTTCACATGCGATCTGGTTCAGGGTCCGGCCGGCAGTTTGAAATACCGGGCAAAAAAGGACTTGTGGAGATCGTGCCCGACATACTGTGCAGGCTTAGATGCTATCCCTTTATCCCACTCGCCGCGATACTGGAGATGAACAGTCTCTGCAAGCACAGATAAAAGATCAGCACTGGCAGGGTGATGATGGTGAGATAGGCCATGACTTCACCCCAGGGCGTGTTGAGCTGGAAGAAATATTGCAGCCCCACCATTACGGGCCTGTATGCCTCGGACTGGGTAACGAGAAGCGGCCATAGGTATTGCTGGCTGTACATGACGAGAAACTTCAGGATCGCCGCCGTCGCGATGACCGGGCCGCTGAGCGGCATCACCACCTGGGTATAAATCCGCAGCCAGCTGGCGCCATCAATGCGCGCCGCCTCCAGCAATTCCTTCGGCAGATCCTTGAAATATTGCACGAAGAGGAAAATCGTCAGCCCGTCTGCGATCCACGGAATGATCTGCACATGCCAGGAGTTGAGCCACCCCCAGGTAAATCCACCGCTGCCAATCCATGGCAGATTGTTGACTTCCAGCAGGAGTGGCACAGCAATTGTTTCAAAGGGAATGATGAGAGTGGCGAGGATGATCGAGAATAAAACATCCTTTCCGCGCCAGTTCAAAAAGGTGAAGGCGAAGGCGGCAAGCGAGCCAAAAAGCAGGGCGAGAAACACGGTAACGACCGTGACCAGAACCGAATTGAATATGAAGGTGGCAATCGGCGCCCGGACGAAAGCTGCCGTATAGTTTTCAAGCGAGAGATATCCCACCGGCAGGAAGGCTCGTATCGACGTCGCGTCACTCAGCAATTGGTCATTTGGTTTCAGTGACGAGAACCCCATGAACAATAGCGGCAAAATGAAGATCGCCGCGAAGGCGAGCATGAGCACATAGTTGCCGATGAGAAAAGCGAGGCTCTTGCGTTGTCCGGCCTGCATCATTGCTTCTCCCTTGTCATGTATCGCTGAGTTAAGGAAATGCACAGAACAAGCAGAAACAGAACGACAGAGATTGCGGAGCCTGCTGCGATGTCCTGCTGTCGGTATCCTCGCTCAACGGCCTGGTAGACGATGCTTTGAGTGGAATCGCGAGGTCCCCCCTTGGTCATCACATCGATCTGCGCAAAAAGCGCAAAAGCCTGCATGGTGATGACGATGACAATCAGCACGGCTGTGTTGCGCAGCAGCGGCCAGGTTATCATGCTGAACCTCTGCCAGCGGCTCGCCCCTTCAATGTCGGCTGCCTCGTAAAGATCCGGAGAGATGGTTTGCAGGCCGGAGAGCCATATGACCATGTGGAATCCAACGCCCTGCCAGACCGACATCACCAGAATGGCCCATAAGGCGGTGTCAGTTCTGCCCAGCCAGTCGATGGGCTGGAAGAGCCCGAAGCTCATGTAACTCAAGAGGCTGTTCAGGAGCCCGTTATCAGCTGCGTATATGAACCGCCAGAGCAGCGCCACCACCACCACTGACAGCACGACAGGCATGAAGTAGATCGCTCGGAAAATCGTGACGCCGGGGATCTTCTGGTTCACCAACAGGGCAAGAAATAGCGCCAGTGCAGCCTGAACAGGCGCGACGACGACCACGAAGGAAAGCGTGTTGACAAGGGCGGTCAGGAATACGACGTCCCTGGCCAGAATGATGATCTGGTGCTCGCCCCAGTTGAAGCTCTTATATTCCCGCATCCCTTCCAGATGGGGATAGTCGGGATTGTTGCGGGTGAAATTGCGAATTCTCGGATAGGAGACGGAGCCATCCGCATCCCGGCTGATGCTGCCGTCCGCCTCCTTCTCCGGTTGGAGCGTCAGCACGCCAATACCCAGCAGCCGGGTGTAATTTTCAACGCCGACAAACTCGGTAGGATTGGGAGACGTCAGCCGCTGATTGGTGAAGGAAAAACCGAGTCCCAGCAGAAAGGGCGTGATCAGGAACAGCCCGATCAGCACCATGGCCGGTGCAGCCATGAGCCAGCCCGTGACGCCGTCCCGGGTGAGTTTCTCCTTTGAAGAAAAGAACGCCATCGATCACGACCCCTATTTGGGTTGGTAACCGGAATTGCGTTCAATGTTGTTGTTTATCTCATCCGTTGCATTGTCCAGCGTATCGGCAACATCCGCACCATTGGCAATGTCGGAAAGAGCCTTGGAAAAGACCGGCGAGATAAAGGCGTAAGCCGGCGTGACTGGACGCAACGTTCCCTGGCGCTTGGACAGTTCGAAGAAAACTTCGAGCGGGCCGCCCTGCCTGTAATTCTTCGTCATCTGGGCAGCAGAGGAGGTGGCGGGAATGAGGCCGACCGCATCGGAAAACTGCGCGAGATATTTGTCCTGTATGGCGAATTCGATAAAGGCGGACGCGCCTTGCGGATGCTTGCTAGTGGCCGACACACCAAATTGCCACGATCCGGCACCGATCTTCGGTCCCTGCCCAAAATCCGGCGAAGGCAGGAACAGCAGGTCGTCGCCATATTTCTCCAGCGCCTTCACCGCAACCCAGTTGCCCATCCATTGCAAGGCGTGGCGACCTTCCAGAAAACCGGTTTCATGATCGGCAGGCGATTGTGACGTTCCGGGTGCCAGCTTCTTCTCGAACAGAGATTGCCACCATTCTCCAAACTTGACGGCACTGTCGCCGTTGAGGAAGTTTTCGGCTGTTTGATAATCTTTCTTGTCGATCAGGCTGCCGCCGAAGCTCTCCAGAAACGGGCTGAAGGCATAGCTGTACCATTCGGTTTTGTCAGCCATGCCAAGGTCGATGGCATATTCGAACTTGCCGCCGGCCGCGATTTTCTCGAGCGCCGCATTGAACTCCTCGCCGGTCCACGGCTGTTCCAGTGTAGGAATGCGAATGCCGTTTTCATCGAGAACCGATTTGCGGGCGAAGACCGCAACGGCTGCATCCCACAGCCCGACGGAATAGAGCTTGTCTCCCCACTTGCCCACCGCGCCGGGCAGGAAATTTTCAAGGTTTGCCTCATCGATCTGCAGTGGCTGCAAATAACCCGACCACGCCCAGTTCGGCATGTTCGGCCCATCGACATCCAGAATGTCGGGCAGCTTGTTGGAAAGTGCTGCGGCGGTGACGGATTCGTTATAGGCACTCTGCGGGAACTCCTGAAGCGAGACCCGCCAATCTGATTGAGATGAATTGAAGTCTTCGATGATGCCGGCCAAAATCTTGCGTTCTTCAACATTGCCCGCGCCGTGATACCACATCGTCAGGTCGGTCTGCGCCAGTGCCGCAGTGGAAAAAAACATCGACAGGGCGGTGAATGCGCCCGCAAAAATGGCTTTGTTAGTCATGGATGGTCCTCCTCCTGAAGAAGGGTAACTTCACCATCCAGAGATTGTTCCGAAGAAAAGTTGCAGTCTGTCGCTGCACCTTCTCAAGAGCGCGAATAGGAGGCGGCGTGCCGAGCCGCCCACCGCAGACTCGATCCGGCGATATCATGTAAGCGATCACATATGGCCGTAGAGCTGACGAGGTGGGAACCTTGCGATGAACTGTCCCGCTGAGGGAGAATTGTTTTATCTCAGCGCGGTCGAGCCCAAGAAGCAGGTTAAATGCCGTGCGATTATTCGGAGTACGTCACGCTTTTCCTCACTTTACAGATTTCCGAACCTCCTTCTCTATTTCGCCTTACGATCATGTCCGACAGGCTCGACTCGCCGTATAAAGTATTGTCAATTGAGGGTAAGTAAGAGCTAATGTGACGGAGGGCCGCATGAGACTCAGGAATCAGATCCTTGCATTGGCCATCGGCCCCCTCGTTCTTGCCATTATCATCATCACGGCGCTCATTACCTGGCAGTCAATGACGTTGGCGCGCACCAGCATCGACGCTTTCGAACGAAATATGCTTGCTGCCAAGGAGGCGGAGCTCCTCAACCTCACCAATCTTGCCCTTTCCGCGATTCGTTCGGTTTATGACAAGGCCGGGCCTGATGACGAAGCCGCGAAGAAAGAGGTCAAGCGTATTCTGATGGACCTTGATTATGGCACGGACGGTTATTTCTTCGTCTATGACTATGACGGGTTGAATGTCGTTCATCCGCGGCAAAATTTCCGTCCGGGTAATAATTGGCTGGATCTCTATGACCCCGATGGCAATCGGGTTATCTATGACCTGATCGTCAAGGCGAAGGAGGGGGGAGGCCTTGTCCAGTACAAGTGGGAGAAACCTTCAACCCGGAAGATCGCCGACAAGCTTTCGTTTGCGGCCGGCCTCGACAAGTGGCGATGGATGATTGGCACGGGTGTCTATCTGGATGACGTTTTTGCGGCGACGGCGGCAGCCAAAGAAGAATTGCGCCACTCGATCACATGGAATTTCCTGATCGTGGCGCTGTTTGCAGTTCCCGCTGTTCTCCTGGTGTTTGCCACCTGCATGCTGCTCAATCTGCGCCAGCAGAGGCTGGCGGACGGGCGGCTGAAGGAGCTGATGCAGAGGGTCATCGATACCCAGGATGAGGAACGCCTGCGCATTGCCCGGGAACTGCATGACGGCATTTCTCAAAATCTCGTCGGCGTGCGTTTTGCAATTGATCTCGCGCGGCGCAAGGTGACCCCGGATAATGTCGGCGCGGTGGAGGCGATCGGCAAAGGCGCGTCGGCATTGACCGAGGCGATCAAGGAGGTCCGTCGTATCTCGCACGACCTGCGTCCCCGCGTTCTTGACGACCTGGGACTGACTGCAGCTTTGGAGGCCCTGATCTCAAGCTTTTCCGAACGCACCGGCATCGCTGCGACGCTGGAATCGGTGGCCTTCAAGCACATGCTCGTTCCGGAAGCCCGTGTCGCCCTTTATCGTGTCGCACAAGAGGCGCTCACCAATATCGAGCGTCATTCGGATGCAACGCGGGTCACCATCAGGTTCTCCAGCCGGGATGAGCGGGTGCAGATGGTCGTCAGCGACAATGGCCGCGGATTTCCGGCCACGCGAACAGAGAACGAGATGCCGGCCGACAAGGGTCTTGGTCTCAGAAACATGCAGGAACGCATGACCCATTTCGGCGGCAGGCTCGATGTGGAAAGCTCCGCCAAGGGAACCGTCCTGCGGGCGGTCCTGCCCATGACGGCCATGAAGGATCATGGCCCTCGTTTGCAGGAGGCTGCGGAGTGACCGGTCATCCGATCCGGGTTCTTCTTGTCGACAACCATCCTCTCGTCCTCGACGGGTTGAAGGCGGTGCTCGAGACTTACGAGCATATTGCCGTCGTCGGAACCGCGGTGTCCGCCATGGCGGGTATTGACGCGGCTGTCGCCACAAAACCCCATGTAGTGCTGATGGATATCAACATGCCCCAGATCAATGGCATCGATGCCCTGGAGCTGTTCAAGGAAAGACAGCTTTCCGCCCGGGTACTGATGCTGTCGATGCATGACAGCCGGGAATATATCTCGACATCGGTGATGTATGGGGCGGCCGGTTATATTCTGAAGGATGTGGCTACGGAGGAAATAGTGGCGGCAATCGATACCGTTGCGGCCGGCGGCACCTATTTCTCCTCAGGCGTTCGGGACGTGCTGATGGAGAGTTCCACCGGCAGGCTGAAGGAACTGACCACCCGCGAGCAGGACGTTCTGCTTTTGATTGCCAGGGGAAAAAGCAACCGCGATGCTGCTCTGGCCCTCGATATCGCCGAGCGTACGATGGAAACCCACCGCAAGAACATCAAGCGGAAACTGGATATTGCGACGACCGCCGGCCTCATTCGTTATGCGATAGATCACGGGCTCATCAAGGCGTAGCCAAATAAAAGAGCAAGGCCCCGCAAATGTTGCCATCCGCGGGGCCTTGCTGTAGGTCACTCCGTCTTATTTGCCTGCGGTCTGCATCGCATAGCCATAGCTGTCGTAGGTATATTCGGCGACTCGGAACCATTCATAGCTCTCGTCGCGGAACGTCTTCCAGCCTGGATAAATCTTGGCCCAAGCGGGGTATTTCTGCGTGTACTCGTCGTAAAGCTCGAATGTTGCCTTGTAGGCGGCGTCGAGCACATCCCGGGGCAGCGGACGAAGCTGTGTGCCCTTGGAGACCAGCGAGCGGATCGCATCCTTGTTCTTGACGTCGTAGAGCGCCTGCATGTTGATGTTGGCGGCCTTGCAGGCGGTATCAAGCGCTGCCTTGTATTCGTCAGGCAGGGCCGCATATTGATCTTTGTTGACGAAGAAGTGGATCGTCAGACCACCCTCCCAGAAGGCCGGATAATAATAATAGGGCGCGATCTGGTAGAAACCGAGTTTTTCGTCGTCATAGGGGCCGACCCATTCTGCGGCGTCGATGGTGCCACGTTCCAGTGCCGGATAAATGTCGCCGCCGGGAAGCTGCTGTGGTACGGCGCCAAGCTTCGCAAGCACCTGCCCGGCGACCCCGGCAATACGCATCTTGAGGCCCTTGATATCCTCGATGCCCTTGATCTCCTTACGATACCAGCCGCCCATCTGGGCGCCCGTCGCACCACCGGGAATGCCGATGACGCCGTAGTCGGACAGGAATTCATTATAAGCCCCGTTGCCACCGCCATGGTAAAGCCATGCGTTCTGCTGACGGGCATTCAGACCGAAGGGGATCGTCGAGCCGATGGCGAATGTCGGATCCTTGCCTGTGAAATAATATCCGCAGGTATGAGAAATTTCGACCGTGTTGGCCTTCACGGCATCGATGGCTTGGGCGCCGGGAACAATCTCTCCGGCCTGAAAGACCTGGATGTCGAACTTGCCACCCGTCATGGCCCTCAGAGCATTTGCCATGACAACGGCACCGCCGTAAATCGTGTCGAGATTGTTCGGAAAACCTGACGTCAAACGCCAGCGAACGCTCGGCGATGACTGGGCTATGGCAGGTGTTGCAAGCGTCGACGCAGCCGCAGCCGCCCCCGCAAGCACACCGCCCGACAAGAATTGTCTGCGGCCTGGATTATCCTTCATAATTTACCTCCTCCTGTTGAATACGGGCGACGTGCTCGGGCACTTGCGTGCCCGGTCAATTGTCACGGTGTGCTTGGCTTGCCGAAGCTCGGCGCGGTGTTGCCGGGCGCGAGGAACGGGTTGGCGAAAGGATCGGCGTCGGTTCCCGCACCGGGCATGGGTACGTTGATGTGAACGGCGGAAGGATCGGCCACCTTGGCGCCCGACTTGTAGTGCATCACGATGCCGGGGAACGCGATGATGATGATGACCATTGCAAGCTGGATAAAGAGATAGGGAATGGCGCCGAGATAGATCTGGCTCGATGTGATCGGCTGGATCGTCTGTCCGGTGATGCGATCCCTGTAGGCCCTTGTCGGCGCGACGGACCGTAAAAAGAACAGCGAAAAACCAAAGGGCGGGTGCATGAAAGAGGTCTGCATATTGACCGCCAGCATGACGCCGAACCAGATCAGATCAATGCCAAGCGCATCGGCGACCGGCGCCAGAAGCGGGATGATAATGAAGGCCAACTCGAAGTAATCGAGAAAGAAGGCTAGGAAGAAGACCAGCAGATTGGCGACGATCAGGAAGCCGATTTCGCCGCCCGGAACCGAAGTCATCAGATGCTCGACCCAGACATGGCCGTTCACGCCATAGAAAGTCAGGGAGAAGACGCGCGCGCCGAGCAGAATGAGCAGGACGAAGGACGACAGTTTTGCCGTCGCGTAAAGCGACTGCTGAATGAGTCCTAAATTGAGCTTGCGATTGGCAAGCGCAAGGGCGAGGGCGCCCACCGCACCCATGGCGCCACCTTCCGTGGGTGTGGCGATGCCGAGGAAGATCGTACCGAGCACGAGGAATATCAGGACGAGCGGCGGCACCAGCGAAGTGATCACCTTCAAAAGTAATTTGCTGCCCCGCAGGGTCCGCGCCTCCGAAGGCAGGGCAGGTACTTTTGCCGGGCTGATGATCGAGGTCACGACGATGTAGAGCGTGTAGGCGCCAACGAGCATGAGGCCCGGAATGAGGGCGCCTTTGTACATGTCACCCACCGAGCGACCGAGCTGGTCCGCCAGCACGATCAAGACGAGGCTTGGCGGTATGATCTGCGCCAACGTGCCGGAAGCAGCGATTGTGCCGGCCGCGATTTTACGGTCGTAACCGTAACGCAACATGATCGGAAGCGAGATGAGGCCCATCGAAATGACCGAGGCGGCGACGACACCGGTGGTGGCCGCCAGAATAGCGCCAACGAAAATCACCGCAAAGGCAATTCCGCCACGGACTGGTCCAAACAACTGGCCGATCGTATCCAAAAGGTCTTCCGCCATGCCGCTCTTTTCAAGAATCAGGCCCATGAAGGTGAAGAAGGGGATGGCGAGCAAGGTCTCGTTCGACATCTGGCCGAATATACGATCGGGAATGGCCTGAAACAGGGTTGCCGGTAGCAGGCCGAGTTCAATGCCGATGAAACCGAAGAAAAAGCCGACAAAAGCGAGTGCAAAGGCCACCGGATAACCCAGCAGCAGCACGATGATGAGCGCCGCGAACATGATCGGGGCGAGATTTTCCGCAAGGAATGCCATTATTGTTTTTCCTTCGATCAGAGCATTGCCGCTTCGGCGTCCGCCGCTGCAACCGGATCAGGAATATCGCCCCGCAGGATGGCGACGCGCTTGATGAGTTCTGACACTCCCTGCAAGGAGAGCAGGGTGAAGCCGATCGGTATCAGTGCCCAGACCGGCCATTGAATGAGGCCGCCCGTATTATTCGATACTTCACCGGAGGCGAATTTCTGAAGAAACACCGGCCAGGAGAGGTAGACCGTGATGAGGCAGAAAGGCATGAGAAAAAAGATCGTCCCTAGAATGTCGACCCACAATTGGCCTTTGCGCGGCAGGCCTCCGTAAATCAGATCGACCTTCACATGCTCATTATTGAGGAGTGTGTAAGCGGCGGCGATCAGAAACACGGCGGAGAACAAATACCACTGGGATTCAAGCCAGGCGTTTGAGCTCATGGAAAACGCCTTGCGCATGGCGGCATTGATGGCGCTGATGAAAATGGCAGCAAGAAGCAGCCAGGAAATACATTTGCCAATGGCTGAATTGGCTGCATCAATGGCGCGCGAAACGGCCAACAGAAACTTCATGATATCCTCCCCGGAAGCGGCCGCGTACTCCTCAATACACATGCTGCCGCTATAGTTCGGGCACGATATCAATGGCGGCTTCACGCTCAAGGGCCGGTGCCGGTGAAATTCCTCAGGCATACCGAGAACTGGGTACGTGGAGGTCGGCCCCTGGAGGACGACACAGCATAATGAAATGAAGAAGCCTGTTTAGGCACGTCATAATCCGTCGCGCTAGACACCAACCCGGAGGTCAAGCGGTAAAACTTCAGCCAGCTGATCCAGTTGAAGGGTCCAGATCAACCTCCCTAAGCTGGAGCCAGCTTCCTTTTTCATTCCCCGGCATGTTTCGGCTTGCCTAGCGTTGGTTCACCTTCACGCTCGTTGCTTCGGCTTATCGAGAATCTCACGTGTTGCATGGGTTCACTTTAATGTGGCCAGCTTTTTTGAGTGACGACGTATCTATCTAAAAAAGTGAAGCTCACTTGGTCCGCCTTCGCGCCCTCTGATCGCGATGGTATATTCACGCATATTGAGGCCGATAATCCGATCGCCGCCATCGCCGTCGATGACAATATCTTAGCTTCGGTCCGTTGATTTCAGAACTTTACCGAAAGCGGCTGTCCTGGCCGGATTGCGGGGACACGCGAACTGGTTCCGCCGTATGTCGCCGCCTACGCAATGACGGAGACGGCAGGGCGGATATTGCGTGTCCTCCACGGGGCGCAGCAATGGCCCGATGCTCTGCCTGAAAATTGACGTCGCCAGCTTGGCAATCCCCCTGCCTTCTTCTGACCTTCAAGGCGAAGACGGGGACAAGGCATTCTCGCAATGACAGCATCGCACGTCAGTGCGGCCGTTCGGATCTGCTGCATCTTCGAACAGCAGTCCGACCGCGGTACGTGGTCACGCCGGCCGTATCGTCGTTTTGGTTACTGGCTGGCCAATATCATCTTTGATGTTTCGGGCGCACCGGCGTTCAGAATGGCAACGAAGTCCCTGAGCAACTGAACCCGGCGCGGTCGGAAGCTCTCCTCCGTCATATTGATGTCGGCGATGCGATCGACGCGGAACTTGCGGAAATCCTGGCGCAGGCAACACCAGGCAAGCAACACCAGCGTCCTCTCCAGATAGACGATCGCCAGCGGCAGAACTTGCCGGTCGGTCCGTCGCTGCTCCGCGTCCACATAGCTTATCACCACGGCGCGTTCTTGCCAGCAGGCCTCGCGCAGAAGGCCGACGTTGGCGAGCGGCGGGTCGCGGCGCTCGAATCGATAAACCTGGGAGGCGGCATGCAGTGTTTGGCGTTGTAGTCGGTCGGGCAGCGTTGCTGTGACCTTCGAAAGCACGGCGCCTGCGGCCGCAGCGAGAGCCGGTTCACCCATATGCCGCACCTCTGCAAGGCCCAGCACCAAGGCTTCGATTTCAAGCCGTGTGAACGTCTGCGGTGGCAAGGCGATGTCTTCCGTCAGCCTGTAGCCGAAGCCGCGCTCGCCATCGATGACGGCACCTGCGGCGCGCAAGCTCTCGATGTCCCTATAGAGCGAACGCAACGACACGTCGGTCTCCTCAGCAAGGCGCGCGGCCGTCACCGGGGAGGGGAGAGTGCGAAGCGCCTGGAGCAGGCGGAACAGACGATCACTACGAGCCATGACTTTGGAGGATAGATGAAGCCTACTGACGGAAACTGGCAGTTGGCGGACTGTACAAGATCCGCATTGCCAAACGCAACCGAGGATCCAGACTATGCTAACGCTCTTTCACGCCCCCCGCTCGCGCTCCACACGTATTGTCACCCTGCTTCGCGAACTAGACGCCATCGACAAGGTCGCGATAAAGATCGTCGACATCACCCGCGGCGACGGCAGCGGTCGCAAAGATCCAAAGAACCTGCATCCGGAAGGCAAGGTGCCGCTGCTCGACCATGACGGCGTCGTCATCTGGGAGAGCATAGCGATCATTCAGTACCTGACGGATCTCTTCCCGGAAAAGAAGATGGCGCCTGTTGCCGGCGATCCGCAGCGCGGTAGGTATCTCAGCTGGCTGGCTTGGTATGCCGGCGTGGTCGAACCTGTGCTGATCATGCAGGCAGCCGGGATTTCGCATCCTTTTGTGGATTTCACCTTCCGCAGCCCGGCGGAGCTTGCAGCACGCCTCGAAACCGCGCTCAAGGATTGCCCCTACCTGATGGGAGAGCGATACACAGCCGTTGATCTGCTGCTGCATTCGCCCTTTGCCTGGTGCCCTGCAGCGACGCCTGAGAGCGACGTGGTCAAGGCCTGGATTGAGCGCTGCGGCGAGCGACCATCGCTGCAATGGACCGCCAACTATGACGCCTGCACCGTGGTTGCGGCTTGATTATTGGCACTGGCCGCTCCGACCGTGCGGCCACTTTCGTGTGAGATGGCTCGCGCTCGTCACCCCTTATATAGCTGCTACGGAAGCATCGCGAGTGTCGGGTTCGACCGCTTCACTTGGCCACGCTGGCGCTACGTCTTGATTTTGTCCCGTATGGTGTCGAGTGATTGCTTGATCGCTCGCAATGCCTCGGCATCCACTCCGACGGCTTCGTCGATACAGCGCATGATATCGGCGGCACGGGCTCTAAGCGCGCCGCCTTTCTCCGTCAGGTGAATGAGCACCTCCCGTTCGTCAATGCGGTTCCGGGTCCTGGTGATCAGCCCGGCCGCCTCCAGCCGCTTGAGGAGCGGTGTCAGGGTGCTTGAATCGAGGAACAGTGTCTTCCCCAGCTCCCTTACGGTCTGGCCATCGCGATGCCAGAGTGTCACCATGACCAGATACTGCGGACAAGTCAGGCCGACTTTGTCGAGCAGCGGCCTGTAGAGCTGTGTGAATGCGTGGCCGGCTGAGTAGAGAGAAAAGCACAGCATGCTTCCAAGGCAAAATCGTACTTGTCGTTGCCTGACCCTCAAAGGCGATCACCCACAGAGCAGGCACCAGCTAATAGCAAAAGGAGTTCACGATCTGCGGTTGAATTACAGCGCTTCCCTCACCGGCGCATCGGTCATCCATTGCTGGCTGCCCTTGAATAGGCACCGGGCGTCTGGCCGACGTGTCTGCTGAAGGCAACGCTGAATGCGCTGGCCGAGCCATAGCCAACCCGTTGTGCGATCTCGGCTGTTGCGACGTCCTTTCTAAGGAGCTCCTTCGCCAAGGCCATGCGCCAGCCTGTTGCGTATTCCATCGGGGCCACGCCGACCTCTCGTCGGAAGCGTTCAAAGAAGGTCGAGCGGGACATGGCGGCGAATTGCGCCAGGCCCTCCACCGTCATGTTTCGACCGGGGTCCTCGTGGATTCGCCGCAACGTCGGTGCCAATTGTGGGTCGGCCATTCCGCGCAGAAGACCGGGTGGTGCTGAAGCTCCACCCGTCGAACGGAGCACCTCGATCAGTAGCACCTCCAGCAATCGGCCAAGCACCATTTCCCGAGCGGTCCGCTCGGCTCCTGTTTCATCGTTTATCATCTGGACAAGCAGAGCCAGTCGTTGCTCGCCGCGAACGTGGATAATCTCCGGTAGCAACGAAACGAGAAGTGTCTTGTCATCCGACCCGAACAGGCAGTGTCCGACCATGGCCTTGATTTCGACCGGCGCGTCGGGGTCTCCCAGTCTGAACACGCCGGGACTGGTTTCGAGGCGCTGCAACAGCGCGCCCCGAGGCGGTGGTTCGATGCTGCTCATCGTGAATGAAAAGATTTCTGGAACCAGCACAAAATCACCGGTCGTCAAGACGATCGGTGCCTTTCCGGCAACTGTCAGCAGACATCGCCCTTCGACGACCGCGCAATAGAAGGGACTTCCAAGCTCGGTTCGCTCGACCCGCCACCGACCACCGCCCGTGACGAGCTTTGAAATGGACGGGCTCGGCTTGAGTAGCGAGACGACCTCTGCGATGGGATCAGTCATGATTCTGGACTTATGCTAAAGAATAATGGATATCGGAATATAGAGAGTCCGGCCGAGATCGTCCATCCTGGGGACAGCACTTTACTAGACCCGTATCCAGACCAACCCAGAGGACACTGAGCATGAACAATCTGATCGACTTGGCCCGTCACATCCCTGCGCCTGAACCCAGTCTCACGGTCGCCTATACCCCGATCAAGCTTCAAATGGATGGTCGCCAGCCACTGGAACTGAGGCTAACCGCGCCGTCAACAGGTGCTAAGTTACCCATCGTCCTGTTATCGCATGGGTACGGTCCATCGAACTATATCCCTTCGAAAGACGGGTATGCCCACCTTGCGCAGTTCTGGGCTGAATGCGGCTTTGCGGTCATACAGCCGACGCACGCCAGTTCCCGTGTCGGCGGCCTTCCGGCGGACGCGGCGGGAGCACCATTCTTCTGGCGGGACCGGGTCGAGGAAATAAGGATCCTCATCGATCAGCTTGCCCAAATTGAAAGCCAGGCGCCCGCAATTGCCGGTCGATTGGATCACCAGAAGATTGCTACAGCCGGCCACTCTTTTGGAGGCCACACGGTGAGCCTGCTGTTGGGTGCACAGCTCCACGGAGAAGACTTCTCAGATGCTCGGATTTCAGCCGGTATTCTGATGGCTGCCCCCGGGCGCGGCGGTAAGGACATGACCGCCGAAAGCGCCGCCCGGTTCCCGTTCTTCGACCTCGATTTTTCAAAGATCGTGACACGCTGCCTGGTGGTTTGTGGCGATGCGGATAATCCCCATTTTACGACCCGCGGTTCCGAATGGCATACCGATGCCTTCCACGACGCTCCCGGGGCGGAAGCGCTTTTGATGCTGCACGGCGCTGGCCACGGGCTGGGTGGCATCGCCGGGCTTGACGCAAAAGAAACCGAGACCGAGTTGCCTGACGTACTCGAAGCAACCAAACGTGTGACGCTAGCCTGGCTTCATACCGCGCTTGCAACTGAACCTCACGCGTGGAACCGGGCCTGCAGTGCGCTCAAAGGACCGTCATTTTCCCTCGGGCATGTCACGCTCAAGACCTCCTGAACCAAGTGAAGACGGCGGCGATGGACAGCTTGCGCCATTCATCACCGCCGACCGTCGTTGGCCGCGCTTATCATGAAGTCGACGGTGGCCGGCGACCCAGGTCGGCGGCCGAGTGCGCATCAGATCATGATCTCGCCGCCGGTCACGGGAATGACGGCTCCCGTCATGTAGCTTCCCAGATCCGAAGCAAGCAGGACGTAGGCTCCTGCGAGCTCTGCCGGCTGCCCGGCACGGCCAATGAGGGTATTCTCTCCAAACTTGGCAGCCTTTTCAGCGGGCATGGTCGAGGGAATGAGAGGGGTCCAGATCGGCCCCGGTGCGACCGCATTCACGCGAATACCTTTTTCCGCCAGCATTTCCGCCAGACCCGCAGTGAAGTTGGATATCGCGCCCTTTGTGGAAGCGTAGGCGAGAAGTTGAGGCGAGGGCTGCCGCGACTGAATTGAGGTCGTGTTGATGATCGAGCTACCCGGTTTCATGTGGGGAGCGGCCGCTTTCGACAGGAAGAAAGGTGCATAGATGTTGGTGCGAAAAGTTTCGTCCCACTCCTCGGCGGTGATGTCGGCTATATCGTCATAGGTTCGCTGGAACGCTGCGTTGTTCACGAGAATGTCGACAGCACCGAGCTCATTGACGGCGCGATGTACGAGATTCTTGCAATGTTCCTCAGACTTGATGTCGCCGGGTACCAACAAAGCTCCTTGGCCGGCTTCCTTTACCCACTTTGCAGTGTCGCGGGCGTCATCGTCCTCGTTGAGGTAGGAAATGACGATGTCGGCGCCTTCTCGCGCAAAAGCAATGGCGACAGCCTTGCCAATTCCTGAATCGGCTCCGGTGATGAGGGCAACCCTGCCTTTCAGCTTACCGTCACCCACGTAGGACTGTTCACCATGATCCGGGATGGGTTTCATCTCGGCTGTCTTGCCCGGTGGCTCCTGCTGTTGTTCCGGATAGGGCGGGGTAGGGTGTCGGGTGTCTTCCATGTTTTCTCTCCTTTTTCAGGGGGAGCGCGATAAACCATCGCGGGCGCTCCGGGTTCCACAGGAATGATTTCTAGACAGGGCAGGTAACGTCAGTCGGCGGCTGTGCTCTCTCCCCCGAACATTTACGGTTATCGCCACCCGCATAATTGAAATTGGAAACTGCTCGCTTTCGCCTTACCGCTAACCTCGGAACCAACGCATAGTTCCATTGTTGGAGGACCCAAGACGCGTCGTGCCCTGGCTAACTGTCCAGTCTTCTGGCGGTCAGGTCCCCGTTGTCAGCAGCGAGGTGCAGCACCGTGAACAAGTTCTTTACGCTTTTTGCGAGCCGTACTGCCTCTTTTGCCGGCTCATCGACTGCTTTTGTCGTCGCGTTCGGCACCGTCATCGCCTGGGGCATAAGCGGGCCTTTCTTCGGGTTTTCTGAAGTCTGGCAGCTGGTAATCAACACTGGTACGACCATTGTGACATTTCTAATGATTTTCCTCGTACAGAACTCGCAGAACCGAGATTCTGCTGCAATGGAAGCAAAGCTGGACGAACTCTTGAGGGCTGTGGAGCAGGCGCGCGCGGATTTTATCGGAATCGAGCATCTCACGGCCCAAGAAATCGAGGATATCCGTGCTCGACTGGAAAAGGAGAACGGACATGGAGGCGAGAAGCCGTCGCCACATCATGCCATGGCGCGATTGCTTTCCCGGCGTTAGGTCGGACAGTTTCCCGGATAGCGGCGGTGGCAGCCATCTGCCGCCACTCATAGCCGCAACGGACGGCGTATAAAAACGACAGATAGCCCGTTAGCCACGCCGCGCCGGGCGCGCGGGTACGGCAATAATCCGGCTGAGACGGCATTTTCCCTTCCACTAATTATTTTCGGAACTCTCCGCATTTCGGTTTGTTTGGAAAGCGCCCATGCCGTCCGAGACCGGTTTCAGCCTACTGGAGGAAACTCCGTAAGGGAGGCTCGCAAGCATGTTTCTAGTGGAGGAAAAACCAGATGAAGAAAACTGTTGCCTTGCTCCTCGGTGGGAGTGGGCTTTTGGCTTACCGCCACCAAGCAACAGGAGATTGAAATGGCTGAGAAGACATTGAAAGACCTTTTCCTCGATACGGTGAAGGACATTTATTTCGCCGAGCGGCAGATCCTGAAGGCGCTCCCAAAGATGGCGCGGGCTGCGCAGTCAGCGGATCTGAAGGCCGCCTTCGAAAAGCACAGGGACGAGACCGAGGTTCATGTGGAGCGTTTGCAGAATGTCTTTGAGTTTCTCGGCAAGCCGGCACGCGGCAGGACCTGTGAGGCGATCCAGGGCATTATCGCGGAAGGCGAGGAGATCATGGAGGAGTTCAAGGGGTCATCAGCGCTGGATGCTGGGCTGATTTCATCAGCCCAGGCGGTAGAGCACTACGAGATCACCCGTTACGGCACTTTGAAGACCTGGGCGGTCGAACTGGGCATGAAAGAAGCAGCCAAGCTGTTCGAACAGACGCTGGGCGAAGAGAGCGCGACGGATACGGCTCTCTCATCGCTTGCTCAGGCAAGGGCCAACATCAAGGGAAAATCCAAAGCAGCGTGACCCGTCATACGGACGTGCCGCTGAAACCGGCGGCACGTCCGTTATGAAATATTTCTTTCATGCGAGGTTGAATCATGAGGCTGGTACGCGACAATGGATTGACGATTGTCCTTGTCCTGACTTCCCTGTTAACGATCGGAGGCATGCTCGCGACCGGCTGGGCTGTTTACAATAAGGAGCTTGTGCAGCATCACGCGACGCCGCTCACACTATTCTCTTACGCAAGAAGCGGCCATTTCCTTTCCGCACTGTTCGAAAACTGGGAGAGCGAATTTTTGCAAATGTCGGCGTATGTCATGCTGACCGCTTTTCTGTTTCAACGAGGCTCGTCCGAATCCAAAAACCCCGACGAGCCATCTTCACAGGATGAAGACCCTGCGCAAAAAGCAGATGATACCGAGGCGCCCTGGGCAGTGAGAGCAGGGGGATTTATCCGCGCCATCTATTCCTACTCTTTGGGGCTTGCCCTGTTCTTCCTTTTTGTTGTCAGTTTTGTCCTGCATCTGAAATACAATGCCGACGCGGCTGCCCTGGAGACTGCCATGCACGGCAATCCCGAGACGACGCTGTTTTCGCATCTGGGAAGTACAGAGTTCTGGTTTGAATCGTTTCAGAACTGGCAATCGGAGTTTCTTTCGACCGCAGTTCTTGTGGTTCTTTCGATCTTCCTGCGCTTCCGTGGGTCACCGGAATCGAAACCCGTCGCCGCGCCTCACAGCGAGACCGGCGGATAGAGGGGGAGGGAATTGATCGAGTTTTCTGCGGAGGGGGACTGGCGGCACCTGTGCGTCGACATGCAGCGTGTCTTCGCTGAAGATACGCCGTGGCACGTCGAATGGATGGACCGCATCAGTGAAGAGGTTGAGGTTGTGGTTGCGAGCGACCCCGCGCGATGCATCTTCACCTGTTTTGTGCCGCCTAGGTCTGTAGGGGAGGCCCGTGGGGCATGGCGAGCCTATTATGAAAAATGGCCGATGATGACACAGCAGGCCCTGGCTCCCGAACTCATCGAGGTCATCCCTTCGTTATCGCGCTACATCCCGCCCGCCCGCATCTTCCGCAAAAGCGTCTATTCACCGTGGCAACATGGAGGCCTCGGCGAAATCCTGCGGCAGGAGCAGGTTTCGACCCTGGTGATTACCGGCGGGGAAACAGATGTCTGCGTGCTCGCTACTGTGCTTGGGGCGATCGACCAAGGATTTTACGTCATTCTGGTCGAGGATGCACTTTGCAGCGGAAGGGACGCAACACATGATGCAGCCATGAAGCTGCTCTCGGGTCGTTTTTCAACGCAACTGCAGGTATGCGATACGGCAACGCTCCTTCAGGCGCTTCCACCGAAGAAAGGAGCTAGATTGCCCGAGATAAGTTAGGCCACCCGGGCCGCGACCCCAAAGGTAATCAAAATCATTGTGGGCAAGCGCACGGTACTTGAGGGTATCCTCAACACTGGCAGTGTTCTGACGGTCAAGACACGAAAGCGCGCCGAACCTCAATCCATCGAGCTTACAATCGGCGACCTGGCGCCTAAGGTTAGGACTCCGGGACCGGGTTAACCCCTGAAATCGCCCTCGTCAGCGTCTCGCTCGTCGTAGTTCAAGTCCCAGTCTTTTTCGGGTTTTTTGGCTCCGGGTGGCAGCTTGTTGGCTGTTGCGTCGTCGGACCCGGTGATAACGCGCGGCTTTGCACTCACCACGCCGTTGTTATCAGAGGTTTTTTTGCCGCGCGCAAATTGCGGTTCGCTGTCCTTGTGAATCTGCTTCAGCTTTTCGTCCTTGTTCATCGTGTCCTCCTTGATCCTTTACTAACCGTTTTCCCGCGTCACTGTTCCCTCAAAGCCTTTATCGGGCTGGAACTGCCTTCAGATGCCGCAGTTAGACCGCCGGATGAATCCATTTATTCCGCGATCCCCAAGCGGTGATGAAGCGATGAATCAGCCAGACGAAGATATCAAGCCAGAACCCGGTACAGATGATGCCTTCTACCGGAACGGCCACGAAAGCTGCCAAGACAGGGAACAAAGGAGAAAAAACGCCGAACTTATGATTGATCAGAGGCCGCAGCGGCTGTCAGCTGGCGGCGCGGAAAACGCCGATCAATTGTAGGAACTAACGCTTGGAGCGGTTCAACTGTTCGAACACCGACGCGGGAGAGTTACTGATTTTGCGATTGTACGTTGGCGTACGGCAGCCAAGCGTCTCGCGAGACATTTTTCCATCGTGAAAGGATAGAAAAATGGCCAAGCACGCTGTGAGTGGAGTTTCCGGAAACACATTGAATGATACGCAGCTAGAGGTGTTGCGTATCGGTATTTCAGACCTGGCGCCGGCCCTGCGGTTTTTGCCCGCCGCTTCGTCAGAAATGAGGAGGATGTCGATGATCTCGTTCGAGAGACGATGTTGCGAGGACTGAGGGCTCTACACGGTTTTACTCCCGGTACGGCATTAAAATCATGGCTCTTTACCATTTTGCGCAACACGTTCTGCACCCGCTACAAGGTGTCTAAACGCGAATGTGTAGGCTTGCCCGTTGGTATCGAGCAAACCATGTCTACCCCTGCCAGCCGGGAATGGCATGTGCAGCATCAGGAAGCCATGCGGGCGATACGGGATCTCGACAAGGATCAGAAAAAAGCTCTCCTGCTTGTCGCCGGAGGGACGAGTTACTCCGATGCTGCGGCGATTTGCGGCTGCCGGGTTGGCACCATCAAAAGCCGGGTCAACAGGGCAAGGGAATCGCTACGGCGCAATCTTGACTAAAGCATTTCCGGTGAAAATCGGATCTGCGGAAATGACCTTTCTCTTTGTTTTTACGCAGTCCGAACCCAATTTGCTGGACATGCGTTAGCGGCCTGCATAGATCGCAAATTGCGCCGCATAACCTTCGTATCGCGTGTTACCGACGCTGCCGTTCCGGTGAAGGATTTCTCCTTTCACCGCCGGCAGTTCGCACATGTTTTCCGAAAGGTTTGCCCGCATTTCCAGCCGTCCCGCTTTGAAATGCCAGTCGATTGCAAGACACCGAGGCTCGCAATCAAGGGAAATGCCTTTCTCGAAGTGTGAGCAGAGGAGAGGCCAGATGTGCCCGCGGCGTTTTGCAAGCAACGCGGCCATGTCTGCTCTTGACTGTCTCCCCTCGGTTGTTTCTGCATGGGTCCACTTCAGTGTAGAGAGCTGCATGGTGTGCTGATCATTCGGGTCCATTACCATCTGGGAAGCATCTGGCGGGAGTTCTCCCTGAAAACTTTCCGCCTGTTTAAGCCGGTTCCTTATTTCCTGTTCCCGGTTGTGGTCGGGGTGGTCGGAAAAGAAGAAGAACGGGTTGGCCGAGCCGTGCTCGTCCCCCATGAAGACCAGCGGCGTCTGCGGGCAAAGCAAGAGGATCGCCTCGAGCGTGCCGAAAAGCGGCGGCGGTATGAGGGCACGCAGCCTCTCACCGCGCAAACGGTTGCCGGCCTGATCGTGATTATGGAGAAAGTTCACAAATCGATGGGGCGGGAGATGCCCGCTCGGCTCGCCGCTGGCGGCAAAATTCCGAGAGGGCCGCGGTTCTCCCTGATAGACGAAGCCGGTCGCCAGCGAGCGGCGAAGATTTTCATAGGGCCGACTGGCGAAATCTTCGTAGATACCGCCCTCTTCGTTCGTGGTCGCCACGTGGATGACGTGGTGAAAATCGTCGTTCCACTGCGCATCGACCAAGATCGCCCCATCGGCCATGGGTGTCATTGGCGAGGCCGCGTTTCTCGCATCCTCTATGACCAGATGCACATGCCTGTTTCTTATTGTGCGCTTCACCTCCCGCGCCATCTCAATAAGGAAATCAACCTCTCCGTCGCCGCCAGCGAGATGATCTGCGGCATCGATCCGCAATCCGTCAAAGCGATAGGTCTCGAGCCAGTAGAATGCATTCTGAAGAAAGAACGACCGAACTTCGGCACGGTTGAAGTCCGGCGCGGGTCCCCACGGTGTCTCATGCTTCTTGAAAAATGCCGGCGCGTAGGCCTGAAGGGTATTTCCTGCGGGGCCGAAGTGATTGTAGACGACATCCAACAGCACCATGATGCCATGGCCATGGGCTTGATCAATGAAAGCCTTGAGCTCGTCTGGAGTGCCATAATCCCGCTGCGGTGAAAATTGCAGGACGCCGTCGTAACCCCAGCCGCGACTTCCAGCAAAGGTCGCAAGCGGCATAAGTTCGATGGTGGTAATGCCCACGTCTGCAAGATATTCAAGTTTCTCTGCCGCGGCGGCAAAGGTGCCCTCGGGTGTAAAAGTCCCGATATGGAGCTCATAGACGACTGCTTCGTGCCAAGGCCGGCCCTTCCAGTTCGGGTTTTTCCAGGCGAAATCATGGTTGACGATCAGGGAGGGGCCACGCGGGCCTTCCTGCTGCCGGTTGGAAGCGGGATCTGCAACCCTCGTCCTGTCGGCCAGCACGAAGCCATAGCGATCGCCGGGGAGGGCGGGTTTTGTGATGTCGTGCCAGCCATCACCAGCCGTGTGCATGTCGAATTCCGCATCGTTCAGCCACAGTTTCACTGTTGCCGAGGCGGGTGCCCAGATGCTGAAATCCGTGTCGCCGGATTGATGGCGCTGCGCACCCCATTTGCGATAATTCGCTGCATTCATCACCAGAGCCTCCTGTTGCCGGTGGCCTAACCTGTTGGTGATCCTGGGGTTCCCGCCAGCCGCCTATCAGCTCTTATCTTTGCAAAAGTCTCGGTTCTGATGTCGGCGACGGCATCCGTTTCGCGCGTGCTGTTGCCGACAAGGCTCTCGAAAAGCGCCATATATTGTGCGGCACTCTTGTCCCAGGAAAAATTGGCCTGCATGGCCTGCGTCTGAAGCCGTCGGAAAAGTTCCCGGTCGTTATAGGCGCTAATGGCACGCTCCAGCGCGGCGCGCAGATCGTCTTCATTCGCCGGCTCGAATTGAAAGCCTGTTGCTACGCCCGCTTCAATGGCCGCGTCATTCGCGTCGATAATGGTTTCCGCCAGCCCGCCCGTGCGGCTGACGATGGGCAGCGCGCCGTATCGCAGCGCGTAAAGCTGCGTCAGCCCGCAGGGTTCGAACCGTGACGGCTGGATGATGAAATCCGAGCCGGCCTGGATCATGTGCGCCAGCCGTTCGTCATAGCCGATATGGGCGCAGACTAGTTCCGGATAGCGCTTTGCCAGCGCCTGCAAGCTGTCTTCCAGTGCCGTATCTCCCTCTCCGTGAACGATCAGCCTGCCTTTCCTTTCTATTATAAGGGGTACGACGTGAGGGAGGAGATCGATTCCCTTTTGCCAGGTCAGGCGACTGACCACGCCGAAGACAGGGCCCTGGGTAGGGGCTAGGCCAAGGGCCTGAAGCAAGGCATATTTGTTGAGGCTCCGTCTTGTCGCCGTGGCAGCCGTGAAATTTGCGAGAATGTACGGATCTGTTGCCGGATTCCAGACGTCGTGATCGACACCGTTGACGATGCCGCGCAGGTCCCCTCGCCGCCTGGCGAGCACGCCATGCATTCCCATCCCCATTTCCGGCGTAAGGATTTCTCTTGCATAAGTTGGACTAACCGTCGTTACCGCCGACGCGGTCGTCAGACCGCCCTTCAAAAATGACATGTCATCGTAATATTCAAGGCAATCGACAGTGCAGAGGTGCGAGGGTAGTCCAAGCATACCCGCCCTCTCCAGCGGATACTGACCCTGAAATGCGAGATTGTGAAGGGTTAGAACGGAGGCTACCGAGGGCGTCGAATCCGCGAGATAGACGCAGGTCAGAGCCGCGTGCCAATCATGGACATGGACAACATCCGGCTGCCAGCCGTCAATCGCGCCGAGGGCTATTTCCGCCGCTACTTTGGACAGAACCGCAAAGCGAAGATCGTTGTCAGCAAAAGGCTCGCCTTTTACGCCATAGGGATGTCCGTCTCTGTCGAACAGGCTTGCCGCTTCAAGAAGCAGAAGCTTGTGACCATCGGAAACAACGTAATAAACTGATACCGGCTGCTCCAGAATATTGGCAACCAGGACCGGCTTCCGGCCGCGGACAAGCGGCGTGAGCCCGCGGTAGAGGGGTAGCAATGTCCGAACGTCAGCCCCTTTTCGTTCCAGCGCC
Source organism: Agrobacterium fabrum str. C58 (assembly GCF_000092025.1). Lineage (NCBI taxonomy): Bacteria > Pseudomonadati > Pseudomonadota > Alphaproteobacteria > Hyphomicrobiales > Rhizobiaceae > Agrobacterium > Agrobacterium fabrum. The sequence goes on from NC_003064.2 coordinate 284,026, forward strand.
TGCGGCAAAGCGCTCGTGGCATCGGCCAATCCGCCGGTTTTGACGAAGGGAAACATTTCGGCCGTAACGGCAAGAATCCGCATTTGGCGCCTCCGGGAACGCAGTGATTTCAGATGGTGGGGAGCCCGGAAACAGGTTGGTGACAACCAAGCCGCCAGCCGGGAACAGGCGGGCGCTCACCTGTCCTGCTGGTGGCGGTGATGAGTCATATTTATGTTTGCCTGTCTGCCCGTCTGCGTCGAAGCCTCCTGTTCCTTCACAGGACAGGTATCTTCCGTGCTCAGACGGTCACTGACACCGAGACCTTGCTGGCTATGGTTTCTTTCAGGAATGGGGAGTGCTTTCCTGGTCATGTTACACCTCGTCGGGCATGAGTGCAGTAGAGCGAACCAAACCGTACTTTCCCCTGTTTGTTCCCCTTGTCCGCCAAGTTTTATGGCACGGACAAGTAATCCCGCGCGTGAACCAAGGGGCAGGAACGTTCCGCCTACAGGCATGGCGAGATACTGGATCATCCGAAAGTTGAGCAGCGCCCTTTTGGACGGAATCAAGACCGCAACCTGGGCACCATGCCAGGCGCAATTCATGGATGTCAGCCGATACGCAACTTTGTTCGAAAATAGAGAGCGGGCAATTGCTGAAGTTTTGACGGATCGACAACACCGCGATCGAACGTTCTCAGGACATAGCGGGCGAATGCGGCCAGCCTCGCCTGCTGCCGGCGCTTTGGGTTTGAGATTCTGCCCAAGTCGGATGTAAACGGCTTGCTCCTGTCGCGCGTGGCGGACCTACGGGTTGAGGGACGCGAGTTCATGCGGCTTCTAGGTCGAGGCTGCAAACAAGATATCGCTCGTTTTCTTCGACTAGATCGTAGTAAAAGCTGCGAGGTGGCTGATCGAGACCACTGGTCCCGAACAGGGTTTGACGCGAGCTCAGATATGCCGTGACGCTGACAAACAATCGTCTCCAGGCATGACCACACGTAGCCGCGCCGGGGTTGGCGCACGCGTTAGGTCACATCGACTATCTCGGCGTGAGCTTCAAGGTGACAGAGCGCCGTGTGGCGCCCTGTCTAGTCGATTACAGGCCCGCACGCCGATAGCGCAGGCGTTCCTGCTCGATCTGGGCTGCATCATAGGGGTCGAGCGCGTCGTCGAAACGCGTCCAACCCTGCTCTTCGTAGGCAACTCGGCGTGCGGCCGGATCCACCCAGTTCGAGCGCTTGAGGATCGCCTCGGCTTCCGAGACCAGTGCGTCGTCGACCTTGGCGGTGACGAGGGTTCCGCCGCGGCGAACACCCTCCGCATATACGTGGGCATCATGTTCGGAGACACCGGAGCTCGTCATCGCTCCAATGATGCCGCCGGTCGCACCGCCCGCGACTGCCCCAGCCGCAGCACCCGCAGCTGTCGCAGCCAGCCAGCCAGCGGCAACAACGGGACCGACGCCCGGTATCGCCATCAGACCCAGGCCGGTCAATAGCCCGCCAGCACCACCAACGACCGCGCCGATGCCGGCGCCGGTTCCGGCGCCTTCGGCTGCATTGGAATCGCCATGACGCTTATCAGCGTTATTGGAGACGATGCTGATATCGTCGGAGCGCACGCCAGCGGATTCGAGCGCGCTAACCGCAGCACTCGCATCGCTGTAGTCGTCAAACAGTCCAGTCACAGTTCTCATTTTGATCTCCTTGGGTTACTTGGCGACCACGTTGCCTTGGTAGTCGAGGGCGATCGAGACGGCTTTGCCGTCCTTCATACCCGCCGCGTTCCAAATACCTTTGTCGTCCTTCTTCAGGTCCTTGACGTCGCTATAACCAGCCTTTTCGATGCGGTCCTTGGCCTGAGCTTCGGTAAAGCTATTGGCGCCTTCGACCGGTGCGGTCGGGTTCTTCGTGTCAGGGGTAGCAACGGCCGGCGTATCGCCGTTGTTGTTGGCGGTCGGAGCGGTCTGGGCGAAGGCCGAAATGGACGTGGCGGAAAAGAGCGCGGCGGCAAAAATGGCGTTTTTCATAGGGCTTCCTCTCGTGTTCGGAACTTCGTGAACGGATCCGGTGAGATAACCCCGCTGCAAGCTGATGGTTCCGGCGCGGTCTGCGCGATCTATCAGGACTATGTCTCGTTCTCAGGTATTTGTCGGCTTGATAGCTAACCGGTGCCAAGCGTTTGCGGCGCCGGGCGCATGCAACGCTGCACGCGTCGTCGGCTTCTCTGCGTCGCTCCAATCTCGAATAGGTTCGCCCCGCGCCTTTACTCGTGTGGGAGGAACTCACAGATATACCTCGCAGAGCGCCTTCGGGCACGCTTATCGACAAGCCTTTGGAACATGCCTGCGATCACACACGCGGATCACCTGACCGGACCTCCTGGATGAGACTTCCGAATGCTTCTTCCAGCAGGTCGACCATTGGCCGCACGCCTTTCTCCTGACTGAAGATGTCACCGGCGATCCGCATCGCTCCGACTGAAAGCATCGCGACGACCCGCAAAGCCGTTGATCGCTCGGGCTCAGGCCACCGCTCGCTGAGAGCTTCGTAGATCTCACCTTCCTGTTGAACGTATGATACCTGCTTGCGCGCCTGAACGCTCGGGCTTGTCCGCATCAACCGATCCATCTCGATCATGTCATTTGTCGGAATTACCTTACAGACGCCTATAGCCGCATCGCGGACCACTTCAATCGGCGTCGAGCTTGAGGGAGCCCTTCGCACGGCGTCGGCGAGCATCTCGCCAATCCCGCTTTGAAGAGACAGCAAAATCTCGTCTTTCGACTTGAAGTAGTAGAAGAAAGTCCTGCGCGAGATGCCTGCCGCGGAGGCAATTTCGTCGAGTGTGGTGTTATCGAACCCCCTCTCAAGAAAGAGTGCGATGCCTTTCTCGGTAAGACGCTTTTTAGTCTCTCGTTTCTTCCGTTCCCGCAGACCGCCGTCTGCTTCACCGTGGCTCTCGGAATTCTTCAACGCGGCTCTCTTGCAAATTTACACTCAGTGTAATATTTATTTTACACCAAGTGCGAAAATTATGGAAGAGACCCGAGATGACAAAGTGGACCGAAGCCAACATCCCAAATCAGCGCGGACGATCCGCCGTGGTGACGGGAACAGGTGGATTGGGTCTGGAAACGGCCCTGGCGCTAGCCCGCGCAGGATGCGACGTGACCATAGCCGGCCGCAATCCTGAAAAAGGTAGCGACGCCGTATCGCGCATTCAACGTGCCGCTCCCCATGTAACTGTAAGCTTCGAGAAGCTCGATCTTGCGGATCTCACCTCTATTGCCTTGTTCGCACAGCGGATGGAGAACGACAGGGAGAGTCTGGATCTGCTGGTGAACAATGCCGGCATCATGGTGCCACCGAAGCGGCAGGAAACTCGTGACGGCTTCGAGTTGCAGTTCGGTACGAACTACCTTGGCCATTTCGCGTTGACCGCTCATCTGATGCCACTGCTAAAAAAAGGAACGGACGCGCGCGTCGTTACCGTGTCTAGCGTCGCAGCTCGCGCTGGGAAGATCAATTTCGCCGACATCAATTCGGAAAAGAACTATCATCCAATGCGGGCCTACAGCCAGTCGAAACTCGCATGCTTGATGTTTGCGCTCGAGCTGCAAGATCGAAGCCGAGCAGCAGGGTGGGGTGTTTCAAGCATCGCGGCACATCCGGGAGTCTCTCGGACCGATCTCCTGCACAATGCACCCGGCCGAAATAGCTTGCAGGGTTTGGCGCGAACTTTTCTCTGGTTTCTGTTTCAGCCCGTCGCACAAGGCGCGTTGCCGCAGCTATTCTCCGCCACGTCGAAGGAGGTGAAATCAGGCGGTTATTACGGTCCCGATCGCCTTGGTGAGACACGCGGACATCCGCAACCGGCACGCATCCCGCCAGAGGCTCTCGATCGCGTCGCCGGTAAGCAACTTTGGGAGATCTCCCAACGCATGACCGGACTCTAGGAATATCCTGATATTAAGCTCTTAAAACAGGCTCGACGCTTGAATGCCGGCACGCAAGTTTGTCTGGAAGCTGGCCAGGTCACGACTTTCTGACCGCTGGCGATCATATATCTCGTAGAGGCTCGGAGGAAAGTCACCTTGACAAAAGAACGACCGTTCGTACTATTGTCTATGAGCTCAATCAATACCAAAGCGAAAATTCTTCATATAGGCATCGATCAGCTCAGCGTATCCGGGTTGGCCGGGGTGACGGTAGGGCAGCTGGCGAATGCGTCGGCCCTGTCAAAGAGCGGTCTCTTCGCTCACTTCAAATCGAAGGAACAGCTACAGATCGAGTTGCTAAGCGAGGCAGCCCGTATCGCAAAGCTGACGATTGTCGAGCCGGCAATGAAAGCAGATCAGGGCCTTTCGAGACTGCGTGCGGTGGTCGAGCTTTGGTTTGGATGGTCCCGCCGGGCAGGCCTGCAGGGCGGGTGCCCCCTCGCGGCCGCCCTGTTTGAGTTGGATGATGACGTCGGTGACGTGCGCGATCACGCGGCCCAGCTAACGGTACGCTGGAGAAATCTACTGACAATGCTGGTGGGCGAGTCAGTGACGGCCGGTCATTTGTCGGCTGCAACTGATGTGGCGCAGTTCATCTGGGAGCTGAACGGCATATACCTGAACCATCACGTGTCGACGCGGTTCTTCCGTGAGAAGGAAGCCGACGCACGGGCGACGTATGCCTTCGAAGCGCTGATTGCCAGGCATCGCCCTGAATCCGGCTCAGCTGTGACCGCCTGGAAGGAGTGCACCGATGGATGAAGGCGCAGAGGCGGACGCCGAGAGCGCTCTGGTCGAACTCCAACAACTGAGACGTCTTGAAATGGCATCGATCGCGGAAGCGACAACCCTCGTGCTTCTGGTGGGACTCGCTGTTCCGGCCAAGCATATCTTCAACTGGCCCGAAGGATCAAAATATCTGGGCCCCATCCACGGCATCGCTTTTCTCACGTACATGTGGATCACCCTCCAGACTTTAGCCGGAGGCGGCTGGCGGCGGCGGGATGCAGCACGGTTATTCGCCGCAGCGTTCATACCATTTGCGGGATACTTCAACATTCAGTGGCTGCGCCGTCGCACGATTTTGATGGCCACCAATATAGGTGACGGGACGTGAACGAACTGTATCCGTACATCGTGGCAGCGCATGTCACGTCCGTCGTATTCCTGGTTGGCGGCATGCTCATGCATGAGCGCCTTGTGAGGGAGATCGCTCTGCTTCCGGCCTCGAATCAATCGCGGATGCTGGGCGCTGTTCTCCGGCTCGACCGTCAAGTGATCTCTCCTGCCTTGTTATCGACCTGGACCTTCGGCTTGATCCTGGCGTTTTGGTTGGGGTGGTTTTCCTCTCCCTGGCTACAGGTCAAGCTCGTTGTGGTGACTGCCCTGTCCGCGTTACACGGGATCCAGTCCGGCCGCCTTCGGCGATGGGTCCGCGACGGTAGCGCCGCAAGAAGCACAAGGGGTGCAGGCGCTGGTATTGTCATTGCAATGGCCGCAATCGCATTGCTTGCGATCGTAAAGCCATTCTGATCGAGATATCTTTGCTACGCGGATCAGTGATCCCAGCTCGAGTCGACCCTGACCTTAGGAACAAGATCAGCCGACTTCTGCTGCTCAGCGCGGTTCTTGAAAGGCAACTCGGCGGCCGTATTGTCCGCGAATGGGGCAGGGAGGGCTTGTGTCTCCTTGTCGGATTGCCATCCCTCGACCGCGTGGGGCAAGGCCTCAAGTCAAATCCATAAGGCCAAGGTCAGCCTTGGTCTAGCGGCTCACCCGGCGTGCATGGCAGCGGAAACCACCGTGCGAAATTGCGGGAACTCATGAAGCCTAAACCACAAGTTTGCGAGTCTTGCCGACACTATGGGCGGCCAAGAAGGGATGACGCGCTGAAAATGGTCAATACTCCCTGGGTCAGGCGCGGTGGGTGAGCGGCGATTGACCCTTCAGATGGCAATGTCTGCTTCGGTGCAGGGGGGCGTAGTACTCGCTCGCAATTTCAAGCGGTACGATCGCGGCGCGTGCGGCGCTCGATTAACCGGTTCGCTGGATCCGCAATGCTTCTTGAATCACCTCTTCCAGTTCGCTACGCGTGGCGCCATCTCGAGCCTGAACGGACATGCCCTGAAGTACAACGGCGAGAAATCGGGCGAAGGATTTCGAACGTTCCGGATCGAGCCACCGACCCAATGCTTCAGCAATCGCATCCCGCATCGCGTCTCGGCGCTTCGACACGGTTAGAGCGAGGGGGCGTGTTCTTCCGCGCATTGGAGCATGCCGCTTGAGACCATGCACCCTCTTTCACCCCCAGGATCGGTCACGGCATCAGCGCCTTGACGCAAAATAGTCGCCACAACTTCATCCAGTGTCGATGCTGCATCCAGGTTGAGAAGCGCGCCGGGAATTCCGCCATATCGGTCCAGAGCCTCGCGATATAACTGCGCTTTGCTCCCGAACGCAGCATAGAGACTTGGCGGCGCAATCCCGATCGCCGTCGTCAGGTCATTGAGCGACACGCCTTCATAGCCGTGCCGCCAGAACAGCCGCATAGCAATGTCGATCGCCTCTTCTCGGTTGAATGTACGCGGCCCGCCGCGCCGCCTTTTGACCTGCTTATCCATAGCGATCACTAAAGACTGCTTGACGGAAGAAATCAAGTGGATAGTTTGTAGTGATCGCTAAACGTAGCAAATCAGGAGAAGCTTTGTGGTTGAGTATCGTTTCGTAAGGACAGCAAGGCACGTGTTTGCCGCCGTCGTACTGCTGGCGGCGTCGGCTGCCGCGGCTGCCGACAAGGAATACACCGTCCAATCGTCCGATGGTGTGGTGATCGCCGTTGAGGAAACCGGAAATCCGACCGGCCAGCCCATCGTGTTCGTCCACGGCCTGCTCGGCAGCCGCATCAATTGGGACAAGCAAACGACCGACCCTGATCTGCAAAAGTTTCGGTTGATCACCTATGATCTCAGGGGGCACGGGCTTTCAGGAAAGCCGGATGACGCAGAGGCCTATAAGGACGGTCATCGGTGGGTGGACGATCTCGCTGCGGTTCTGAAAGAGAGCAAAGCCAAGAACCCCGTTCTGGTCGGCTGGTCTCTGGGGGGCGTGGTACTCTCGAATTACCTTGCCGCTCATGGCGACGCCGGGATCGGCGGTCTCATCTATGTCGATGGTGTCATCGAGATCAAGCCCGACCTCATCACGCCACACCCGGAGGTTTATGCTGGGCTGGCGTCAAAGGACCTGCGGACGCATCTTGACGCTGTGCGGACCTTCCTCGCGCTCTGCTTCCAGACGCAGCCGGACCGGTCAACATTCGAACGGCTGCTTTCAAACGCAGCCACGGCGTCATGGGTGATGACGCGCACAGTTCCCTCGATGACAGTCCAGGCAGCAGAGGGCCTGCCCAAGGCAAAAGTGCCGGTTCTGTTGATCTATGGCGGTAAGGACGATCTGGTGCGGCCAGCGCCGAGCATTGCCCGCGCGAAATCCTTCAACGGACAGATCAAGTCTAAGATCTACGACGACTCCGGTCACGCGCCTTTCCTCGAGGAGGCGGCCCGGTTCAATAAGGATCTCATCGATTTCACGACATCGACGCAAGGCGGCAAGTGACACAGGGAGCCGGCATGAAAGAGCGCCCAGCTTTTACGTCATATCGCAAGGCGTTGATGACTTAGAATCGCCGAACTACCCGTCGGAGAAAGATGATGAGATGAGAGATTCAGACAACGTCGGAGATAGCATCTTCTACCCAGGTTGGCGGCCATTCGAGATGGAGGCGGATGGCGTCCAGTTCAGTGGCGTGATTGGCGGATCCGGGCCGCCGCTCCTTCTTCTGCACGGGTTCCCCGAAACGCATATTGCCTGGCGTCGCATGGCGCCCGCTCTCTCTCGCGAATACAGCCTCGTCATTCCGGACCTGCCGGGCTATGGCAGGAGCTTAATTTTAGATCACTCTGAACGGTTCACCAAACGCCGGGCGGCAAGGGCTGTGTCGTCACTTATGACCGCCTTCGGTCACAAGACATTCGGCGTGATCGGTCACGACCGCGGCGCCCGCGTCGGTTATCGTCTGGCCCTCGATCATCCAGACCGGGTCAGGGGATTCGCATCACTGACCGTTATTCCCACTCTTGATGCCTTGGCGTCTGTCGATCACGAATTCGCTCTAAAAAACTTTCACTGGTTTCTGTTCGCGCAGCCGGATGACCTTGCTGAGCATCTGCTTGATTTGGACCCGCGCGGCTATCTTGAACGGGTTCTGGCCAGGATGACGGAAGGACGTGATTTCCTGAAGCGCGAGGCCACTGAAGCCTATCACGAGGCATTCAGCCGACCGAGCGTGCGGGAAGCCATCATCGAAGACTATCGATCTGCGCTACGCGAGGACCTGGAACATGATCGGGCTGATCGCAGGGATGGACGTAAACTTCGATGCCCTGTTTTCGTCTCCTGGCCCGAAAGAGGAAGTCGATCCGACCGCGGAAGCCCGATCGAAGTTTGGAGGCGGTGGGCGGACGAGGTCACAGGCGGAGCAACATCTGGTGGTCATCTACAGCCGGAAGATGCGCCTGATGAGGTTCTGGCGATGCTGATACCTTTTCTGAGCAAAAGCTTTCTGCCTGGTCGCGCTTAACCGCAAGTTATGGGACTGACGCGTGGTACAGCCCCGTAGAGTTGGCCAGCGTAATAAATTCAATCACTTTAACGGATTTATGGCGATGAGTGCAGGTTCGATTCCTATCAAGCCGATAAAGCCGCGTTCCTCATTGCGAGCTATCCCCGCAAGCGTTATACTGTTTTTGAAAAACAGTATAACATCGGAATCGAGCTTATGAAATCCGTTGATCTGATGTACCAAACTATGCTCGCCGAGCTAGGTCAGCGCTCGCTCGACGCTGCTTGGACGGCCGATTTCCCGCCGGAGGGTCGATTCACCCCGGCGAACATCAAGGGACGGAAGTATTGGTATTTCGACATCCCGGATGGACACGGTGGTACGAAACGTCGTTATGTTGGTCCTGCTGATGATCCGGATATAGCTCAGCGCGTATCTGATCATAAGCGGGACAAGGACGATCTACGCGCTCGCAGGCGGTTGGTAAATACCCTGACCCGCGAAGGCGGGATGATTTCCCCCGACGCGATGTCGGGCGATATCGTCGAAGCTCTAGCCAATGGTGGTCTCTTTCGACGTCGTGGCGTTCTCATCGGCACGGTGGCCTTTCAATGCTACTCAGGGCTGCTGGGCGTGCGCCTTCCCATGGCTGCCATACTGACCGGCGATGCGGACATCGCTCAGGATTATGCCATCAGTCGAGAAGTTGAAGATTGTCTGCCTCCGATCGTGGAGTTGCTGCAAGAGGTCGACGCCAGTTTCCGGCCCGTCCCACATAGATCGGGAGCAGCGGCTTCGTCGGCATTTCAAAATGCCGACGGCTACAGGGTGGAATTCTTGACATCGAACCGAGGCTCGGACGACTACATCGATCAGCCGGCGAAGATGCCCGCCCTTGGCGGCGCCAGCGCGGATCCACTACGCTTTCTCGATTTTCTCATCAGGGAACCCGTAAGGACAATACTGCTCCACCGAAGCGGCATCCCAGTCGTTGTCCCCGATCCAACTCGATATGCGGTCCACAAGCTCATAGTCGCCAGCCGCCGCCACATTGACGGGCAGGGGTCAGCGAAGCGCGAGAAGGACATTCGCCAAGCCGCGCTACTTTTTGAGGCACTGCAGCAGACAAGGCGATCTGCCGACTTGGCCCTCGTCTACAACGAAGCGTGGGAGCGTGGGCCAGCGTGGCAAGAAGCTATCCGAGTCGGGGCGGGGATGCTGCCGGCACCAGATGCGGACCGGTTCAAAACGGTCCTAATCGGCGGTGCAAAGAAAAACCGAGAAGATATTGAACTTCCGTTTAGCGAATAGACCGCCCTCGCATTGAACGCCAGGCTGCCGAGTTCATTCGAATCGCGCAGAATAATAAGGTCCAATTCCGCTCAAGAGCGAGACGACGGCAGTGCGGACGACGGACGCGTACATTTTGCACGCATGCCTGCAATGGGCTGACGACGCAGCCATCACACTATGCGGCCTCCCACACCTGATTGAGGATCCGCGCCACCAATGCTGCTTTGTCCTGCGGCAAAAAGCGCCCGTAGTGCTGCTGCACGACGTCTGGCGTGTCCTGGATGGCATAACTTGCCTGCCGCATGGAGATCGGTAAGGAAATCATCTGGCGACTTGCTGGTCACACCATGGGCGAGAAGGTCTCTCGCGGGAAAGTCCTTCAGGTTCCAGGTTACGATCACGGAGGCCCTCGCTGAAATGGCGGCTGCCAGAACATGTCGATCGTCGGGATCCGGTAGCGTGAGATCCGCAATCAACGGGTGATAGTCCGCCACAACAGCCTCTGGAGGGCCCCCGTTCATCCGGTCGCGCGTGGCTTCCAGACGGTCGATGGACAAACCTGGTGTGTTAGCGGCGAGATTGCGCATCCACTCATTATGTATCTCGTCGGTCCAGCGTGCCTAGACGAGACCGGCGAAGGCGCATTGGATCAGAATGTTGCGCAGGTGGAAGGGTAGAGGACGCAGGCATCGTGGACAGCGACTGGCGGATTAGAGGCCATAGGTCTCGATCAGGTCCTCTGTATCTTCGGCTAGCGCTTCAATCGCCGTCTGTCGTTTGTCGAGCTTCGACTTCAACGCGAGCACCTCCTTAAGGAGGGCGCGGCGGTGTTTGCCGACGTAGCGGAATGGCAATCTAGCTATTCAATCCCGGGCAACATTGCATAAACATGGGACGAAGAAAGATAAGTGATGTGGCGATTGAGGCACGCGCTTGGTAGATCTGGCTTGATTCCGTTCAAGGCGAAGTCGTGTTGGAATTGCTGGGTCCCAGGTTCGACTATCAAAAGCAGACAGGCATGTACTCGCCGGGTCACTCTATGATCCCGGTGCCCAGAACGCCTATTTTAGTGCGAGCATGCGACCGCCACCACTTAGTCCATTGCGATCGCGACGAGCGGCAGGACGGGCAATCCGAACTGTCCTTCTCGTCTGCCAGCCGCCCGCATCACCAAGTCGCGCCGGCTGCTGTATAGCTGCTGCAGGAGGATCAAGTTCATCGGAGGAAGCATCGGAAAGAGGAGGACGAGAACGGCAAGCCGCAGATTGCCGTCCATCGGAGCACTCTCTGAATACCGGAGCAGGTCGCGACCAGAGACAATGGTCGCCGCCACCGACGACGCGAAGAGAGAGCGGGTGAACAGCGGCTACACATGCCGACTGACGCGACGGCAGCTATTGCGGCAGCCACCAGCACGACGGCATGCATCATCCGGTCGACGACCTTTCCTTTAGCGCGATCACCACACGACGGCTCGATCACGCTCCTGAGGCAGCCTGAATGGAATCGGACATGATCTCGATACCGTGGTCGATTTCCTCGTCTGAAACTGTCAGTGGCGGCGCGATGCGAAACACACCGCCCATTCCGGGCAACTTGACGATATTCATGCTCAGTCCCCTCCGCATCGCCTCTTCCATGATTTTAGCACCGAGAGCGAACCCAGGCGCTTTCGTCTGCCGGTCCGCGACGATTTCCAGACCCATCAGAAGGCCGCGGCCGCGCACATCGCCCACGCATTCGAATCTCTGTTGAAGGGAGACAAGTCCGGCCCGCAACCTTGCGCCACGCCCGATTGCAGCAGCGAGAAGGCCTTCTCGCTCGACAACGTCCAGGACAGTGACGCCGACTGCGGCCAGAAGCGGATCAGAGACGTGCGTGGTGTAGAACAGATATCCCTTCTCGAAGGCCTTCTGCTCGATAGCCTCGGTCGTCATCACCGCAGCCAGCGGCAAGCCGGCACCGAGTGTTTTCGAGAGCGTCAGAATATCGGGAGTGACGCCATCCCTTTGGAACGCGAACATGTGCCCGGTTCTGCCCACGCCGGTCTGAGCTTCATCTAGGATGAGAAGCATGCCCCGCTCCTCGCATTTTAGTTTGAGCGCAGCCAGATAACCTGCCGGAAGTTCCAGGATTCCACCGCTCGAGAGAATCGGTTCGGCTATGAACGCTGCCAAGCTACCAGTCGACTGATTATCGATGAGCGCGAAAGCATCATCCAGTTCGGTTTGCCAATCGTTCGTGCCATCCGGCTTTGCGAAGCGAGGACGATAAGAGTTGGGTGCGGGGATCACCAGAGAACCTGCAGCCACCGGCCCATATCCGCGACGCCCCGCGCTATAGGTCGCGGCGGCGGCGGCGCCGGTCATGCCATGCCAGCTCTGCGCGAAGGCGACCACTTCATGGCCGCCGGTCACAAGTTTGGCCATGCGAATGGCAGCCTCGTTGGACTCGGCTCCCGTCGTCAGCAGCTGCACACGATCGAGACCTGGTGCGAGCGCCGCAAGGCGCGACGCTAGTTCCACCACCGGACGCGAGAGCATGCCGCTGAAGAGATGTGCGACCGAGCGCATCTGCCGATCGACTGTCGCAACGATGTCCGGATGGGTATGGCCGAGGAGGGCGCTCATCTGTCCCGACGTAAAGTCCAATATGGGGCGGTCGTTGGCGTCATAGACGTAGCTTCCGCTCGCACGCTCGACGATGATGCTCTCGAAGCTTGGCCCGTATCGCGTCAGGTGCCTGTTTGCTTGATTCCAGAAGCTCTGTTCGTTGTTGAGAGACACGGGTCAATTCCTTCAGTTGGCGCTGAAGAAAACTACGCAGTGTTTTCTTTATGGGCAAATTGATATTATTCTATTCCGATATCAACAAAATCGATGGCCATATGACCCTTGACCTATCAGTCCTCAGAAACTTCGCAGTGGTTGCCAGGGCTGGTTCCATAAGCGTGGCATCTCAGCAAGTTGGACGCACGCAATCGACATTGAGCATGCAGATGCAGCGCCTTGAAGAGATGATCGGGCAGATCCTGCTCCATAGGAGCGGATCCGGTGTCCGCCTGACATCCGCAGGCGAAAAGCTGCTTATGCATGCGGAAGCGCTTCTTGCTCAGCATGACGAGTTGCTGGCTGATATGAACGGGGCTACTCTACAGGGCTCAGTCAGTCTCGGCTGCCCGGAAGATTACTCCATCGCTTTCCTTCCTTCCATCCTGAAGGGCTTTTTCGAACGGCACCCGGACGTCGAACTACGAATGGTCTGCGCGCCTACCACCGAGCTACGGCCGATGCTAAGAAGAAGGCAGATCGATCTCGGGATCGTCTCGCTTTCGGAATTGGCCAGTCCGGAGATCATCAGGCGAGAGGATTTCGTATGGGTGGCAAATTCGTCCAGGCCAGCTATTCTCGATCGGCCCGTCCTGCCGCTTGCCCTTTCCGCTCCTGCCACGCTTGACTACCGAGCGGCCTGCGACGTCATGGGGGCGTCAAACCGCCGGTACCGCGTCGCCTTTGCAAGCAACAGTCTCGCGGGCCTGACGGCAATCGCTCGTTCAGGTCACGCCATTAGCGTCTTCACGAGGACGGCTGTTCCGCCGGATCTCTTCGTCATAACGGACGGACTGCCGACCCTTCCCACAATAGGGCTGGCTGTGGAGCTCGGAGAGAGCCGGCCTTCGCTAATTGCGAAGGCTCTTGCCAAACATGTCCGCTCGACCCTCCCTCGCCTTTAGGGTTTGAAACCTGCATAGGACAGCCTGGACAGGCCTGGCTCTTCATTCGCTGAGACGATCAACGCGGCCGCGGTGTAATCGGATCGCAGAACGGTAAGGTGCTGGCACGGCGGATCGCCTGCGCGAGCCGGTCGTTGGTTTCCTCGACGGTTGGGATTTGTCCATATTTCACCGCCGCCCTACTGATGGTCTCGTCGATGATCCGCATGCCAGCTGTAACGGTTGCGGCACATAGGGCGTACCTCGAAGTCGGTCGGCGACATATCCGGCCTGTAAGCAATCACACGCACCATGGCGATTTCGGTCATGCGTCTTGCCATGAAGTAAGGCTCCAGCAGTGCGGGCTCGCCAAGGCACGCGGCGATGGGTATGTTCTCGAAGCTCTCTTGCCATTCAAGAACAGGGCCGCCGCCGCATTGGCAGTCGCCGAGAGAATGGATGCAAGCCTCGCTAGCGCAGTTATGGGGAAGCTTCAGTACAGAGAAGGATATGCTGATATTTCGAAAACTGCTCAAGCGACGACAATCTCGCTTTTGAAATCGGTGTGCGATCCCAAGCCAGCGGTAACCGCAGCACCTTGCTCTCCGTCTCCGCGCTGATTTCTCAGCAACTTGGTGGCCTTGGCTGTGCCGCCGTTAGGTCGACTTCCCTTTAGATGGGCGTTATTCCTATTGGCCAGCAAAACCTGTTTACGGCGGCGTCTGTGAATGAATTGTGTTGCAAGTGTTTAGCCAATCTCAGGGGCGGGGTTGACGGTTCGAATCCGCTCAAGAGCGAAACGAAGAGGTCATAGGTTTAGCTGGCATTTTAAACGCTCCGGAATGTATATTCGGTCGATCTGCATCCAACGGATCCACATCTAGTGAATGTGGGGAAGAACTGGCTTTTCAAAAAAGCAATGTTGGAAGGCCTTTGCGGCCGCCATAGCGAGCCCAAATCCAGATATCATTTTTGCTAGTAACAGGTCAGGCAGCGAATGGGACACTAACCAGTAAAAAGTTCCAAATGCCAAGAACGATAACGCAACGAGACTGAGGTGACTGGCGGCAACGGGGCGACGAAGGGCTACAAAGTGAAAGCCAGCGACACCTCCTACCAAACACGGGACGAGCTGCCCAAAAGTAGTCGTTGGCTTCGCGGTAATGGCGTCCAATAGACAAAATAGAACTACCAAGAATGCGGTGCTGAGCAATTGCAGAACGACGCCCCCTAAGAGGCGAGTACGCCAGGAATATCTAGGTTTGGAATGTCGAAAATACGTGACCAAGACGTTCTCCTCCGGAGTGTGTCGCCTCGACATGAGCCGCGACCGTCTTGCAATTCCTACAAACTCAACCAAAGCTGAGGTCAATAGGGGCTAAGGCTGGAATTTCTACTGTCTAAAACGGGGCGCTCCGCCCATAACTGCCGATTCTCTGATCGGCGGGGTAAGGTCGAGCTCTTTCGAGTTTTCCTGAGCCGGACGTTTGGATGTCAGTTCTCGCTTTACGGTACCCAACATCGGAAAGTCCTCTTACGGCGTCATATCGGCCGTTCGGCGGAAGACACGGCACGTCCGCCGCTGACCAATCTCAACGTGTTAGCTTATGAAAAATAACAGGGTCGATGGTTCTGATCCTTCAACTGCAAAGTGGTCTTGAGGCCGGCAGTTGGGCTAAAGCGGCCGCCGACCATCGCTGCAATTGCGTTGCTTATTATTTAGGGCTTATGAGATGTAATCTCTTTCCCGATCAAAAGTAGGCAGGTGGTATTTTCTGTTCTCCACTGCTGCGCGAAATCTCACCTTGGATGTGGACCGATATAGTGGGATTGTGGGCGAATGAGGCGGCCTGTCCGCTCCTGTTCCAAGACATGGGCTGTCCAGCCCGCCATACGCCCGGCCGCAAAGACATTGGTGAAGCTATCGCGCGGAAAACCCACCGCTTCCAGCACGAGTGCGGTATAGAATTCGACATTGGTCTGCAGAGGGCGCAGAGGCTTCTTTTCCTTGAGAAGTGCTAGTGCCGCTTCCTCCACTTTACCCGCAAAGGCAATGCGGTCGGAGCCCTCTTTCAGGGTGGAAACCGCGTGTTTCAGCACGTCGGCGCGCGGGTCACGAACGCGGTAGATCCGGTGGCCGAATCCCATAAGACGTTCTCCGCGCCCAAGCGCATCCAGCAGCCAAGGCTCGATTTCCGCCTCGGCGCCAATGGCGTCCAGCATATCCAGTACCGGGCCCGGTGCGCCACCATGAAGTGGTCCCTTCAAGGCGCAAAGCGCACCGACGACCGATGAAAACAGCCCGGCCCCGGTCGAAGCGATTACCCGGGCAGTGAAGGTGGAAGCGTTCAGCCCGTGATCGGCA